>ONHK01000033.1 GCA_900317625.1 uncultured Treponema sp.
AGGAAGGAAGTTTTCCTTCTGCAATCATCACCAAAAAGATGGCTGCATAAAATTCGTTATTTTTCAGACAAACTGTCTGGACAAAGGGCTTAGCTTAAATTGCGGTTCATCATCATGAAAAGTTGAACGGTTCTGGCTATCCGGAGCGGCTTTCGGCTTCTGAACTTTCCTTGCAGGATAGAATTTTGACTGTCGCTGATATTTTTAGCGCGCTTGTGGATAAACGTTCCTACAAAGAAAAATTCGACAAGGCAAATATCATTGAAATTTATAAAAAAATGTCGGATAACGGCGAACTTGAGGCTGGTATTCCAGATTTTGTCGCGAAAAATTATTCAATTTTTGAACAGGATAAAGAACTGTATGCTGGAATGTTCGGCGTTCCTCTTGGTATGGTAGAAATTCAGTATCAGGAAGAAATTTCTTCAGAATTGCAAGACTCAGAAATTCAGGAAGTCTAGCATAAAAAATAAAACCTCCGCTCAGCAAAACCAAGCGAAGGTCATTTAATCCAAAGATTCAGCTTATACCAATCCCTGAGCAATCATTGCGTTGGCAACTTTTACAAAGCCGACAATGTTTGCGCCTGTGCAAAATCGAAAATCCGTTAAGAAAAAGGCTGCGACAGCGGGCTTTTTTAGGATTATCGAAAAAATGCACTCGCCACGAGACTTGCGAGTGGCGGCAATTGCAGGCGCCTGCGTTCGATTTGTATTATACCAATCCCTGGGCAATCATTGCGTTCGCAACTTTTACGAAACCGGCAATGTTTGCGCCTGCAACGTAATTTACCCAGTTGCCTTCTTTTGCTCCGAATTTAACAGCAGTATCGTAAGCATTAGCATGGATGTTTACCATGATGCTGTGAAGTTTTTTGTCAACTTCTTCTGAAGACCAAGAAAGTCTTTCTGAGTTCTGGCTCATTTCAAGACCAGAAGTTGCTACACCACCAGCGTTAGAAGCTTTTCCTGGTGCATACAAAATCTTTGCAGCAAGGAATTTATTTACAGCGTCAATGTTTGATGGCATATTTGCACCTTCGGCAACAAGTTTACAACCGTTGTCCAAAAGTTTCTGTGCGTCTTCGCCAAGAAGTTCGTTCTGTGTTGCACAAGGGAATGCGCAGTCACATTTAACTTCCCAAACTTTTTTGCCTTCAAAGTATTTTGCAGAAGGGAACTGTTTTGCATATTCAGAAATGCGTCCACGGCGAACTGTCTTAAGTTCCTTAACCCAGTCAAGTTTTTCCTGAGTGATTCCGTCAGCATCGTAAATGTATCCGTTTGAATCAGAAAGTGTTACAACTTTTGCGCCAAGCTGGATAAGTTTTTCAGCGGCATATTCAGCAACGTTTCCAGAGCCAGAAACAACACAAGTCTTGCCCTTGAAATCCTGTCCAACTTTTTTAAGCATTTCCTGAGCAAAATAAATAAGACCGTAACCAGTTGCTTCTGTACGAATCAATGAACCACCGAATGTAAGACCTTTTCCAGTCAAAACTCCAGTATATTCATCGCGGATTCTTTTGTACTGTCCAAAAAGATAACCGATTTCACGTCCGCCAACATTTTTGTCTCCTGCAGGAACGTCTGTGTCTGCGCCAATATGTCTGTAAAGTTCTGTCATGAAAGACTGGCAGAAGCGCATAACTTCCTTGTCTGATTTTCCGTGTGGATCAAAGTCTGAACCACCTTTTCCGCCTCCCATTGGAAGTGTTGTCAAAGAATTCTTTAAAACCTGTTCAAAACCAAGGAACTTCAAAACAGAAAGGTTTACTTCCTTAGAAAAACGCAAACCTCCTTTATAAGGTCCAATTGCGCTGTTGTACTGAACTCGGAAACCACGGTTCACATGGTAATTTCCATTGTCGTCCATCCACGGAACGCGGAACTGAATAACTCTTTCAGGTTCAACAAGTCGTTCAAGGATTGCGTTTGGTTCAAGCTCTGGCATCTGGTCAACAACTGGATCAAGAGTTGTCAAAACTTCTTCTACAGCCTGAAGGAATTCAGGTTCGTTTGGATTCTTAGCTTTTACTTCTTCCCATACACGGTTTACGTAAGCGTTTTTCATAAGATTTTGCCCCTTAACTGCATCCTATATCAAGATGCAAGCAATTCATTATACACTATGTTTTTTTTGTTAGTAAATAATTTTGCAAAAAAATGTTGTTTTTTTAGATTTTTTTGCATATATATTCAAAATCTAGGAAAAAGTATTCAAAGAATAATTGACCAAAAATACCTGCACTTTCAGCGGAAAACAAAATTGTCTATGGTTGCAATTTTTTTTAGGAAGAAAACTTCAATTCGCAAAGCTCATTTTCAGTTTTCTTTTATGCCTACGGCAAAAAAATGGCAAATTACGCCAATTTTGCTTTTCCGCTTCCGTTGCGGTATTTTTTATTGCTTATATTTTTATAATTCGTTTTCCCCAGATTAAAAATATTCCTAGGTTGTTAAAAATCTTTTAAAGCAATATACTTTCTTAAATAATTATAGATTTCCGCTTTTTGCGGTTTTTCAGATTTTTAAAGAGGATTTTATGTCATTAGACTGTGGTATCGTTGGATTGCCAAATGTTGGTAAATCCACAATTTTTTCTGCATTGACAGCAGCACCTGCAGAAGCTGCGAACTTTCCATTTTGTACAATCGATCCGAATGTTGGAATTGTAGATCTTCCAGATGAACGTCTGGATTTTCTTGCTTCTATTAATAATCCAAAAAAGAAGACTCCTGCATCTGTAAAATTTGTTGATATTGCAGGACTTATTAAGGGTGCAAGCCAAGGCGAAGGTTTGGGAAATCAGTTTTTGGCAAATATCCGTGAATGTGCGTGCATTGCCCATGTTGTCCGCTGTTTTGACAACCCGGATATTATGCATGTGCGCGAAGATTCAAAAGTTGAAGCACCTGTTGACCCGGAAAGCGATGTTCTTACAATCAATTTTGAGCTTGCCCAGGCAGATTTGCAGACAATTTCAAAACGTCAGGAAAAAAATATAAAATCAGTCCGTGCGCTCGGAAAAGAAGCTGAAAAACAGCTTGCTCCGTTCAATTCTGCGGTTGAAAAAATTCTTCCTCTTCTTCAGGAAGGAAAATGTGCCCGTCTTGCAGATCTTACAGATGATGAAAAAGCTGCCATAAAAGATATGTTCCTTTTGACAATGAAGCCGACTTTGTATGTTGCAAATGTTGATGAAGATTCGATTGCTTCTGGGACAAACAAATACGTTGAAATTCTTAAGAAAATCGCTGATGCTGAAAAAAGTGAGGTTGTTGTAATCTGCGGAAAATTTGAGGCTGACCTTGCAGAAATCACAGAAGATGCAGACCGAAAAGAATTTATGGAATCTGTTGGCTTAAAGGAAAGTGGATTGGCTGTTTTGGCTAGAAAAGCCTATCATCTTATGGGACTTGAAACATTTTTTACCGGCGGTTCAGACGAATGTCGTGCCTGGACAATTCATGCAGGTGACACAGCTCCAAAGGCGGCCGGCGTAATTCACACGGATTTTGAAAAAGGTTTTATAAAAGCAGAAGCATATTCAATAGAAGATTTGCGAAAGTACGGTTCTGAGCAGAAAATCAAGGAAGCTGGAAAATACCGTCAGGAAGGCAAAGATTACATCGTTCAGGATGGAGATGTGCTTTTCTTTAAATTCAACGTGTAGTAAAAAACTAATCTTTTTTCAGTATAAAAAGATATTCGGAAACATGTATTTTGCGGTTGCGCAGGTTGCGGCTTCCGCGGAATGCATTGTACTTTGACTCAAGGATTTTCACTGAGCCGAATTCTTTCAGAAGTTCTTCCATTTCTTCTTTTTCAATAAATCCTTCTGAATTAAAAGAGATAATTATATATTTTGCCTTAATATTTTTTATCAAGTCGCGGAAAGTTTCTGCGGCTTTTTTCCGTTTGTTGTAAAAACTTCTGTTCCAGTTCCTTGGAATTCCGCTTACCCGGCTTATATTTTCTGTGTTCGGGCGTTTGTAGTTTGCAATCAGATTCAGCATAAAGTAGTTTGAGCCATAAGGATGCTGATTGTATGGCGGATCCATATAAACCAAATCAAATTTGCCGTTTTCAAGATTTTCGTAAAGCTCGCTGGTTTGAGCCAATGAATTTGCTTCACTTTGGAAAATTTTGATTTTACATTCATTTTCGCTGAAAACAGGAAATGGCAGTTCGATTTTTCGGCAAATTCTTGAAAGCGCGTCTTTTCCGTTTCCGCCAAATTGTCCTAAGCCTGTTTTTGAGTTCTTGTAGAAACCCTTGAAAATTCCAGCCGTATTTGCGTGCACGGAAGCTTGGCTTAAAAGCGGCGCAATAAAAAATTTCTTATAGTTTTCCGGGATAAATTTTTCAATATTTTGCCTGGCACAATCAATATATTTTGCGTTGTAAGGCGTGTAGAAACATCGTTCGCCCGAAATTATAGCATTTTCATTTTTGGGCGCGTAAAGTTCGCTGATGAATCCGGCTTTTTCTGAAAATTCAATGTCTTTTTTTGTTTGTGAAACTAATTTTTCGTGAAGCGACTTTAATTCTTCAAGGTTGATTTCAGACTTATTGGAAAGATAGCAGCTGTTTATTATTTTTGCATAATTTTCCAAATCATTTGCAACAAGATATGAAGAAAAACCTTTTAGATAACGGGAAACAATTCCGCTGCCGGAAAAAATATCAAAGCAGGTGAGTTTTTCTTTTCCTAAGTCATCTTGCACAATTTTTATGGCTTGCCCGATAAAATCAAGAAGAAGGCGCTTGTTTCCAATGTAAGTGATAAGCTGCTCTGTTAAAAAAGATGGATTTTCTGTCATATCACTCTGCGATTTCATATCGGTTCTTGCCGTTTTGCTTTGCTTTGTATGTGGCTTTATCCGCCGAATTCAGCCAATCTTTGCTTGTCCAGCCTTCTTTGTAAACAGAAATGCCTACGCTCATTGAGCATTTTATTTCATCCGGAAGATAATCAAACTTCATATTCTGGAATTTCAGCACTATTTTTTCTATGATTTCTTCTATTTCTGAAATATTTTTTTCTCTGAATAAAAGGACAAATTCGTCGCCACCGTATCTGAATGCGTTTCTGTTTGTCTCAAGGATTTCCACAATGATTTCAGATAATGAGATAAGAACTGCATCTCCTGTCGCGTGCCCGAACTTATCATTTATATTTTTAAAATCATCAAGATCAAAAAAAGCAAGCGTTAACTTTTCATTTTTTTTGTCTGAATGCATAAGGCGTTCTACAGTTTCAGCCAAAGCCCGGCGGTTGAAAAGTCTTGTGAGCGGTTCAAGCTGAAGTTCTTCCGCGAGAGCGACTTGTTTATTGTAATTGTGCGTTATAAATGAGATTTGCGCAGTCTGAGAACGTAAAAGCTCCTTTGAAACTTTATATGACAGAAAAATTACAAGCGAATCGATTGCAAGCATTGTAAACTTGTAAAAAAAGTTGTGTTCATTGTAAAGCAATGCGAATACAAGGTAGCCTGGAATATATGAGATTATTGAGGCGATAAAAATTCCGCGTAAAAGTTTTTTGTCCGCAGTTGTTGAGGCTGGTAACATTGTGAGCGCCGGAAGAATCAGGACTACGGAATAATGTGCATGAAAAATTGAAATTACAACAAGAATCCAAAATAATTCAAAAATAACAAAGCGGCAACCGGTGGACCAGCTGACTTTTTTGTTTTTTATTGCAATTGTTATAGGAATCATCACTGCAATCTGGATAATCATTGGAACTGCAATTCCGATTGTTACAGCATTGATAAATTCTTTTGTATTAATATGCTTTGAAAAATACATTACAAGAGTTACAAGTGAAGTTATAAGTGCCACTGCGCCAAAAATAAACCAGCATTGAATGTTCAGTCGTTTTTGCCAGCGTCTAAAATATGTGTCTTTGTATTCTTCCAAAGTCATAAACTAAATTATATCAAACCTATTTTTAAATTACAATTCGCAGAAACCTGCGTTTATCTTGTTCATTGTGTTGTAAAAATCAGGGAATGAAACTGCGCAACATTCTGCGTTGTTTATTGTTATAGATTCGTTTGTTTCAAGCCCAAGTCCCAGGACTGCAAGACTCATTGCAACTCTGTGGTCGTCATAGCTTTCTACAGTTCCCCCATGAATTTTCCAGTCTGGATTTTTTGTTCCATCTGAATTTATCGGGCTGTTTCCGGTTATTTTAAACCAGTCAGAACCTGTCTCGATTTTGGCACCCAGTTTTTCAAGTTCTTTTTGCATAACTTCAATTCTGTCTGTTTCTTTTTTGCGGCAGACACCAATATCTTCTATAATGATTGTTCCTTCTGTGAAACAACCTGCGACTGCCAATGCGCAAATGGCATCCGGATAGCCGGAAAGATTTACATGAAGTTCCTTGCCAGGAAGATTTTCTGTTGAAAGTCTTGAATGTTTTGCGGTAAGCGTATTTTTTTCTTTGTCTTCAATAATATTTGCTCCGAGTTTTTTCAACACATCAACAATTGCCATATCTCCTTGGCTTCCTGAGTAATCAATGTTTTCGATTGTAATTTCACTGTCAGAAATCAAAGCTGCGACCAGCGGAAACGCAACGGCTTCCCAGTCGCTAGGAATTTCCTTGTCAAAAGCTTTCATTTGAACCGGACCGTGGACTTTTATGTGTTTGTAATCTTCGCTTATTTCAAGTTTTACGCCCATTTCTTCCAGCCAAAGCCGTGTCATATTCAAAAATGGAGTTTCTTTCGGATCTGTCAGTTCAATATGAGTTGTTCCGTTCAGGCGGCTTGCGGCCATCATTATTCCGCTTATGTATTGGCTTAGCCGTCCGTCTGTAACGATTGTCTGGTTTTCTTTTACCGGACCTTTTATTATGAGAGGCGGTGCGTTTTTTTCCGGACGGGAAATATATGCCTCTGCGCCAAGCTGTTTCAGCGCAGCAACAACGTGAAGAACCGGGCGCGTTCGGATTGATTCGTCTCCTGTGAAAACTGTCCATCCCTCAAAAGTTGCTGCAACTGGACTCATAAAATAAAGAAGAGAACCAGAATTTCCTACGTTTACAACATCGTCTGGCAAGTGCGCGTTTTTTCCTGCGCCTTCAACAATCCAGTCTTTCGGGTTTGAAATATCAACTTTTGCCCCGAATAAAGGAACTGCCCTGCTGGATGAAATGCAATCCGCGCCACCCAATGGATTTCTTATATGCGAAGTTCCTTCCGCCAACGATGAGAATAACAATGCCCGGATTGTATGGCTTTTTGAACCGGGAACTCGAATTTTTCCAGAAAGTTTTGCTTTTTGCGATTTGATTTTCATAATGTCTCATTTTATCAAAATCTTGATTTCCTCGCTACAAGTATTTTATTTTACTCTGACAGTACACTTTATAGGAAGATGATCTGAATATCCTTCGCCTGTATAAATTTTATACGGTTTCGGGATGAAATTTTCCCCGCACCATTCGCCATCTGTCAAAACTTCAAAATTTTCTAACGCAATTTTATCGTTTGCAAAAAAATGATCAATTCTTTCCCAGTTTTCATTAAAATAATAGCTTCCGGGTTCTTCCAGCTCGTCAAAATTGTCTATCCATGGGGAATAGACTGAAACTTTCGCGTTTTCCGCTTCAAGATTTTCAAATTTTGAGCACAATTCTATATTTTGAGCGTTTTTGTTTTCTCCGCTGGCTTTTGAAATTCTGTTAAATTCTAAAATATCCCGGTTAAAATCTCCGCAGGCAATTGCTGGCGATTCGTTTTGTTCTGCAATTTTTTTCGCAAGCACAAGTTCCTGCCAGTTTCTCCATATTTCAGATTCTTCCGCACCGCCAGATTTTGATTTCCAATGGTTTACAAAAAGACAAAAAGTTTTTCCTTCAAGAAGAATTTTCATTTGCATGAGCGGCCGCATCGCAGGTTGGGGCGAATTTTCACTTCTTACGTCAAGATTGTGGAGCGTGATTTCTGAAATCGGGAATTTTGAAAGAACTGCGCATCCGATTGCATCTCCGGGATTTTTTGAAAAAGCGCAATAACGCCAGTTTTCTTTGCTGTTCCAGTTTTTTGAAGCCAGAAAATTGGAAATATCATAAATAATTCCTGAATTTTCGATTTCTTCAAAAACAAACACATCTGCGTTGATTGAATTTATCGCAGCGCAAAGTTTTTCAAGGCGTTTTTTATAGGATTCTGTTCCCCAGTTCTGCGATTTCTTGAAATTTGAATATTCAGTTCCGTCGTTATTTCCGTCAAAAAAAGTCTGGACATTCCAGTTTACAATTGAAAATGAATCTGCCGGAATCCGCGCCGAAAAACATCCTGAAAAAACAAATGCCAAAAGTGAATAAAAAATGCGTCTGATTTTTTCCATAAAAACCTCTGCATTTTATATAGTAATTATTTTTCAAAAACTGAAATGTTTCACAATTTTTTTTCTATCTTTCGTAGCTGGATGCGATGTTCAGCTGGGCGCGGTATTTTGAAACTGTTCTTCTTGCGATTTTTATTCCTTTTTCTGCAAGAATATCCGCGATTTTTTGGTCTGAAAGTTTTTTCTCGCCAGGTTTTTGAGTTTTCAGAAGTTTTTCAATTTCGATTTTTACGCTGTCTGTTGAAATATTTTCCGCAACACTTTTTGTCTCTTCGTTTTCTTCATTTTTTGATTTTGTTGAAGCCAGCGCCTTTGTGAAAAAATATTTTATCGGAAAAGTTCCCCATTCACATCTTAAAAATTTGCTTTCCGCCATTCTTGAAACAGTTGACTCGTGAACATTTATCATTTTTGCAAATTCTCGCTGTGTAAGAGGAGCGAGATGTCCCGGCCCATTCAGAAAAAAATCCTTTTGAATCTCTGCAAGTTTTCTGAACGCATTTAAAAGCACTTGCTCGCGGAAATTTAATGTGTCTAAAAAAATCTGCGCGTCTTTCAGCTGCATTTTTACAGTTTTTTTGTTTTTTTCGCTCAACAAATTCGAATTTTCTTCATTTTTAAAGTCTTCCGCAATTTTTAAAACCGGAATTGCCTGATTTGAAAGGACAACTTTTAGATTTTCGGAATTTTCTGCCTTTGCAACATAAACATCCGGCTGAACAAAATGTTCCTGCGTTGATTTGAATCCGGCGGCAGGAAACGGTTCCAGATTTTGAATAAATTCAATTGATTTTTTTACGTTTTCCAGTGAAAGGTCATTTTTTGTAAGTTGAATGTCATCTGCTTTTTGCGTCCAAAACGAAAGTTTCTCATTTTCTTCTATATTTTTTTCAATTTTGTTAAAAACTTTTTCTGCAATTGGTGGTTTTAGCATTTCAAGCCGACCGTGCAAAATATAAAGCGCTATTTTTGGCGCATTTTTTTTAAGTTTTGCCTGAATTTCAAGGCTTTCTGTAACATTTTGACAACAAATTCCTTCCGGATCAAAATGCTGAACGGTAAAAATGCATTTTTTCAGCAGATTTTCGTTGTCTCCTTTTTCTGGCTCAAGCAAAGTTACCGGCGCTAAAATAAAAAATCCGTTCTCATCAAGATTTTCTATCAGTTTTTTGCAGATTCTATGCTCATTTTCTGGCAGATTCATCATATTTAACTGATGAAGAAGATGTTCCTGCAAAGTTTCTGTTTCGTCCGGTGCGCTTTCAAGCATATTCTGATATTTTTCAGCAGCTTCCTCGCCGGCGCGGCTTGTTTTTCCAGTATGAACTGAAGTTGTGTTTCCTAAAAATTTGTCTTCCTTTATTTCTAAAGCAGGATTTTCATCGACTTTTTCCAGAATTTCTTCCCTAAGTTCAAGGCTTCCCATGGCAATAAGATTCATTGCCATAATCTGCTGCTGGGAAAGTTTCATTGTCTGAATCTGAACATTTTTCTGTTCTAGCGAAAGTCTTGGTTCTGCCATCATTTTGATTATAGCACAAACTGAAAGATTAAGTTATATTTTGAACTATGAAAACTTTTGAACAAATGGGAATCAAAATCCCTGAAATTTTATTGCCAAAAAATCTTGATGTTTCAACTTGGGCTGTTGTTGCCTGCGACCAATATACACAGGACAGGGAATATTGGAAATCTGCTGAAAAAACTGTCGGGCAGAAGCCATCAACTTTAAATATAATTTTGCCAGAAGTTTATCTGAATGATTCTGACAAGCCTGAAAGAATAAAAAAAATCCGAAAAACGATGAATGAATATCTTGAAAACGGAATTTTTTCGGAGCCACAAAAAGAATTTGTGTATGTTGAACGCACAACTGCTTACGGCCGAGTTCGAAAAGGTCTTGTTGCCGCAATTGATTTGGAAACTTATGAGTGGAAACCTTTCAGCAAAGCTCTAGTTCGTGCCACAGAAGCAACGATTGTTGAACGAATCCCACCGCGAATGGAAATCCGCCGTGGTGCGCCTCTGGAATCTCCGCACATTATGCTTCTTGTGAACGATCCGGAAAAATCTCTTGTTGAAGGAACTGGTGCGCGCGTTGCAAAAAATAATTCGCTTTATTCTGGTGAATTGATGCAGAATTCTGGAAGCATAAAAGGATGGGCTGTTTCGTCTGGGCAGGATGTTGAATATGTAAGGGGCGCGCTGGAAAATCTTGCGGAAAAAAATACTTCTTCAGACGGCTCTGTATTCCTTTTCGCAGTTGGAGACGGAAATCATTCTCTTGCAACCGCAAAGGCTGTCTGGGATGAATACAAATCCTCAAATCCTCAGGCCGCGCAGGAAAAAGATTGTCCGGTTCGTTATGCGCTTGTTGAAATTGTAAATATTTACGATTCTGGACTGACTTTTGAACCGATTCACCGCGTCGTATTTGATTCTGATCCGAAAATATTAATAGAAAAAATCGCGAAAAAATTGGATGGAACTGTAAAATCTGTTTCTTCTGCTACCGAACTTGAAAATTCTGTAAAAAAATCAGCCGCGGATTTCGGTTTTGTTTTCACAGAAAATGGTTCGCAGAAATTTGTTCTTATTGAAACAAAAATCACAGAGCTCGCTGTCGCTCGTTTTCAGCCGGTTCTGGATGAAGTTTTAAAATCTGATTTTTCTTCTGCGGAAATTGATTATATTCACGGTTCTCAGGAAGTTTTCAGGCTTGGCGCAAAGGAAAATGCGGTAGGAATTCTTCTTCCGCCGGTTGCAAAAGACAGTTTCTTTGCCACAATCAACAGTCACGGACCGCTTCCACGAAAAAGTTTTTCAATGGGGGAAGCTGATGAAAAACGCTTCTATCTTGAATGTCGCCGACTTTTTCCAACAATTTTTTGACATCTGCCAAAAAACGAACTATCATAAAAGTATCAAGAGCGAGTGTATTGTTGAATTATTCTTGGGAGGCGCAACATGGCGATTATAGCAATTTCACGGCAGGTGGCAGCATTGGGGGACGAAATTTCAAAGGCGCTCTCAGAAAAACTTGGTTATAGATTTGTAAATAGAAAAGAACTTGAAAAACGCATAATGGATTTGGGATTTCCAGCAGAAAAACTAAAGAAATATGATGAGCGGAAACCCGGATTTTTTGCTTCTCTTGTAAAAGACCGCGATGAATATCTGAATTATCTTCAGACAGCGGTTCTTGATACAGCCGCGGAAGGCAACTGCATTCTGCTGGGAAGAGGCTCTTTTCTTATTCTTGAAACTCTGCCTAACCTGATTCCGCTCCGCTTTGTCGCAAAGGACTCAATTCGCATGGAGCGTTTGATGAAAGAGCACAACTGGAATGAAAAACAGGCTCTTCAGCGCATAACAGAAAGTGACAACAACCGCAAAGGCTTTCACAAAAGTTTCTTCAATGCAGAAATCGAAAATCCCCAGCAGTTCCTGATGGTAATGAACACAGGAATGTTTGATGTGGAGTCCGCTTCAGACGCGATTGTTGCAGTCGCAAAATCAGTTATAACTCCAGAAAAAGAAGCCGCTGGAAAGGCAAAACTCCAGGAGCTCATAAATTGCCAGCATCTTGTCAATAAACTGATTTTTGAATATAAGCTGAACATTGAATTTTTGCGTGCTGTGATAAATGGCAACACATTGACTCTTCAGGGCGTGGCGGATTCATCGGTTCTTGTTGAGCGGGCAATAAAAATCAGCGCAGTTGAACTTCCTGGCTATAACATAACTTCGTCAATAAGTGTTGTTCAGGACTTCAAAACGCACCTTTAAGATTTTTTCTCATTGACTTTTTATAAAGGAACGCAAATACTATAAATATTATGAAAACGTCTAACAAATTTACATTGGCCAGAGTTTGTTTCGCGCCGATATTCTTTTTTCTGTATTTTATTCCGATTTGGACTCAAAATGAAATTCTCGCAAAAATTTCTGCCTGCATAATGATTCCTCTGCTTGCGCTCGCCCAAATCACAGATTATTTTGATGGACATTACGCGCGCAAAAACGGAGAAGTAAGCGATTTTGGAAAACTTTTTGATCCGTTCGCCGACGTTATGCTGAATCTTACTCTTTTTGTTTGTGCCCAGCATTCATTCAGCACCCAGTTAAATCCGTCGGGCTATATGCCGACCGTATGTTTTGTTCTGATTCTTTACCGTGAATTCACAATGAATTTTATCCGAATGGTTGCCGTAAGCCGCGGAACAGCAATTGCGGCCCGAAAAGGCGGAAAGCTCAAAACCGTATTCTACATTGCCTCTGGTTTTTATATCCTTGCCATAGAATCATTTATCCGATTCGGTTCAAAAATCGATATTTCGCCATATATGCCAAAACTTCACGCAGTCGCTTTTGTAATGTTCGCAATCTGCGTCCTTTTAAGCTACATTTCTTTCACTGATTACATCCGCGCATTTGCCGGTATTCTAAAACAGGAAAAATAAAATCCAAAATAATCAGGGCGGTCCGCGCGGTCCAGCTCCGCAGTCCCGCGCGTCGGGCTTTCCGAGGCTGCGCTTCCGCTCCGGCCTCGTCGCTGCGCCTGCGCCGGAGGCAGGCTCCGTTCCGGAGTCCGCCTCCGGCGCCCCTCCAATCCCTACCGCACGCAGGCGGAAAATCTCTCTTTCATCATAATGTACATTCAGCCTGCTGCCGCATTTTGCACTCAAAACGCGTACTTATTTCTTCCGTTCTTTTTCCAGTCTGCAAGAATTTTGTTTCTTCATACAATATTGTCAAT
>ONHK01000008.1 GCA_900317625.1 uncultured Treponema sp.
GCCGTATCTGAAAAAGCGGAACCTATAACCTTAAGCAGATATTTAATCTTTCCGTTGACAATGTAGGTATGGCTGCCACCTTCTCTTAAAAATTCCAGAAAAGGGGAGTCGATTCCATAATTCAATTTCAGTATATCCAGCAGCATCATTTCATCCATGATAGTTATCCCCTTTCTTTCGTTTTCAATCCCAATTAAAGCACAATGTAACCATCAATTGACGCTTTCTAACAATAAATACTTTTTCATTCTTTTTCCAAAATGCCTTTTTCAATTGCACTTTGCATTAATTGTTCTTCATATTCAGGATTTTTAGGATTTTCGATTTCTGATAAATATCCACCAAAAACCCAAAATCTCTGTGGCCATGCACCTTCCTCACTATTGTCTTTCAGTATGATCCTATACCATGGTGCTTTGATTCCATCTATTGTTTGTTGATTTACTGTAACAGCTTCATATTGTACTGTCATACCTTTCAATAATAATGGATAATCGGTAAATGAATTTACTTTATATCCTTTATAAGTATATCGACCGGTTAGAAAAGATTCTGCTGTACCGAAATATGTCTTGTAATTGAATCCTCCTGTAGCGGCTTGTAAATCTGGTTTTTCACGTAATCTTAAATTTTCTTTTGCTAAAACAAATTCTTTACCACTGTGTTTGATAACCTTTACTCCATCTATTGAGCATTCCTTGCCAATTTCTGTTTGATTTTTAAAATTTCTTAAACAAACATTTTCATTTTTGAATAATTCTTTGCACCAAAAATCATCTGAATTATCTTCGTAAAAAAGAATGGTTTTATTCCCTTTTGGAAATAAAAGTTTATTCATTTTGTCATCATAAAATGGTTTGCCGTTTTCACTGATTAATGTAAGTTGATTATTTTCTAAAGTATATTTAAGATTTTTTCCACTATATCCTCCATAAGGATAATGGAAAGTAAATTCTGATTCATTTAAGAATTCAATAAAATAAAAAGTTTCATTTATTTGAAATTGATTATGTTTCCCAATTAATTCTTTTTTTGATATTTCTGTACAGAATAAATTTATACAGAAAAAAAATATTGATACAACAATAAATACTTTTTTCATTTTTCTCTCCTAGCACCCCAGTGCGGGTGTCAGCATAACAACGAGTTAAACCGCACAGGCCTTGAGCCTGTGTCGGCTTTGAACTTCTTGTTAGGTTAATTTTTACATTTACCAGAATATTCCTTACACTTTTCTTCAAGTAATTTAAAGTCGTTACATCTTTTTGCAAGCGGAGTCGAGTTACCATTTTTCATTTTATATTCATAAAGTGATTTTGCATTTTTTAGAATTCTTTCTGTAAGTGAAGTGATAATACGATATTCTGCAGAAAGCAAAGCCTTATAAGACGGATTTGATTCTTTTGAAATATCTACATAAATGCACTGAGACTTTGGAACAGGAAACATATTGTTTAGATTTATAACAGCGTAATTTCCAACTTTAAGGAAATCCATATTATTTTTCATTTTTTTGTGTTTCTCTTTGAAAGAAGAAAGAGGTGCAAAATAATCTAATCCATTTACTGTCAAAATAATTCCGATATATTTTCGCTCATTTTCTTGATTTTCTTTTTTGTTATGAAACAAATGTGGAGCAAAGGGAACAAGATGATCAATGTATGAGTTTTCTATTTCATAAATTTTCAAGTTTTCCATATTTTCTCCATAAAAAAAAGGCAAGCTCTAGGCCTGCCTTGTTAAGTTTCGCGCATAAAGGCCGCGATATGCCTCGTGTAAATTCCTTATTAAGGTCAAGGGAAACCTCTTATAACTTGCTCTTTAGAGGAGAGCGAGCCTCACTAATAAAATTTATAACACGGGAAGCCTTTCTTGTCAATAAACAAAAAAGGCTTCCCGCCTGCCTAAATGAAACAACAAGATTTCTTATTTAGTGTATGTAAACTCAGCTACATTGCTCCATGCACTTTCTCTGACATTGTTTGCGGTACTTGTCACTTTAAGCCAGAAATAATACTTTTTTCCATTGACAGGTACTAAATATGGCCCACTGTATAACTCACTGGAAGAAAAGTTTACGGTTCGTGTATTTGCTCCGGATTCAACAGGGGCATAATTAATGTTGTCATCATAAATTGCCTGTGAAGAATCATTTGTTGTCGAATATCCAAGTACTGCTTTAGTTGCTCCATCAATACCTGTTTTGCCGCTATAGTTGAATGTAATGTTGACAGCACAGGTAGTTGTATTATCTGTGATAGAATTGATAACCAAATTTGTTGGTGCATCAAGTTTTGATATGGAATTCCCGTCATCTTCATTTGTTGAATTTTTGCATCCAGTAAATGCACATGACAGAACCAATGCGGCAAGAATTGCCACGATTTTAAGATTTTTTTTCATAAAATCCTCCAACGATTTTATTTTTGATTTTTTGGGCGAAGTCGAGTGTAACAAGACTTCGCCCAAAGGACTCTTTCAAGTTCTTTGGGTAGTGTACACTACCCAAATTTTTAGAGAAAAAATTTGTTGGATGATTTACCTTATCGACGACAAGTGGCGCAGTGCGCCATCAACCTAACACAGATTATGTGCATCAGAATAATTAAGAGCATTATAACATAATAATATCAGTTATTCACCGGTTGGTTTGACGCTTACCTATCAGTAACAATATCATCAATGTTCAGCAATAAAATCTTAGCTTAAAGTTTTATCTCTCCCATTCCCTCTCTCTTCGCAACTTCCTTTCCACTTCGCGTCCCAGCTCGAACTCCCTGTACCATGGACTTTTCTGCATCCATTCTTTTACGTCTTTACAGCCATGTTCTGCAATAACTCCTGCAATCTTACGAAGCAGTTCCGGCGTTGCACTTTCGAACATCTGGCTTATCTCAGCAGCTCCGAAGAAGTGTTTTTTACCGTTGGCTGTCTGTTTTGTGTATCCGTTCAACGTATGGTCATACTGCTTAATCTGACTGTCATATCCGTCTTTGATTGCCTTATTTGAATTTGCGAAAGCAGAAACAAACAAATCGACTATCGGATCCAGCTGACCATCACGATAAGTGTTCTGTGCATCTCGGCATCGCTCCTTGGTCCATTCCTTAAAGTTCTGAATACTCGGCATGAGTTCTTCCCACTTGGAGATTTCTTCAAGCACATCGATGTTCTTTTCGGTCAGCGCAGAAAGAAGAGTGTAGACCCGATTGCGCAGGAGGTCTTTTTCCTTCTGAAATTCCTCCAGAGTTTTTCCGACTTCTTCCCGCGGTTTTGGTGTGTCTTCAATTTCAAGGCCGTGAGAACGGGCTATGAAAATCCACTTTTCCCGGCACATTTTGTCAAAGGTCATTTTTGGATTATTCTTCTTGCTGATTTTCTTTTCAGGATCTGGAGGCAGGATTCCGGCTTTGAGCAAGGCTTGTGTCTGATTACTTGTTGTAAGTCCTGTCTCTTCGTCTTTACACGGCCATGCTCTTCTAAGGTGAAAATGAGGAGCACCCAATTCATCCTGATGCATTGCCCAGTTCAGAATAAAGAAGGGTTTTCCATGTTCTTCGTTCCATCCGTTCAGCCACGTTAAATATTCTTCAAAGCAGGATAGGGAAACTTCACCTTCAGGATATTTTTCCATGCGGCCAATCTGAAGGATCTGTTCTTCCGGAGCATGCATGGTTTTCTTTCGCCATTCATCCATGGTTACTACACGTTCCTTGTGACGGCTTTTGATGTAGTTCTGATTTGTCTGTTCCAGCTGGGCGCCGAAGGTTTCTTCGTAATATTTAAGTTCGCCCTTATCAAAACTGATTTCCGTACCGCACCAGGACCAGATGATATTCTTGTCTGATTTATCTTTTGCAATGTGTTCAGGATTAGAATCAAAGTCCCTGTCGTTGTGCCTTGAAGAAAAAGCCTTTTTGTCAGTTTTGCGTTTACGGCCAGAGTTCATCGTGCAGCGCATCTTTCCCTGCGGATTTGTTTTGTAATCAGAGTTGAAGCCGTAATCTCCGCCGAGCTCTTTTAGCTGACGCAAAATATTCATTAAGGCTTTAGTATCATCTTTTGCATGATAGGGCTTATGGGAATCAAAAAGATGATTGTCACGTTCGGGATCGTTTTTGAAGTCATGTCCGTTTACCGGATCTTTCCAGGCTGGCTCAGATATGCCGGCCGGTGCATTTTGGGTGGTTGTTTTGTAAGTTGTATAAGTCATAGTGCTCCTCTTGTTGTAAAAAATAACTTCGTTTTTGACAGTGCCATTTGGCACTCTTTTCATCCGCCGTCTGGCGGATAAGTTCGCGAGTGTGCATTTTCTTTTTTTTCAGGGGCCCCAGGTGTTGATGCTTTGCGTCAACACATATGGGGTTATGCACACACGATAAACTGTCTTTAGACACTTTGATTCGATTTGCGTCACGTGACGGAATACCGCCATCCTGCAGATTTGCAGAGATTCTGCACAATGCCAAATGGCACTCTTACGCAATCTTCCTTTTTTCAGGGCGGTAGCTTTCTCCGACGAACTCTACGCACTGGCAGGTTTCTTTAAGCCGGTCCACAACTGCGTCGCCAAGCTTTTTCATCAAATCAGTTTTCTGGAGATTTGAAATCATAACTGTTGGAAGCATGTTTTCGTAGCGGCGGCGAAGAACATAATTCAGAATAGAATCTTCTTTCGCCTGTTGCATCGAGCGGCCGATTTCATCAATAACAAGCATTGGCGTGGTTGAATAAAAGTTCATAAGATCCACGCGGTTTATTTTTGCGTGATAATCTGTGAAAATCATTTCTTCAATCGAAATAAAAGTACCGCCGGTATCTCGGATAATCGAAGAACCAAGATGAGTTTTACCAACACCCTTTGGTCCAAGCAGAAGAAGAACCGAATCATTGTTTTCCTTATGCGAATACTCGATGACTACCTGAAGGCGTTTTTCATCATCTGCATTTCGTGCCTTCCAGGTTTCAAAAGATTCATTCCAATAACGCTTCGGAACTCCGCTGTGTTCGAACTCCAGCTTCTTTTTTGCTTGTAATTCCTTTTCATGTTCACGCTCAGCTTCCTGTTCGCGCTGGCGGATTATTTCATCCTGTTCCGGGGATGCCAGCAATGTAAACTGCGGAATCATAAAATCCCGGATTGTTTCAATATTGTCTTTTTCCATTTATGATGCTCCTCCTTTGCTGCAAGTCTAAAATGGTAAATTGTCCAGAGTTTCCTGGCTTACTTCATCAACGCCTGTCTCTTTTACAGCTGTTGTGTTTGTTTTGTAAGTCCCTTTTTGTCGTTTTTTGTTTAACCATTTTTTTAGTGATTCAAAATCGGATCTTGGTTTTGCATCATTTTCTTTTTTCCAGATTGAATATGATTCAATCTCCTTCTTAAAATCAGCTTCTCCAAAACTTGTCAAAAGTTCTGTTTTCTCATTTTCATTTAGAAGGACATTTTGATGTTTTCCAAAAATCAATTTTGTCTTTTCGTCATCAGACGTTTTTTCTGTGATGTCCCTTGTTTGATGCTTCACAGAAAAATCCATTTTTATAAAAATCTTTCGTTTTTCTACCTGACGGTTAAATTCGTTCCTGATTATCTCTGAGCATATAAGGCCGGATCTTTTTAATTCATGTAACCAGTTATTCACGGTCCGTTTACTCACAGAATTCAGTTTTGCAAAATAATCATTAGTAGCAAAACAAAAATCATTCTTTGCGGCAAGAAACAATATCTCGCCATATAACAGCTTTGCTCCATCTGTCAGTTCTGAATTTGTTATTATTTCAGATGGAATTAAAATGTAAAAGTGCGATGAAGATTTATTGTCTTCATGCAGTTTTTCCATTCGGTACATACTCCATTTTCTTGAAGTTTGCATTCAGGTCTGCAACATTTTTTCGCTCTGATGTTGTGAGCGTGTAATATTGCAGACGTCCATCATGAAAAGTGAATGTGATTGTACATTCACCAAATCTGACAGGATGATTATTAATGTCCTGCAAAGCTGCTACAAAAGCGTTTTCGTTCATGCTGCACCTCCTGGAAGTTCTACATCAACTTTTGCTGATTCTGGATATGGAATTTTTCTTCCTCCGGTAGAACGATGTGCAAGAATATAAGCTTCCAGATCCCCACGTGCAAAAAGAACTCTTTTTGAAAGTCTGATTCGTGGCAATTCTTCATCGCTGATAAGACTATCCAAAGTGCTTAATCCGATTGAAAGAATCTCAGCAGCTTCTGCACGAGTGAATAAAGTTTTTTCTGGAAACTCTACGATGATTGATTTTTTCATTTATCCTCCCTGTGTAAATCTGAAGTTAGCTAAAATCGATTACATTCAAAATGATACAAATGGTTGAAAAATAAATCGATACCACAAACATACTTTAAAAGGCAAATTTCACACATTTTTTGGCAAATTTCGTCGATTTTGGGAAACTCGATTTTTTTAGCAAATTTTGAGGATGTTTTCCAGAAAGGGGAGAAAATTGTTTTTTTTAGGGGGATTTTTAAAATTAATATAATAAAATTAACTACTTGTAATATTATCTGCGCAGAAATTTACATCAGGGGAGAGCAAAAAACTGCATGATATTTGGAAAAAAATTGCAACTGGCCATCACGCAAAGTTGCGTTTTGGAGATTTTCTGAAAGGAGATTTTTCAAACTTCTTTGAAAGAAGTTTGAAGTTAAATGAAAAAGGCTTCCAGTCTGATTTAAGCAAACTGAAAGCCTCTTGGATAAGATTTAAAACCTTAACCTTCCATTGCTTTTCTTACTGTCTCAACAGTGAGAAAGTAGGAAAGTTCTTTATCTTTGAACTTAATAAAACCATAATGCTCATAAAAACTCTTTGAAGTTTCTTTTGCATCAACAATTATAAAATACAATCCGGTAATCTCAGCTACATGAACTATCTTTATAAAGGCTTGTGCAAGTAACCACTTACCAATTCCTTTTCCCTGTAAATTTTTGCCTACAGCAAGACGTGCAATTCGCAATGAAGGAATAGGATACTTTGGTAATTTACCCCGGTATTCATCTGGTATATCTTCATAAACTACTTGAGCGGTTGCAAGTGTGAAATAACCGACAACTTCATCTTTGTCATCAAAAGCAACAAAAGTTCTTCCGATTCCCAACGTGTCATTTTTTAATGAATAACGTGAAAGAAATTCATTTAAAACTTCTGTTCCACAGTCAAACTTTTTAAGCTTTGATTTTGGAACATCTTTTATCGAAATTAATTTAAAACTCATCTGAACAAACCTTTTAATGCTTCATTTGGCTCTGGTGGATTTTCCAAAGCAGCCATTACAAGGTCTCTGTCGTGATTTGAAAGTACAAGAACTTCGTTTTCAGCCAGGTCAATCTGAGCCTGCTTCAGAGATGATGTAAGGACATATGAAGAAAGTGAAACATGTTTAAGTTCAGCGGCACGTTCAAGAAGAGTCTTTTGATTTGAGTTGGCTCTAAAGTCAATTCTTTCGTCTTTTAATGCTACTGCCATAATAGTACCTCCACTTCTAATATAACATAATGTACGGAAATTGTACACACAATTTTACAATTGTTCTCTATGTCAAAATTGCCAAATTGACATAGAGAATACAGCCATGACATAAAGAGCTTAAGCAATTCCAAATCTCTGTGATATTCTCGCTACATCTTCGTTAGAAAGATTCAATTCTCCAAGCTCCAGCTTAGCAATCCGCTTATCCTTCAGAATCTGATTTTTCTTTCGGCCTTTTTCAAGTTCTGACAAAACAAACAAAACTCCAAGCTTAAAAGAATCAGAATTGATGCCTTTGCCAGTGTTAGAAGACTTATCATCAGCAACTTCTTCGATAACTCCAGCTTTCTTTCTGGCCTCCGCAGCCTTAATCATTTCATGTGCCTTGTTGATGGAAATGCTTCCGTTTTGAATCTTCTCCAGAAGTGAAGCATCTGCTTTCTTTGCAATTTCACGCATTTTGCAAACCTGGCGGGCAGACTTATTAAGCTGTCGTCCAATTGCCTCATCAGAAGAGCCCTGCGCATTAGGATTTGAACGACGTATTTCATCAAGCTTCAGAAATGCTGCAAAATATTCTCCATCCGTCAGCCGGCGGGAATTAAGCTGCATCTTGTACTCATACTCGATTGTTTCATCACGACTATCAAACTTTTTGATAATTACAGGAACCTTTTCGAGTCCCGCTTTCTTTGCCGCCATAAAACGCGAATGTCCATCAACAATGATATAGGCCTCAGTCACGATAATCGGGCGCGACTTATCAAATCCGTTTACCCTCATATCATTTGCAATTTCAGCAACCTTGTCGTTTTCCTGCTGGAACACGTTCTTAAAATCTCTGTCAAAACGAAGCTGAGAAACTTCAACCAGTTTAATTTTTGCATTGTCTTTATCGTTAGCCTTTTTATTCTTATTTCCAAAAAATTTCATTTTCAATTCTCCAAAGTTTTCGTTGCATAAATTTAAGTTTGATTACGATTTATTCATAATCCTTTTTTTCGCCTTTTTTTCCTTCAGGAAGTATTTTTACTTCTACGCTCTTTATCTCAGATTCAGTTTCATCAAATCCAAGAATCGGAAGCAAGAGTTTTTCTTCTGCAGAACGGAGCTTTTCAAGTGCTTTTTCCTGTTCCATGTGAGCTGCATAGTGATCGAGCATTGCTTCTGTTTTGTGGCCTGAACTTGTCATAAGAACACGCTTATCAGCAATTTCATCACTCATACGACTGCACCATAAGTGGCGCCATGCATGGAAGGTGATTTTATCCGGTTCGGAATAACCAATATTTTCTAGAACACGTCTTAAGAATTTAAGCCAGTTCTTTGGATCTGTAGGATGTTCAGCGGTTAATCCCCAGAAAACAAAGCCATGCATTTTCTGCCCCCAGGGATTAGCCTTAGCCTGTGCAACTAAGAGATCTCGCAGCTGTGGAGGAATAAGAACTTCGCGTTCTTCTCCATTTTTACATTCCTTAAGGCCTTCACTCGAACGCCAGGAATGCCTTACATAAAGACGGTCCACACCGATATCTTCAAAACGGAGAGCTGCAACTTCACCAGCACGCATGCCAGTATAAAAAGCAACCGCATTGGCAAGCTTGGCAACATCGTTTTCCCAGTCTGCTGCAAAAACCGCAGCTGTCTGTTCCAATGTAAGGATTTCTCTCTTCTTTGATTTCTGAGAACATTTCATGATTCCATCAAAGCAGTTTATTTCTGTAAGATTGTGGAAGAAGGCCCATTTAAGAGGAATTGTTACAGAACTTACAACAGAGTTGATTGTCTTTGGTGCAAGCTTCAAAACTTCTTCATCTTCAAAAAGGGCAGTAACATCGTCATGAGTGATACAACCTACAGGCTTTCCTGCAACCGAAGGAAGCCAGTATTTTGTGGCCCGCATAAGCATTGCTTCGCAGTAATCACGGTGGATGGAACCACCTTTGAGTTTCTTTTCTTTTACGTAAGGGGAAGTTTCAAAAGCCCAGAATTCTTTGATATATTCATCAATCGGTTTACTTTCCGGGCTTGCCATCATAACTGCAGAATGAATTAAATTTCTCTCTTTAAGAACTTTAATAATTGTCTTAACATCTTCACGTTCAAGATCAATAGTTCTAAGAGAGTTGAGAACAGAGAGTTTGTCTAATCCGACTTGCTTATCATCAGCCGAATTAATTCTGCTTGGAAGTTTGTTGTTTACAATCCATTCCATTACAACACGTTCAGCAGCGTTTCTGTCTCTGCAACCGGTAGATCTGTTGTTGGAATTGGTGCCATCAGGAAGCTGTATTCTGGCATACCATATACCAGAAGGCATTTTGAATAATAAATAAGGCTTAGCCATAGAACCTCACTTTGCAACAAAAACTTTGGTTTAAAACCTCAGTTTAAATTAGATGTGATTTCTACGCTAAGCCTTACTTTGATTAGGATTAGTAGTAGTGTAATTCCTTATAACATAAAGAATTAGCAGTATAGCGGGGGCAGGACTCGAACCTGCGGCCTCCGGGTTATGAGGGGGCACTTGGGAGCTCTTTCCCGCTTCAAATTACTCTTGTTTGTCTTATTTTTCTTATATTTTACACGATTTTCCATTATTTGCAATCAAAAAACTTCAAATAACTTCAGAAAAACCGTATTTTTACTTAATGTTTTTCCTTAATAGCAGAGGGCGGAACTGTAGTATCTTTCCGTCCAAAAATTTGCTTTTTGGCTCAAGATTTTTAAAAAGTTTGGTACAAACTGTGGTTAGTTTTATCTAAATTGGCCGCCGGGTTTTTGACGAAAAAACCCGGCGACCTCTGCTCAAATTTGGTAATAATTTAAGTAAAATGTAGTTATTACAATTCTTATATTTTAGGCCACTCAAGAGAATTTGCCAAATTAAGTAAATATTCCCCCTTACTATTTTCTATTGTAGTTATGTAATTAATAGTCCCATATAAATGATGCTTAAATCCAGAAATTGATTTAAAACCTAAATGTTTACACTCATTTGCTATTCCATATTTCTTTGCAAAATATATATAGTTTTCAATTTTATGAATAGTTTCTTTTCGAACATGTAGATAAGAATCATTTACAATTATGCCAGTAATAATTTTTTTATTTCCTGGAAGAAGAATTCTTGATTTCTTTTTATTAATTCGGAATCCATGTTTTTGAAAAGAGTGTATAACGTAATTCATTATTTCTATACATTCGCCATGATTTGTAAAATTGGATGAAATAAAGATATCATCGGAATATCGTGTATAAGTGAAATTTTTTGAAGTGCAATAAGTTCCAATTAATTCGTCTAGTTCTGATAAACATAGATTTGACAAATAAGGGCTTGTCTTAGCACCTTGAAGTAATGAACCAATTTTATTCTTATCATTATAATATTTCTTATCTTTGTATCTGTAATTATTATATGCAGCCCAACGCTTCGAATTATATTTCTTATTAAGAGTTAATGGATAAGTACATATTCTCGTAAATAAAAAACAAATATTTGGTAAATATCCTAATTTACGAAATACTCTATAAACTTGTCTTTCTGATATTGATTCAAAAAAGTTTTCTAAATCAAGTTTAATTATAAATTTTTTTCCAAGATGTAACTCTGCATTATTTTTTATAGAACTTCCTTTTATATATGCCTGACAATATTGGCTACATGGAATATGCTCTAAAATATTGTGTAACAACCAATCTTGAAGGTTTAGTAAACCAGCCTCAGGTACAGATATACGTCTTTTTCCACCACTTCGTTTTTTAATATAAAAAAAACGATATAAATCATGGGTTCGTAGAACAACAGAAGATAAATATGTAATAGAAGTATTTGTTAATAGAGAAAAGTGTTTATAATCAAACACAACGGGGACATGATTTTTATCTATCTCAAAAATGTATTTTTGTATTTTTGAAATATATTCTGGATTATTTGAATTATTATTAACTTTAGCTAAGTATAAGGTGTTTACTTTATCCATATATACTTCATCTCGTAAGAGATATAATAAAAGGCAGATGCCATGAGCTACGAAGCCAGCAGCGCATTTTATTATAACTTTTCAATCGACAGCTATTGCCACGAGAGATTTCACAGAAATCCTCTATCGATCTTATATCATCATAACAACAATATAAGCATTTACTAAATATGGATAAAGCTATCACCAAATTTTGTAGGCAAGTAGTCTACAAAATTATTATATACCTTTTGTTGATTTTGTGAAATATTTGAATAATGTTTTAATGTTTCTTTTCCAAAATCAGTAACTGTATAATTATCATCGATAAAGTTCCATTCTTTTAAGTTTTTTAAGATTTCAGTAATTTCATCATTATCCAATGTAACATAATTTGTTATGTTTCTTAGTAAAACACCTTTATTGAGAAAGAATAGAACTGTTATTAAATTTGTATTCGTTCTAGAAATTCTTTTATTTTCTATTTCTTCGAATAAGTTCAAAGCTAAATTTAGATTACCTGAATCAGCAATACTTTCAACTTGATTGATTGAATGACTCTTAAAATATTGAACCAATTCTATTGAAATACCCCTATTAGGAAATAGTGGTATCCAACTTTTTCGTTTCCCATAATCCCAGAAGATAGGAGGTAAAGAATTAGGTATTCCATGTTCAAATATTATATTGCCGTTCGTATTTTCAAATCCTAGTGGTATTGTTTGCTTAGTAATTTTTTCTGAATATTTCTCGAATAGAACTTTATATTTCGGATTATTAAAGCAAGTTTTATTGTTTATAAAAATTTTATTTATAAAATTCGAAATAATTTTTGATTTTGAATTTATATAATCTATGCCTGACTTATAGGCGAAAAATGAAAGAACCTCAATAGAACATAATTTATATGAATAACAAGATCTAATGAATCTGAAAATATCATTTTTCATGAAATTAATGATTCTATGCCCACTATTAATTCCGTCGTCAACTAATACGATTCTAGAAATTTTTTCACTTTTTAACTGCTTAATGGTTGGATTAATTGTTAAGTACCGAGAATTAGTTCTTACTATATTTTCGAGAATATAACCTACATGATCAGAACTGCTATATGTTTTTCTTTTTTTATCTTCATCAGGCAATGACTTTTCTTCTTCTAGTGATTTCTTCGAAGGTACAGGGACTTCTTCTGTTACTGTAAAGAGAGCTGTTTTCGGCCCCTTTGAATAACGTGTTATGATTTCTTCTGTATAAAAATTTTTAATTTCATCAGTAGAAACAAATCTGATTTTTCGTAAACATTCTAGAATATTTTTTTTATCTTCTTCGTCAAATTGTTCAATGAAGGAATTTAATTCATTAGAATCCGTATACTTTACCATATATATTACGCCACTCTAGCATTATCATTCACACTACGAATAATCGCAATTAGTCTGTTCTGTGCTTTTGGATTAAACAAGCTGAAGAACTTACCTGGCCTATCAAACGGTGGCTTTCCGTCTCCCAATCGTTCAAGATTAATTTCACCTTGTTCAATGATATTTTCAATAATAACTTTCACAAACTCAATCTGTTTAATGTTTAAGTTGAATTCAGATATAAAATCTGCAAAGAGCTCATTTACTTTCTGACGGTCCATCTTTGCAATTGAACGAACAAAAACGCCAAGAGGTTTACCATCGCTTATTTTTTCAAATTGTTCTGTAGTTCCAAGTTCCTTGGTAAATACATCATTCAGTTTGTCATAGTCTGACTGGGTTAAACGAACATTATTTCGAAGCTTAATTATTGCCTCATCATCCAGATGTTCAGTGATGTATGAGTTTACTTTCTTCTCGTAAGCTTCAAAATTATTTGCAGTATAAACAGGTGTTCCTTCTCCAACCGCAATTGGAGTATCAATAAAGTCAACATAGCGAACTCGTTTTCCTGTCTCTTCAAGGAACTTTATAAGTTCTCGAATCTGAATACGCATTTCTTCCAAATTCAAAATAGTTGCATTAGCATAGTAAGAGTCATCAACTATCCTTGAAAGCAGTGGAATCTGAACTTTTACCTGTTCAATATTTGCTTTATCTTTTAAAAGTTTATTAGCATCATTAATAATCTGAGCCTGTTGCCTTGAATAAGATTTGCCCTGAATTTTCAAAACTTCGAGACCATAAACAAGATTGTCAAATCCCTTTGCATAAATGTCGTATTCATCCATATAAACTAGTTTTGCAACATGCTTCTGCAGGTCTTCAACATCAGTTTCGCTAAGATTTTTGAAGTTATCAATATTCTGGAATTTCAAAACATACTGTCTTTCAAGATGAACATCAGTCCTTTGTTTTGGATCCAGTTCACGTATCTGCTTACAAACAGTAATAACAAGCTCTTTTCTGAACTTTTCATATTCTTCTGTCTGGAATTCTGCACTCTGCAATTCGCGAATAAGCTCAACTCTTCTATTAAATACACTTTCAGTAAGACTTGTTGTTTCGCTGCCCTTTACGCCGTCCTTGTTAATTCTAAAGAATTCAAAATTGCGCAGCCAATCAAAAATATAAAAATACTTTTTACCTTCATAAGTGCCGTTCTTTCCATCTGAACAAGATAGCGTAGGACAAAGACGTGTTCCGCGACCAATCATCTGATTAAATTTAATCTTGCTCATAATCTTCTTAAAGAAAACAAGATTTACAACTTCAGGAACATCGACACCTGTATCAAGCATATCTACGCTAACGGCAATAAAAGGATTGTGATCAGGTTTTTCAAAATCTGCTATCGTCTGTCTTACTTTGCTATCTGTACAAATGATTCTAGCGCAGAATCCACCTTTCAGGTGCGGATACATCTCATCAAAGGTATCAATAATAAACTGTGCATGTTTCTGGTTATAAGCAAAGATAATAGACTTTCCAATTTTATCACCGGCATCTGTCTTAATGCCGTTTTCCATAAGTTCTTCCAGGACCTTTCTTACAGTGTCTTTATTGAATACGAACTTGTTAATATCGCTTGGAGGGTTTTCTTCAAAGTCACCTTCTCTATATTCATCTTCGTAAGCTTTTTTATCTTCTGCAGTAAGGTCATCATAATGAATGCCTTTATCAATGAATGTAGTTGAGTTTTCAACAGGGAAATAATCAACAAGGTATCCATTCTTTATAGCTTCTTCGTATGTATAATTATATGTAGGGTTTCCGTGTTCGAGTTCAAAGAAATCGAATGTGCTACGCTCAACTTCTTCTCGTGGAGTTGCAGTAAGTCCAACAAGATAAGCATCAAAATATTCAAAGATTGCCCTATACTTTTTAAAGATAGAACGATGTGCTTCATCGATGATAATTAAATCAAAATGAGCTGGTGTAAATAATCGTTCTCCATCTTCGGTTTTATCAGTATCTATTGCATTAAGGATTGTAGGATATGTTGAAAATACAATTCTAGCATTTTTATCATGTTCTCTTGATTTTGGATCCAGCATATTACAAAGTGACATTGATTTAAGATGTTCTTTGTAATTTGAATATGCCTGGTCTACAAGCTGGATTCTATCTGTCAAAAAGAGAATATTTGTTGCGTAATTTGCACGAGCAAAAACATCTGTAAGACTGATTACGGTACGAGTCTTGCCGGTTCCAGTTGCCATAACCAGGAGGAACTTTCTGAATCCTTCTTTTGCAGATTTTACTACGGCCTTAATTGCAGCAAGCTGATAATCACGTCCTGTAATATCACGATTAATCTGAATTTCATTCAGATCTTCTTTTAAATCACGGCGGTCAATAAGCTTTTGCAAATCTCCCTGACTAAAAATCATGCTTACACGACGTGGTGCTGCCTGTGTATCATCCCAGAAGTTGCAGTCAAATCCATTAGTATAGAAAATAAAAGGTCTGCGTCCATACTCACGTTCAAGACAATCAGCATAATCTTTTGCCTGCTGTTTTCCGATGTTAGGATCCTTGCTTGTTTTCTTAGCTTCAACAACTGCAAGAGGTTTATGGTCTTTACCAAAAAGAACATAGTCTACAAAGCCATTAGACTTTTTATCTCCCATGTCATGGACAGGATATTCTTCCTGAACCATAACACCATCAAACTGCCAGCCAAGCCGAGTTAAATCATCATCAATGAAGAGCTTTCGAGTAGTCTTTTCGTCGATAGTTTCGTAATCAATCTGTTTACCAGATTTAGGCTTTGCTTTATTGTCTAGAATAGATTTTTGCAAATCAGCAAGCTGCTTTCTAAGTTCTGCAATAGACTTATCTTTTTCATCCAGCTCACCACGATATTTATCTATTTCTTCCTGATTCTTTTTTACAATGATTGTTGCCTTGTTTTTAGGAATCAGATTTTCATCAAATTTACGGGTCTGATAATCATCAGTATAAGTAAAACAAATCCAGTTAGTAAAATTAAAAAGTGCTTTAAGGGAAAGAAGTGCTCGGGCTTTATCTACTTCTGTATTTGAGTGAACAGCTTGATTACCTACTTTTATTACAATCTGTAAATCTTTTTGGATATTCCCTGGAACAATACTAACAAAGTTTTTGTCATGAACTAAAACCTGAATACTGTCGTCATAAGGCATGATAAGTTCATCATCAACGCTATACATCCAGTTTACGGCCTGTTCTACACATTTACGTGCAGAAATACCGCTGAACATGGTGGACTTGTTATATTGTTTTTCTGCTTCATTAGCTAAACCTGAAAAAGCAGAAAATTCACTATAATTTAGCAAGAAGTCGAAATTAGCCATATTTTAAAACACTCTTTTTTCTATTATATCATAGTTTTGTAGCGTTAGCCATATTTCAAATTTTGATTTGTCGATTTGTTGGACGAAAGTTGAATATTCATCCTGTAATTCTTTTGGAGGCTGAATGATTGGAAACTCTTCAATATGATCTTTATTAACCTGTCGTTTATCAATTCCACCAACACATATGCTACGAATATAATCACGATATTCTGGAGATGTAAGTATTCTAATTACGAATTCGTGATTGTATTCTTTTTCTAAACGAATTAAATAAACGTGTCCATTTATATTTGCAGAATCATCTTCACCAAGAAATAATGCAGCACGGCCAAGACTGCTGTTTTCTGTATTAATTCGACCTGTTTTAGTCATCAAAATGTCATATTTTTTAAGAGAAGATTTTTTCATCGATTTATGAGTAGCTTCATCTATATAAGCAACATCGTCTAAATCAATTTTATTTCGCCAAACATTTTGACTTCTTAAGAATGTGATGCCGTTTTCAACATAAACCTGTTCTCCACCTTTAGGAGTTGTGCCGTTCATTATTGCCGAACACATTTTTCCAAGTTTCTTTACTTCCCATCCCATAGGATTCTGTACAGGATCTCCAAACATCTCGATAAATCGGGATTTTGCGATTAGTCGAGATGTCTGAAAATTGTACTAACTCAGATACTTTTTATGAGAGTTTTTCACATTTTGCTGGTCAACAATGGCATATTCCATAGTTGTATCAATCTTTTGATGGCCTAAAAGCTTCTGAACCTGTTCAATTGGCATACCTTTATCAATTGCTCGTGTAGCCAAAGTACGCCTGAACTTATGCGGATGAACTTTATTAATCTCAAGACTTCTTCCAAGTTTTCTAAGCATTATTTCTACACCGGCAATTTCAAGTCTATTATGAGGTTCAAGTAAGCTCACAAATAAAGCTTCATTATCATCTGTTCTGGAATTTAAATAATTTTGTAAATGCAGCTTTGTTCTAGCATCAAAATATACAACACGTTCTTTAGAACCTTTTCCAAGTACAACGCATTCACGATTTACAAAATCAACATCAACTCTATTAAGTTTTACAAGTTCACCAACACGCATACCTGTAGAAGCAAGCATATCAATCAGGGCTAAATCTCTGATAGTCTTGCAGTTATCCCGGAGTCTTTCTAATGCTTCATCAGAGTAAGTCTCTTTTACTTGCTTCATTGTCTTAATTTTATGAATTCTTCTTACAGGGCTTTTTAGGATGTAATCTTCATCCTCAAGCCAGGTAAAAAAACTGGATAGGATACGGCGAATATTATCAATTGTCTGCTTTGAAGCATTATTTTTCTTTTGGTACTCACCTAAATAAACACGTAAATCTTCCGTTTCTATTTGATTAAATGGTTTTTCAAGCGTTTTTATAAGATTATCTAGAGTAGAGCTGTAATAGCTTACAGAACGCTCAGAACATCCTTCAACTTGCTTTGCCGAAAGAAATTCTTCTTTTAAAGTTTGATTAGATTTACTTTGAATAAGATTTTCATTGTCTAAAGCAACAACATCCACGTTAAAAAAACAATGCTCAAGGACTTCACTAAGTTTCTGTCTTTGAGCATTATTCAGTACCCCAGACATTTCAGTCTGGATTTGATTAATTAATGTCTTTTTCATATAAGCTCCTTAATTCAGAGCCTATAAATAAAATCAAATCATTAAATCATTAATTTTATTTTTGTATGGTACACATAATAAATCAAATAATTTTTCTGTTTCTTTTTTAATGTTATTAAATCGTTTGATTTCATCAACTTTTATATTATTAATAATTTTTTGCAAATGTATTCTTAGAGGGGCTTTTAATGGCTCAATAAGATCTTGTAATTCATTGTCCTCAATTGGTAACATTCCGCATATCTGATTAACTTCAATTGTTAAATAATCATCAATCCATAGAAAATTCATGTCGTGCAAAACTGCATTTCGGTATGATATCTCTTTTTTCATCAAGGAATAGATTTTTGTCATTTGTTGCTTTACTTTATCTTCTTCGATTCCTTGTTTTACAAGATCCCATGACAAGTTTTTTGAATTATCTGTAATTTGATAAACCTCATTTAAGAGGTGTAGTAGCAAATCATGGTAGGATGCAATGTTAATAACATGTTCTCTCAAATCTTTTACTATTATTTCGTAAGTATTATAAATATTAGTTTTTGAGATTTTATAATCATTAACAATGATATTTTCGTTTTCTAAAAAGTCATAAGCCCTTGTAAAATTATTAAACCATTTTGATACCTTTAAGCAATATAAATCAACAGGAGGCATTTCGAAAATATTTTTTTTAAATAATTTGAATCCTTCTTGATAGTTTTTATTACTTAATAATTTTACTTGAGCTTCTTTCATCAATTTTGCAAAACTATTCTCATAAGAAAACATTATCCAAAATACTCCTGCATTAAGGATTTGTATAAAGTTTCAGCTTTTTCGAGCGACTTCTGCACGGCAAATTTTGATTTGTCGATTTGCTGGACGAAGGCAGCGAAGTCGTTTTGAAGAGAAAGCGGCGGAATTGGTATTTGAGCTGATGAAATACCATCTTGTGCAATTGTATATTGACCCGCAGATGTCTTTATATATTTCTTGAATTCTGATTTTCCGTATTCACTATTTAACAGCGTATTAAGATAATATTCATTTAATCTGTTTTCATCAAAATGAACTCGAATTATATGGTCATTATGATAAACTTCTTCACCTATATCTTTGTAATAACAGCATCTTCCAACATTGTCTGAATTCCCATTGACCCGAGCAAAAAGAAAATCATTATTTTTGAGTAAATATTTTTCTTCATTAGTTTTTATCGCAATACGATTGCAATCTGAATAATCAATGAAGCCTCTTTGTAATTCTACAAGACGTAAAACTATTTTACCATTTTTATCATTTCCACGCCTTGCCATACCATTATTTGCATTTTCTATAAAGCTTCCAAGATTTGATATTTCCCAATTCAAAGGATTCCGAACAGGATCCCCAAACATCTCGATAAATCGGGATTTGATTAGAATGTCATATTTTTCTAAAAGTGCTTTGTGTTTATTTATTATTTCGTTACATTTACAAAATTCTTTTGCAATATATCGTTGATCTTCCAATGAGGGAAGATTTAATTTTATTGATTTGTAGTCCTTAAAATAAATATGAGGTATTGTTGCACCTGTATAAAATCTTCCGAGATTTTGTGATTTCAAAAACTCAGCTAAATAGTTAATATCGACATTTTCATTGGGAAATATGTATTGCATTGTTCCAATAAGAGATGATTTTTCTGGATGAATTGATACACGTCCTACTCCAGCACCATCTTTTACAATTCCAATATAAGGTTTATCTGACTTATAAAAATCTACATTCTTTATAAAACCAGCTGCTCCGTATATAGGATATGTTCCAAAGTTATTTTCAATCTCATTTTGAGCAATATTAGAACTTCCTTTTTCGCAAATTTCTTCCAGTGTAACAGTTTTTGAGTTTATCATGCTGCAACTCCCATGTAGGCGTATTCAAATTTTGATTTGTCGATTTGTTGGACAAAACTAGAGAAGTCGTTTTGAAGTTCAATTTGAGGGACTGGTATATCTAGATTTGATAAAATCTGTTGATTTAGATTCTGAATATTAGCACCTCGTCCAGCCATATTTTTTCTTGTGTTTGGCATTTTTAGAAATTGAAGTAAAAATAAATGATTAATTGAATCTGTTGAAAGTCTGAATCGAATACAGAATCCACTAAAAGTTGTTAATACTCGAGGATGTACAAGAACACTTCTTCCAACAAGTTCTTTATTTCCATTTGAACGAACAAAAACTATATCATTGTCTTTTAATAAGTATTCTTCCGAAGGTTTCTCATTTAGTGAGATAACTGGAAGCTTTTCACAATTTGAAATTACAGCATTATCCTTAAAATCTCCGACACCAAGGCAATTTATTTCAAAGCCATTGTTTTCATAACTGAAGTTCATTCCATTTTTACATAAACCAAGATTACCTAGTTTTTCAACTTTCCATTTTCCGTTTTCAATTGGATTATCCCCAAACATCTCGATAAATCGGGATTTGATTAATGTATCATATTTTTCGAGTATTAATTTATGTTTTGTTATGATATTTGAAATTTCATCTAAAATTGTTGCAATTTCATTTTGTTTGTCTATATTAGGCATTTGTACTTCAAGATTTTTTACATAACCTTGTGAAATATGTTTTTGAGCTCCACCATAACTATCTGATAATATTTTTTCGCGTTTACTTAATAAACAATAATAAAGATAAAGTTGATTAAATGATTTACTTGGTAAAATACCAGTAACAGATTGATTTGCACATGCTTCAAAAGTGAGATATCCAACTTTTCCTGTTGTTGCACCAGTCAGAGCAATTAGTACAGTATCCTTTGGCATTAGTTTTGCAGAACTATTATCAAGCCCTTCTTGAGTAATAAATGTTTCAGTTTTATTTACAAAACAGTTTTGACAAACACCTGATTGCAACCAAGGAATGGTTCCATTGGCCCAATATTCTTTTTTTGTTGTACTAGGAGTTCCTCCTGTTATAATCTCACATACATCCCCAAGTCTTACAGTCTTACAATCGCTCATTCTCCAATCTCCTTGCGTAAAAAGGCTTCAAGGGTTTTTGTATCTGGAAGAGTAAGCATATAGGTAGAAACAAATAATTTATTGTCCATGCCTGCAAGCGCATATTCGACCATTTTTTTACCTTTCTTAGTACAAAGCAGAATGCCTACAGGAAGATTGTCACCTTCATGCATTTCATTTTCTTTGTAATAAGAAACATATGCATTAAGCTGGCTTAAATCAGCATGTTTGAATTCATCATTCTTTAATTCAATTATTACATTGCAGTGTAAAATGCGGTTATAGAACACAAGGTCTGCAAAATAATATTCATCATCAATAATCATACGCTTTTGACGAGCTTCAAAACAAAAGCCTTTTCCAAGTTCAAGAAGGAAATCTTGCAAATGGTCTATAAGGGCATTCTCTAAATCGCTTTCCGTAAAAGCTTCTGGACGCAATCCCAAGAACTCAAATGTAAAAGGATCTTTTATGCTTAAAGCTGGAAGATTAGCATTTTTTGATTGAGTAAGAAGTTTCTGAGGATTTTTACTTAAGCCAGAACGTATATACAAATTAGTTGCAATTTGTCTTCTTAATTCCTGTACATTCCAACAGCATTTGATACATTCTGTTTCATAGAAATAGCGGGCTAAAGAATCTTCAAGTGTCATTATTTCTACAATATGAGAAAAAGAAAGTTTCTCAATTAGTTGAGAACCTGGTGTAGAAAAGTCCGATGCCGTCGGACTTTTTCCCAATAAATAATCCATTATCTGTGGGTACAGTAAATAAAGCCTTCGACTGTTTTTAAGAAGAGTCTCATTCAAACCTTTTCGTTTGATCTTTTCTGCAAGCCGTTTTATAAGTTTGTCGCCATATTTTGCACGGTCTTTACCATTCTGCTCATATTCAACAATATAAAAACCAATAATATAGTTTCTTACAGTTGCAAAACGGTTAACAGCTTTTACAGTAGCAGAATATGCTGAGTCATGTAGTGTTTCTATTGCACTAGAAAGCTGGTCAAAAGAAAGTTTCTTTTTTTCTTCCCAATGCTCAGGCAGGTTATATACAATACTAATTTCGTTTTCCATAATTATTCTCCAAGCATCTTCTTAAGTTCAGACAAATCTGAAGAAATTTCTTTCTGTAGCTCTTCAATTTCAGAAATCAAAACAGCTGGTTTTGGATATTCAACTTTCTCGTAAACAACTTCTTTGTACTTGTTTATAGAAAGGTCATAATTATTTGCAATAATTTCAGATTTTGGAACAAAGAAGCTCTGGTCTGTTCGCTTTCTATCTTTTTCAGCATCCAGTTTCTGGAATCTTTTTATGATATCAGGAATATCATTTGCATCTACAGGCTGTCTCTTATCATCAAGACTAAAGCCGTCTGCCTTCATATCATAGAACCAGACATTTTCAGTTCCACCAGCCCCTGTCTTTGTGAAAACAAGAATACCTGTACTTACTCCGGCATAAGGCTTGAATACGCCGCTAGGCATACTGATTACAGCCTGCAGCTGATGGTTCTCTACAAGTTCTTTTCTAAGTGCTTTGTGTGCATTTGATGAACCGAACAAAACTCCGTCTGGAACGATACAAGCACAGCGACCGCCTTTCTTAAGCATACGGATAAAAAGAGCAACGAACAAAAGTTCTGTTTTCTTTGTATTACAAACATCAAGCAAATTAGGATTGATTGTCGATTCGTTTACAGTTCCTGTGAAAGGTGGATTAGCAAGAATCACATCATATTGTCCTTCAATCTGATTTGCCTTGCTTACGCCATCCTGATATTCAACAGTAGGATTTGTAATCGAGTGGAGCATAAGATTCATAGTACTTATGCGAAGCATTGTTATATCAGTATCGTAACCAGTAACAAGCCCCTTAACGTAATGATCCCATTGCTTGTCATTCATCTTGTTGCCGTTATGTTCACGAACATAGTTTGCAGCAGAAATAAGGAAGCCGGCTGTACCACAAGCAGGGTCGCAAATGCAGTCATCGGGAGTTGGCTGAATAAGATTTACCATAAGGTTTCTGATTTGAGCCGGAGTTCTGAATTGTCCATTCTGCCCAGAAGCACTAAGCTTATCAAGCATATACTCATAAATATCACCAAGCATATCCTGATCTTGAATGTCATTTTCATAAAGTTCATCAAGCCCTGCAATAACATTTACAAGAACCTGAGGAGCTGGAATCTGGAAAGTTGCATCCTTCATAAACTTTGCAAATGCACTTTCATTGTTTCCATGCATATTCTTAATGAATGCAAAAATACCATTCTTTTCATCTTTCATTAAGGAAAAAATTTCATCAGGGCTAAGATTCTTAAACTTACTCCAGCGGAGTTTCTGCTGGCTTTCATCAAAAATATGATTTCCCTTAATGCCCATCATATTTTCTTTCTGTTCAGTTTCAATCTCAATATCATCAAGCGAGCGGATAAACATCAAGTAAGAAAGCTGCTCAATACAAGTCAGCGGATTAGCCATTCCAGCCGCCCAAAGTTTTTGCCAAATGTTATCGATTTTATTTTTGATTTCACCAGTAATCATTTTTTTAGAACTCCTAGTTTTGTTATTAGTATTATAACAACCTTTTTGATTGTTATATAGGGATTATACGCGGTGGCAGTGTCAAATAATGACATTACCACCACAAAAAATCTGAACATTAAAATGTCATTTTGGTATTAATCCTCAGACAGTTCATCCATATCGTCTTCAAGTTCATCTGGATCATAATCCAAATAAGCACAAAGCGCATAAAAAGCAGCTTCTTTTTTAGCTTCTTTTTTGATAGGCGATTCACCGTAATAAACTTTATCCAATTCATAAAGATCACAATTGCATTTCCAGATTGGATTGCCATTATCATCATGCTCTTCTATAAAGGTATATTCCGGGTCATCTATGTAGCCTTTTTGGCAAAGTGTATTTAGTTGATTTACGGCTTTATTAATATCAGGCCTTCCTACAGCTAAATTCCTCTCTCTAATTTGAATAATATCGTAAAACTTTTTTGCACAATCCATTTCGGCAGCGTAAAGAGTGTTGATAGTCGATTCTACACTGTAATCAAATTCTTTAATGTAGAGTTTGCATTTTCTTATTTCATATTTAGCCCAGTTTTTAGATTGCTTGTTTTCCTGGTCTTCGTAGTAATCTCGATAAGTATAAAGTTCAAATTGTTCTGTTTTCTTCTTAGTCTTATCAGAACCAAGTTCTACTTCAAATTTTGGGATTTCAAATTTATTCTCTTTACACCAATCCATAAGCCAGGCGATATAATTCATTTCAAAATCTGCAAGGACTAACATTGTCTGACAAGTATTGAATATACTTTCGAAATTCCATTTGCTATCAATCGCAACGGCACCAATTATGGCTTCAAACAAATCTTCCTGAACATGAGAGGAATTATAAACTTCATTTTGTTTATCACTTTCATTCAAACAAAGATAGCTTTGAAAACCAAACATTCTGATACAGTGAGAGAGAATATCAGTATTTACGTTGAATGCTTTAATTTTTGTAAGCTCATCCTCATTTTTATCTGATGAAAATTGTCCGTCATCGGTTGTTGTTGAAAATCTATCACACATTGCTTTTGTAATGTATAGATCTAAAGCTCTGTCTCCATAAAACTCCAGAACTTCATTTGAAATTGTTTCTGGATGTTCCTGAGAATATGATTTTCTTACGAAAGCCTGTTCTAAAAGACGTGGATTTTTAAATTCATATCCAATTGAATTCTGGATATTCTTGATTGTTGATGTGTCCATAATTACCTCCAAGGACGTATTAATTTTCTGGAGGCACAATGATGCCATTCATAATTTGCACGAGGGCTTTAAAATGTAATTGAATGACATAAAGAAATGAAAAAGCTGGATTACTAAATAAACATTTGATTTAAATATTCAACTTGCATCGAATACAAAAATCATGACTTATTTAGCTGATTTACTTTAGCATTCTCTGTGCCTTTAATTTGAATATAAAGTGCTTTCGTAAAATTTGCAAGAGTTTTTATAATTGATTTAATGCATTATTATCCGCCGGACAGCGCATTTTTTTCGCCATTTAGTATAAAAAAAGCTGGTATCCAAACAGAAAACCAGCTTAATCAATTACACTATCTTATCTCTCCCAATCCATATCCTTTCTCTTAATCTGTTGCTTCGGCTCCTTTTCCTCCAGCTGTCTTTGATACTCAGCAATCTGTCCTATAAACTTGTCCTGAATAGCTTTGGTGGAATTTGCAAAGGCAGAAACAATTTGCTTTTTTATCAATCTTTTTTCTTCGGCATTTCCAGTATCATAATAGAAGAACTCATTTTCGAGCCATTTTTCAAAACGCTCTACCTTTGGACCAAGGAATTCCCATTCAGAAATTTTTTCCAGAGCTGCCATATTTTCATTTGCCAGTTCCACAAGCTCCTGATAGATTTTGTTTCGCTTTTCATCTTTCAGTTTTTGAAACTCTTCAAGTGTAAGACCGGTCTGTTCCTTTGGTTTTGGAGTATCTTCAATTTCTAGGCCATGCTGCCTGGAAATCTGAATCCATTTTTCGCGGCACATTTTATCAAAAGTCTTTTTACGGTTATTCCAGCGGTCTTCTTTTTGTTCAGGATTAGGAAGTTCAACTCCAGCAATCTTAAGAGCAGCTTCCTGCCCAGTTGTAAGAAGATTGGTATCTTCATCGCGATACATCCAGACTCGGCGCATATGAAAATGAGGTGCACCCTGTTCATCCTGATGCAATGCCCAGTTCAGAATCTTCATCGGTCGCCTGTGTTTCTCATTCCAGTTATCAAGCCATTTTATATATTCTTCAAAACACTCCATCGATTTTCTGACGTCAGGATGATTGTTGATGCAGCCGATTTGGATGATTGTATCTTCCGGGCAATGCTGTTTTGATTTCCTCCATTGGTCCATTGTCTTACAGCGTTCTTTGTGACGATTCTTTATATAAGACTGATTTGTTGCAATAAGCTGTTCCTCAAAGTTTTCTTCATAAAACTTCTTTTCACCTTCATCAAAAGTAAACTCATCTCCGCACCAGTTCCATGTGATATTGTTCACTGTTCTGTCTTTAACAATATGCTCAGGATTAGATTCAAAGTTACGGTCGTTGTGTTTTGTAGAAAATGCTTTTCCACTTTTCTGTGTTCTTTGAGAATGATGGGTACAGCGCATTTTTCCTTTGGGATTATTTTTGAAATCAGTATTAAAACCATAATCTCCGCCGAGTTCTTTAAGTTGTTTCAAAATCTGATTTATTCGCTGACCATCATCTTTTGCATGATAAGTTCTGTGAAAATCAAAAAGATGGTTGTCTCTTTCAGGATCATTTTTATAGTCATGTCCGTTTACCGGATTTTTCCAGGCTGGCTCGGATATGCCGGCCGGCGGATTTTGGGTTGTTGTTTTGTAAGTTGTATAAGTCATAGTGCTCCTCTTGTTGTAAAAATTGACTTTGTTGTAGTAGTGCCATTTGGCACTCTTTCCATCCGCCGTCTGGCGGATAAGTTTGCGAGTGTGCATTTTCTTTTTTTCAGGGGCCCCGAGTGTTGATGCTTTGCGTCAACACATATGGGGTTATGCACACGCGATTAAGTCTCTCCAGAGACTTTATTCCGTCACGTGACGGAGATCCGCCGGCCGGCAGATTTGCAGAGATTCTGCTATCCGCCATTTGGCAGATTTATCATGCGACCTTTCTTTTTAAGATACGGTAACTTTCTCCTGAAAACTCAATACTTGTGGCCGTCTCGCGAAGCCTGTCTACTACGGCTTCACCGAGATTTTTCATAAGTACTTTCTTTTCAAGATTTGAAATCACGATTGTTGGAAGCTGGTTGTCATATCGCTTTCGCAGAATGTAACTTAGGATTTCTATTTCCTTTTCACGCTTCAATGAACGGCCAACTTCATCAATTACAAGAAACTTTACTGTTGAATAATCATTAAAAACTTCTTCTTCTGTCTGAGGGGATTTGAAGTTCAAGCTGGATTCCACCTTATAAATCAGGTCTTCCATGCTGACATAGCGGCCCTGTGTGTCCCGGACCGCTGCAGTTCCAAGATGAGTTTTTCCGGTTCCTTTTGCTCCGGTCATTAGAAGAACACCTTCATTATGTTCCTGACTTACAAAATCACATACCTTCTGAAAAATGTGTTTCTCATTTTCTGTCCGGCATTCAAAATTGAAGAATGAACATTCTGCAAATCTTGGCGGAACTCCGCTCAAATTACTTTTGTTCCAGTTTTTAATATTGAACAGATTTGTGGCTATTTTTTCACGTAAACTTTTTCGTTCGTACTCAAAAATCTCTTTTTGTCTTCCCTCAAGTTTATCATCTGGGGAATATCCGCATTTTTCCAATGCAAATCTTTCATCTGTATCAAACCGATTTAATACATCAATAAAGTATTGTTCTCTCATTCTGTACTCCTCATGTTGTAAAAAGTTAGAGTGCCAGATGGCACTGTTTTTGTGTTAGTGCCATTTGGCACTAGAAGGGCAGGTTCGCTAAAGTCTCTTCAGACACTTCGTCACAGCCTGATTCCTGAACAGCCGTGAGCCTCCTTCCGCTTTTTGTAATTGGAGCAGGCTTTTCAATCTCTCTTAAAGCCCACTGCATGGAATTAAAATCAGATCTTGGATTTGCTCCCTTGTCTGCTTTCCATTCGCTGTAAAGTTCAATGGCTTTATCAGTCTGTTCTTTTGTGTGATTTTTCAGAAGTTCTTCCATCTCGTTATCAGACAGAAAAACATTCTGATTGGCACCGTACGGTTTCTTTAATTTTGGGGATGATTTTGTGATTCTCGATGGAGTGGAAGCTTCTGCCTGTACAGATATTTGATTTAAGCCTGGCATCTTTGAAAAATCAATTTTAGCCAGTGCAAAGATCTTTCTGAGTTCGACTTCCTTGTTCTGTTTTCTGATTAGTTCAACTTTGATAAGACTTAGAGCTTTCAGTTCCTTAATCCAGTTTTCAACTGTCCTGAGGCTCACACCGTGATTTGCAGCGAAGTAAGCATTCTTCTGACTACAAAATCCATAGGTGTAAGTGAGGAACAAAACTTCCCCGTAGAAAAGTTTTGCTCCTGCAGACAGTTTAGTTTCGAACAGAACTTCCGGCGGAATCTGGATGAAATAATCAGGCTTTCTTTCAGGCTGATTTAGCATCCGTCACTCCCAGCTGCTTTTTTGATAAAGCAACATTGTGCCGTTCGCTTGTAGAAACCGTGTAGAACTGAACCCGTCCATCATGATAGGTAAATGTAATTGAACATTCGCCGTGCTGAATCTGGTGATTGTTTAATTCCTGGAGTGCCTGGATAAAAACATTGTCGCTGATCATGCTACACCTCCCACAGGGATTTTGGCGCCGCCTGTTGAACGATGTGCAAGAATGTAAGCTTCCAAATCCTTTTTGAGGACGAAAACTCTTTTTGACAGTCTGACTCTGGGGAGTTCTGAGTCTGGGATAAGACTGTCCAATGTAGACATGCCAATGTGCAGGATTGCTACAACCTGCTGGCGTGTAAGGAGTGCATCTTCCGGAATTTCCGGCCAGATACTGAAGTTTTTTGTGTTAGCCATAGATTTGTCCTTTTGGGCAGGCATTTCTATTAGCTGATTAAAATATAACGAAGGACAGATACTTTCGTCAAGATTTGTTTTCCTTCGGTAGTCACTAGCTGAAGTTAACTGAAGCGTAAATTAAAAATATTTTTGAAAAATTTTTCTGAATGCTTACGTTATATTAAAAATTTATATATATCTAAATTTATATATTTACTGTGCACATTTTTTCAGGAGGGTTCGGAAAGAAATTTCAGTAGGGGAAGGAAGTTTTTGTCATGGGGTCATGAAAATTTCTGCATGAGGGTAGTACGCAGATTTGCGTTTAAATGATTTTTTGAATTTGATTTTTCAGGGCTTCTTTGAAAGGGCTTTGAAGTTAAATGAAAAAGGCTTCCAGTTTGTATCAAACAAACTGAAAGCCTCTTAGTTTTGTCTTGCTTTTACTTATGCAATTCCAAATCGTTGAGAGATTCGACTTATCTCTTCTTCTGACAAAGCCAGGTCTCCTAAGTTAAGCTTAGCAATTCTCTTGTCTTTCAGAATCTGCCCTTTCTTCCGGCCTTTCTCAAGTTCCGAGAGAACAAACAAAACTCCAAGTTTGAAAGAATCTTGATTGATACCTTTACCTGTGTTAGATGAAGTTTCAGCAGAAACTTCAATTTCTCCGGCCTTCTTCCTGGCTTCAGCTGCTTTAATCATCTCGTGTGCTTTGTTTATCGAAACAGTACCATTCTGAATCTTCTCAAGAAGTGCTGCATCTGCTTTCTTAGCAATCTCACGCATTTTGCAAACCTGACGTGCAGATTTATTAAGCTGCCGTCCGATTGCTTCATCAGAAGAGCCCTGGGCATTAGGGTTAGAACGTCTGATTTCATCCAGCTTCAAGAAGGCAGCAAAGTATTCGCCATCCGTCAGCCGGCGGGAATTGAGCTGCATTTTATACTCATACTCAATTGTCTCATCACGCGAATCGAACTTCTTGATGATAACAGGAACTTTTTCAAGTCCTGCCTTTTTAGCCGCCATAAATCGCGAATGTCCGTCAACAATGATATAAGCCTCGGTCACAATTATAGGTCGAGATTTATCAAATCCGTTAGCCTTCATATCATTTGCAATTTCAGCTACCTTATCATTTTCCTGCTGGAATACATTCTTGAAGTCTCTGTCAAAACGAAGCTGTGAAACTTCAACCATCTTAATCTTTGCATTGTCTTTATCGTTAGCCTTTTTTGTCGTATTTCCAAATAATCTCATTTTCATTTCTCCTGATTTTTAAGCGATTTCCTTGTTCAACTCTTCAAGTTTCTGATTCAGCATGTTGATTGTCTCTTCATCTTCTTTCTGGTCGATAAAGACCTTCTTCATAACATTGCGGGCCAAATCAATAACTTTTTCATCTTCAAGATGTGCTCCATAGTGATTAAGCATAGCTTCAGTCTTATGACCAGAGAGGGCCATAACATAACGTTTGTCCTGAACATAATCGAGCATGCGGGCAATGAAGAAATGTCTCCAGGAGTGGAAGCAGATATCCTTTGAATCTGCATAACCAATTTCAGCAAGTGCACGTTTGAGGTATTTATTAAACTGTTTACTGTCCATTGGCTTGTCTTTTACAGTGCTGTAGAAAATAAATCCGTTTCCATGAGGATTAAAATCAGCAAGCATCTTAAGCTTCAAATAAAGCTGATGAGAAATAGGAATTGGAACAGAACGTTCTTCGCCGTTTTTACAGCATTTGAGGCCATCGTATTTAGACCAGCTGCGGCGAACATGGATTTCATCTTCACCTAAATCATCAACAGTAAGGGCCTGGATTTCTCCGGCACGCATTCCTGTATGCATTGCAAGTTCATTTGCAATCTTAGCTTCGTCATTGTCCCATTCAAGTTCCATCAGGCGGTTTGCTGTATCCATATCAATGACTTTTCGTTCCTTACTCTGATTAGAACATTTGATAATTCCATCAAAGCAGTTGTTCTGTGTAAGTTCATTGTAATAAGCCCATTTGAGCGGAATAGTGATTGTCTCGATAATTGAGTTTATTGTTTTAGGTGCAAGTTTCTGAGCTTCATCGCTGGAGAAGAATGCATCTACATCTTTACGAGTAATTTCTGCAACACATTTTCCTGCAAGACGAGGAATCCAGTAAAGGCGGGTTCTGCTCAAAAGGGTAGCGCAGTACTGACGATGGATAGACTGTTTCTTTCCAAGCTTTTCTTTTACATAAGGGGATTTGTCATAATCCCAAAAGTTTTCAAGGAAATCTTCAATCGGGATGCTGCCTTTTGAAGTTGATGCAACAGCAGAATAAAGATAGTTCCTTTCCTTCAGAATCTTGATGATGTTGTTGATATCATCAGAATCAAACTCTGCGGTTCGTAAATCATTGAATAAACGAATCTTGTCGATGCTCTTAACCTTGCTGTCCTTTGAACCAACACGAGCTGGAATATTGCCAGTGACAATCCATTCCATAACGGTGCGTTCAGCTTCTGTACGGTTTCTGCATCCAGTAGATTTGTTGTTGGAAAGACTTCCGTCTGCAAGACGGATTTGAGCGTAATAAATCCCAGTATGGGCTTTAAAAATTAAATAGGGCTTAGCCATATTCACCTCACTAAGACCGTAAATCTCTTACTTAGAGTATTTACTTAAATTAGTAATTTGAATCACGCTAAGCCCTACTTTATTGGGTTTAGTAGTGTTGTAATTCCTTATAACATAAGGAATTAGCAGTATAGCGGGGGCAGGACTCGAACCTGCGGCCTCCGGGTTATGAGCCCGACGAGCTGCCAGCTGCTCTACCCCGCGTCGTATGTTCATATATATTATATTTTTAATATCATTATGTCAAGTGCATTGCCTACAAAATATGATATTTTTTAAATTTCTTCATTTAGTTCTGGTGTAACATCAATGTTTTCGGGAATTTTTTCTTTGCGTGCAGAGGATTTGCTTTCAGCCTTTACTTTTGTTTTGCTTCTGCTCCGTGTTTTTGTTTCTGCAGGACTTTTTAAATTTCCTGTAACAACAGTGGCGTCAGAATCAGTTTTTACAGTTTTTCTGGCAGAAGATTTTGTTGAATTTCGTTTTGCCGAAGTTCTCGTCCTTGAAACACGCTTTTTAAGGTTTTCAGAAACTGCTTTTTCTTCATTCTTTATTTCACCAGAAAGAGCTGAATATTTCTGATATTTTACGCGACATTCGATAACCGCAAAAAGAATCGCGGCAACTGAAAACCAATGAATCCACAAGTCAAAATATACAAAAAAGTCAAAAAGTCCGTGGCAAATAACAGCGTAAATAAAAATCATCGGGTTATTCTGCCTGCGGCGGATTCCCCAGACAAAAAGACCGCAAAGACCAGCGCAAAAAACGTGAATCAAATCTGAACTGAACATTCTTGCAAAAATCAAGCTGTACAAAAGTTCCGCTCCAGTCTGATTTGCATTTGAAAGATGCTGGAGGAAATAAATCATCGATTCAAATGAGCCAAGGCAAAGTCCGCAAAGCAGCGACGCCGCAAAAAACGCACGGAGATTCAATTTTTTGAGAGGAATAAGTGCAATCAGAATAAGTTTTATCAGTTCTTCAATAAGACCGTTGTACACAAGAAACTTGCAGAAAAGTCCGCTTAAATCAGTTTTTCCAGAAAAAAGCTGCTCCGGAACCAGACTCATCAAATAAAACTGAAGAAAAGTAATCGGCAAAACGGAAAGAAATCCAAAAAGACAGGCAAAAAGCTCCGTTGAAAATTTCATCTTGAATAAAAACTTAAATGAAAAGAAACAGATAAAAAATGGCAAAAAATTCAAAATCAATGCAAAATAAACATTCATACAATAAGAATAAATCATAAGGTAGACTTTTTCAACAAAACTGATATAGTAAAAATATGCAGAAAACCAGAGCAATTATTTTGATGGGAATAAAACATTCCGGAAAATCAACACAGGGACGGCTGCTTGCAGAGCATTTTAAGTGTCCGTTTATTGACATCGATGATGAAATCACAAGAATTTTTGGAAAATCGCCACGTGAAATTTATTCAGAAAACGGACCGGCGGCTTTCATGTCTGCAGAGGAAGAAATCTGCAAAAAACTTGAATCAATATGCAACGACAAACTTGTAATAATCTCAACAGGAGGCGGAATCTGCGACAATGCGCCGGCACTTAACAGCCTGCGTCCGCTTGGAACTTTTATTTATATTGATGTTGATGAAAAAACCGCCTGCGACAGAATCTTAAAAAAAGCAACTAAACTTTCAGATGGAACGTGGAAAAATCTTCCGGCTTACATTGCAAACCAAAGTCCTGCTGATGAAACGGAAGTCCGCAAGATTTTTCACAATTTTTATGAAGAACGCACAAAAACCTACAGGCAAATTGCGGACATAACTGTTCCAACCGCCGAAGAATCAAAAGAGGAAAACACCAAAAAGATTCTTGGCGCATTGGAAAGCTAAAAATTAATTAATTGCCGCAGTTGCAGTCGCCGCTTCCGCAGCCACCGGAACAGTCGCCACCGCAACCACCGCAATTTCCTCCACAGCCACCGCAGCCAGAAAGACCTGCAAGTTCTTCCTCAGTTGCCTCCCGAACATCTTTTATATCAATATCGAAAGTAAGCTGCTTTCCGGCAAGTTCATGGTTTGCGTCAACAGTTACAGTATCATCTGAAATTTTTATTACTCGCACAAGGCAAACCTGCCCATCCGCTGTGCTCGCCTGAAATTTCATTCCTATTTCAAGCGGAGCTCCTTCCTCAAACTGATTTTTTGGAACTTCAACAACCATCTTGTCATTGTATGCGCCGTACGCTTCTTCCGGCTCAATAACTGCCTTGAATTTAAGACTAGGTTCTTTTCCTTCCAGCATTGCCTCAAGACCAGGAATCAACTGACCGTTTCCGTGGATATACTGAAGAGCTGAATCGCCAGAAGAATCCAACTGATTTCCTTCTGCATCAAAAAGTGTGTATGCAATTGAAACAACTGCGTCTTTTTTAATTTTCATTTTTTCCGCCTTTTACTAAAAACCTTCGCCAAAACCATTTTCTGCAAGTTCCGGATTTGCATTATCCTGAACAACTTCTGTGATTTCTGGAACTGCATCGATAATATAGCGTTCAACACCCATTTTTAATGTCATTGTTGCCATAGGACAGCTTCCGCAAGCTCCATGCAAATTCAAATGGACACGGTTCTGATCATCAATGCAGACAAATTCCATATCGCCGCTATCAGCCTGAAGCTGCGGACGAAACATATCAATCGCTTCTTTTACGCGGTCAACTATATCTAAATCAGCCATAATTTTTCCTTTTTACAAATATACAGATTTCTAAGCTTAAAGGCGAGTTTTTTCCACTTCGTCATGAACTTTCTGCAGAATTTCCATTATTCCGTCAATTGTCTTCTGTTTTGGATCAGGTTCGTCCGCAGGAAGCGAATTCAGCACAGAATTCCGGTATTCCTTGCAGTCCATCATCGGATGTGCCGTAAGAAGAACTTTGTCTTTTGTAACAATATCAGCAAGCATATCTTCTGAATTTTCAGGATTGATTCTAAGACAATTTCCATTTATTGCAACAGGAAGCACAACATCAAAAAGACGGAGATAACTGTCAATTTCCCGCAGACCTTTTTTTGTCTCAGGATGACCAGGACGATAACGAGTTCCAGAAGGAAAAACAAGAACTATCTGACCACGTTTTTTGCAGTCATCCATCGCACGCATTGCGGCAAGATTTATTGTCCTTGCTTTTTTTTCTTCAGCTTTTTTCTCTTCTTCTGTCTCGTTTGAATTTTCAACTTTATCAAGTGAGCGCGTAGGATAAATTACAACGCGTGTAAAACCTTCCGTCCAGACACGGACAGCAGGGCTTGCCTCGTTCAGCTTCATTCCTGCAACTGCAACAATTCTCTCAGAAAAATCTTTTGCCCAATCCTCGCCATATTCCTTTAAAAGATAAATTATCGCCGGCAAATCAAGGTTTGTGTAATGCTCCATAAGAATAAGACCACGCTTTCCTTCTTTTGAAACAGCATTATAAAACGCCTTAAAATTTTCAACATTTCCAAGTCCAGAACCCGGAAGAAAATTTTCGCGCAAAATCATTTCCATATATTTTGTCAGATCTTTGTTAGCTTCCTGATAAACATTCGTGTTATCAATTTTTGCAGGCGCCTTTGAATATTGCATCATCTCCGCGAAATATTTTCCATAAACTGCCTTCAATGTCTGATCCATATTTACTCCATATTTTTTTTAAACGTTCTTTTATTCTAACTCTGCAATATTTTACTGTCAATTAATCAATTTTTTTTGTACAATAAAACCATGCAAATTGAACACTTGATTTTTGACATGGATAACACGCTTTACACTGCAAACAGCGCGATGGACGCAGGAATCACACAAAGAATGATGGAATGTGTGATGGCTTTTTTTCATTGCTCTTATGAAGAAGCTGTGGAAATCCGACAAAAAAAGGTAAGAAATTTTTCCACAACACTTGAATGGCTCCGCAGCGAAGGTCTTACAGACGTTGAAGGATTTTTTAAGCATGTTCACCCGGAAAATGAGGCTGACGAACTTGAAGAAGATCCAAATTTGCGCCCGTTCCTGCAGTCAATCGAAATTCCAAAAATCATCTGTACAAATGCACCGCGCGAACACGCAGAAAGAGTCCTTTCAAAATTAAACGTAAAAGATTTGTTTTCTGAAATTTGCGACATAAGAGATTTTAATTTTCTTGGAAAACCATATTCCTCGGCCTTTAACAAAGCTTTGCAGAAAGCCGGCGGAACAATCGAAAATTCAATTTTTATTGATGATATGCTGAAATATACTGACGGCTGGGAATCTCTTGGCGGAACAGCAGTTCTTGTCGGAAACAAGAATGGCCACCATCTGAATCCAGAAGCGGCTGCAAGAAACACAAAAAAGCCATTGCATCCAGGAAAAACGCTAAAGATTGAATCAATCTATAAATTGCCGGAAGCCCTAAAATTAATTCAGACTGAATCTTGAAAAGCGGATTTTTGAGCAAAAAATTATTTCTTTCGCCTAAAAAACGAAATTATCGAGTTCCACAGCTTTTTCAGAAAAATCACAATTTTTCGCCACAGACTAGGATTCCGCAGTTTTTCAAGCCTTTTGTATCCTTCCAAAAGCTCTTCGTTTGTAAATTCCTTGCGCTGATTGTTTTCTTCCAGCTCCATCTCAAGTTCTTCAACTTCGCTAAGATTGTTTTGAATCACCGCGTTTATATTTGTCCAGCCAAGCTGCTTTGCCGCCTGAAGCCTTCGTTCGCCCGCAATAAGCTCGTATTTGTTATTAAGAGTAATAGGATTCAAAAGCCCGTACGTCCTCAAGCTGTTTTTTAGAGCCTCAAGATCGCCCAAATCGCGACGCACACGTTTTTTTATCTTAATATCGTTAATATTTACAAGCATCAATCCTATTCCATAAGATAATTGTAATCAGGAAGAACTTCCGGTTTTGTTTCTTCTTTAGCCGGCTTGCTGCTTCCGCCATTCTGATTCAAATTTACTGTACCACCATTCAAGAAGTCAAGATTTAATTGCAGCGGAGAAACATCAAAGTCAACGGTTCTGCGCTGACCAGACTGATACATCTCATTTTTCAGACGTTCAATACTGATTGCGGAAGCTCTTGCCGCACGTCCGCCATGAACAGGACAAATTTCTGTAGGTTGAGTTCCAGACAAGAACCACAAAGTTTTTGTGTGGATGCCACATTCTGTGGTTGGAATTTTTCCGCTTACAGAACAAACTGTTGCCTGGAAAACACCTTCAACCGGCTTTTGGAAATCTTTTGCCGGAAGACCGCGATGAATTTCGCGCATATAATCACCCCAGGCAAAACCTGCAAGAGTTGCACCGGTAATCTTTAAACCAAGGGACTGACCCGGCTTATCAAATCCGAACCAGAACGCAGAAGTATTGTATGGCGTAAAACCGACTGTCCAGGCATCTGCCCAGTTCTGCGTTGTACCGGTTTTTCCGCCGGCCGCAATTGAATATCGCTTGCCTTTTTCATCTTTAAAATCAAACTTCCAGCTTTGAACACTCAAAGTTCCTGGACCGCTTACAGTTTCCTGAAGCATTTTTTCCATAACAAATGCCGTTTGTGGAGAAACAATCTGGTAAGCATCACCTTTCGCCTGCTGCGCCTCCCGGATTTCCCGCTCAGGATTAAGAATCACATTTCCGTTTCTGTCCTCAACAGTGCGGATTGCCATTGGCGTAACTTCTTTTCCGCTTGAAGCAATAACAGAAAATGCACGGGCCATTTCAATCGGTCTTACAGAACAAACGCCCAGTCCGATTGGATAGCCAGGAACGAACGCGCGGCTTGGAAGCTCCTCTTTTGAAATGCCGAGAAGCGAAACAGCGCGGTTAATTGCAGCATCAAAACCAATTCCATCCAGAACTTTTAAAGAAGGAACATTCATTGAGCGGCACAAAGCGTACCAGACAAGAACATCCCCATCCCATTCACCTTTAAAATTAAGAGGAATGTAAGGCTTTCCGTCCGCTGTATGGAAAACAACCGGAGTATCTGAAATCGGAGTTGCCGGAGTAAATTTCTTTGAATCAATCGCCTCTGTATAATACAAAGGCTTGAACGTTGAACCAGGCTGAATACGCGCCTGAATCGCACGGATAAACTGGTTTTCCTGGTCAAATTTTGAACCTCCGACCAATGCTGTAATATAACCGGTTGTGTTTTCCAAAGAAATCATTGTTCCTTCAATCGTAGTCTTTTCACTTTCTTTTTTAGCAGTTGCATTCGCGCGGTTTATGACACCAACTTTCAATGTGTCAATTCCAGTCATCATAGAAACAACATCAAGAACTGGATTTATCCTATTTGTGTACGCCGCATTTGCAATAACTTCTGAACGCTGCTCGCTAACCTTGATTGCAGGAAGATTGAACATAAGAGAAATCAGTTCCGTCATCGGGATATATGTGCTGAACGCAACGCTTGAACGTGTACTGTGCTCAAGCTGATAGCGGCGGTTTGCCTCTGGAATGTATCTGTCCATCACCTTTTGCGCCGCAGCCTGATGTTTTAGATTCAATGTTGTATTTACAGTAAATCCGCTTGTGTAAATACTCTGAGAACCATAAATAAGATTTCCAAGTTCCCGGCGGACATATTCGCTGAACCAAGGAGCTTTGTCATCCCGCATCATATATGCTGAAGAGCTTGTTCGTGTGTAGTCAAAATCGCTCCAGAAATCATCAAAAGAATCCTGGGCCTCTGCCTCGCTGATATAATTCAGCTTAACCATGCTTGTAAGAACATCTTTCTGACGATCCATCGCGCGGTTCGGATGATCAAAAGGATTATAAAACGCAGGGTTTGAAAGTTGAATAACAAGAATCGCAGCTTCCGCCGGAGTAATTTCTTCCGCAGAATGTCCGAAATAATATTTTGAAGCGGCATTTACACCGTAAGTTCCACCGCCAAAATAAATTTTATTCAGATAAAGTTCAAGGATTTCATTTTTTGAATACCGGCGTTCCATCTGGATAGCCCACCAAAGCTCTTTGATTTTTCGCATTATAGACATTTCAGCTCGGTCGCAATAAAGAGTTCCGGCAATTTGCTGTGTCAAAGTTGAACCACCACCAAGGGAACGCCCGGTAAGCTGACCAACAACAGCGCGAAGAATCGCCTTAAAACTAAAACCATGATGCTTGTAGAAGATTCGATCCTCGCGGGTAAGAAGCGCGTCTATCATGTGCTGAGGCAATTTATTCAGGCTGATGATTTCGCGTTTTTCATCAGAAGAAAATTCCGTGATAAGCTCACCGTTTATATCCAAAAGCTTAGTTGGAAGCGCTGTATCAAAAGAAGAAATATATTCAGAATTCTCAATGTTTTTAGTTTCTGCAAGACCGTAACCTAAAAGACAGCCTATAAAAATCGAAGCAAAAAATAAAATGCCTACCCAAAAATAAGTAGACTTACGGATTGTTGTCATTCTTATATTGTAAAAAAATAGATTTGTTTCGTCAATTCAAGTACAAGAACATACAAAACCACATTGCAAAAAATGCCTGCACTTCCAGCGAAAAATCAAGCAAAAAAAAGGCTCGGTATAGAACCGAGCCATGCCCATCAGGCAACCGGGGAACATGGGTGGGAGGGGAAAATGTCCCCGGTAATTATATTATCGCCCTGATTATCAAATTTCTTGAATATTTTTTTTGAAAATGAACGAATTTCTTCAATCTTTTATTCTTCTGAAATCTCTAGGTCAACCGCAAGATTTACCGAATAAGATTTTCCTTTTTCAATGGAAAGAGAACGGACAATCTCATAGCCTCCAAGCTGGCATTTTACAATGTGCTCACCTTCCGAAACGACAAATTCCGTCCCAAAAGAATCAACTTTTTCATCATCAATAAAGACATCGGAATTTTCAGGTGCTGTAACGATTAAAGTTGGTGCGAGGCTCTTTAAATTAATCTGAATTTCTGACGTTTTTGCCTGTTCAATATAAACAGTCCGCATTTCATTTCTAAATTCCTCAGACTGGACATTTAAATTGTGTTTTCCTGAGTCAAGAAGAACTTTTCCGTTCAAAAGCGCAACCGGCGCATCATCAATAAAAACCTCGTAACTTGCGTTCTGTCCGTCCGGTGAAAAAACTTCAAGTTTTAAAGTTCCTTTATTCATAAGAACAGGCTTTACGGCAACATTAAACTTTGCATCATAAGTTTCATCAGGAACGCCTTTCATTGCAGGCTGAAAACGGATAAATGTATAGCCAGATGAAACATCCGGAACCGCCTCAATCTTGGCGATATAACCATTATCTTTTATTGAATTTTTATTTTTCAGCGGAACATGAACAATCCAGTTCAACTTTGCAGGAAGCGGAGTTACAAAAATTCTTGTTCCAGAATAATCTATTGTAGAAGCATTTGGTTTTGGTCTGATTCCATCATAAACAGAAAAAGCCACAGAATCGCGCCAGTCAGCAACTATCTGCGGAATTTTTATTTTAAGCTCAAATCCTTCAAGATACGTCATATCCTGAGGCATAAAAACTGCAAGGCTATCGTTTATTCCAAGAACCGCATTCTGCTCTTCCGCGGAATCACCCGGCAATGAAACAGAACAGACTTTCCTTACGCGAAAAGTTTCCACACCGCAAAACGAGCAAGGAATCAGCAAAAAAGAGAAAAACAAAAGTTTTGCAAAAAACTTAAACATACAAAAACCTTAATACCGAATGAAATCAGCCGGATCAGCGGCGACACCGTTCAGCCTGACTTCAAAATGTAAATGCGGACCTGTTACTGCTCCTGTTTTTCCAGAAAGCCCAATCTGTTCGCCAACCCGCACAATCTCACCTTTTTTTACATCAATCCTAGAAAGATGGGCATATACGCTAGAAAGTCCACTTTCATGGGAAATCACAACATAATTGCCGAAAACAGAATCCATTTTTGCAACAAACGCAATTTTTCCGCTTTTACAGGCATAAACAGGTGTTCCCTCCGCCGCCGCAAAATCTATTCCATTATGAGATTTCCATCTTTTGTACACAGGACTGTCACGAAATCCAAATCCAGAAGTAACCCGGATACTGTCCAAAGGCGCCCGCATCGATGCATCAAGAAAAAAAGCACGCTGCGCAGGAGTAAATCTTTTTCCATAAAGAAAATAGAATTTCTTTTCATTTAAATAATAACATATTTTTTCCGAATTTTCCACAAAAGACTTGAATTCAGACGAGATTAGAATTTCAACAAACGAAACAGGATTTTCCCGCACAAAAATACCTTTTACAGTTGGCAAAACAATTTTTTTTCCGGCGATTTTTTCCGAAATTCCAGAAAGAGAATTCAAGGTAATCAAAGTGTCATAGGGAATCCCTGAATCGGCGCAGACAGAAAAAATATCCTCTGATTTTTTTGGAATATAAACGTAGAATTCTTCTATCGGTGGCGTAAAATTAAGCTCATCCGCAAAAATTCTGTCATTATGGGAAACGGTTTCCTCAAACTGACAAAAAACAACATCCGTGCGGGAAAGTTTTTTAATTTCAGGAAGTTTTTCAATCTCAATTCTGATTTTTTGAACCGAATTTTCTTCCGCAGAAGAAGAAATAATAGAAAAAACTTGCAAAACAACAAAAAAAATCAGCGCAAAAAAGTTATGATGCATTCTTTTTTCTTAAGATTTTTCTTACAATACAGAAAACAGCCACGGCAAAAACCGCAAAAAGCACAACAAATGTATAAATTCTTGGCGCACAAACCGCAAATTTCCACAATGGAAAAACAACCGCAAATCCCACCGCAAGACAAAAAGCGACCAAGCCCAAAACCTTGAAAAGATTCAAAAAGAATTCCTTAATTTTCAACGCCACGTTCAACATACATTCATTTTAAAACAAAAAGCAGGTCTTTGCATTCAAAAACCTGCTTTTTTTCGCAAAATAATTTACTCTGAAATTGCTTCTGCTGGACAAGTAGACGCACAAGAACCACAGCTGATGCATTTGTCTGCATCGATAGCTCTTTTGTCGTTTACTTCTGAAATTGCTCCAACCGGACAATCAGGTTCGCATGCGCCACAATTAACGCATTTATCTGAATCAACTTTGTAAGCCATAGTCGTTCTCCTTACAGCTAAAAATGAACTAGAAAAATATTACTCTACGCAAAACGAATTTTCAACAAATCAAAGTTCGCAATGGCTAACTAAATTTTACAAAAAAGTTGAAGAAAAAAATGCCTGCACTTCCAGCGGAAAAACAAAATTGGCTATGGTTGCAATTTTTTTTAGGAAGAAAACTTCAATTCGCAAAGCTCATTTTCAGTTTTCTTTTATGCCTGCGGCAAAAAAATGGCAAATTACGCCACTTTTGTTTTTTCGCTTCCGTTGCGGCATTTTCTTGCGCAATTATTTTACCGATAGACATTTTTTGCCACTTCATTCAAAATATCAGAAGAATGAAAAAAGAAACACTTGCAAAATTTATTGATCACACAATGCTTGCCCAGACCGCTGGAATCAAGGAAATAATCCGGCTTTGCGCAGAGGCAAAAAACTATAAATTCAAATCAGTCTGCATAAATCCGGTTTATATTCCTGTCTGCAAAAGTGAGCTAAACCAGACAGATGTGAAAATCTGCACAGTAATCGGATTTCCGCTCGGAGCCACATCCTCAAAGGACAAAGCCGCGGAAACTGTAGAAGCAATAATCAACGGCGCTGATGAAGTTGATATGGTGATAAATGCCGGAGCTGCGTTGGAATGTCGCTTCAGTTCAATAGAAATGGACATTGCAGAAGTTGTTCAAGCCGCAAGATTCGCCGGGGAAAAAGTCGGAAAACAAATTGTTGTAAAAGTTATTCTTGAAACCTGTTTTCTTTCTGATGAAACAATTGTAACTTGCTGCCAATGCGCAGTTCGTACCGGAGCAGATTTTGTAAAAACTTCAACAGGTTTTGCGACTCCAAAAGATTCTGCCGGAAACATTCTTCCGAATGGAGCTTCAGCGCATCATATCCAAATAATGAGAAAAGCCGTTGGAAAAGATTTCGGTGTAAAAGCCTCTGGAGGAATCAGAAACGCAAAAAAGACCGCAGAAATGATTGCCGCCGGTGCGAACAGAATCGGAACTTCAAGCGGAATTCAAATCATGGAAAACTGGGATGAATCCCTAAAAATTCCAGGCTGGGATGACTAACTAAAGAACAGCGTCTTTTACCTTGAACCAGAAAAGCTGATTTTCTTTCATCGCGCAGTCGATTTTATTTTCCTGATAAAGATAATAAAGATACGCGCGGATTGTGCTTCCAATCAAAAGGTATTGTGGAGTCCGAAGTTTTATGTCGTTCATGTCGGCAACTGCCTTCATAAGTTCCGAAAATGTAAGCCGCCTGTCATCTTTTAAGGCGCGCAAAATGCAATATTCCGTGGAAAGAATCGCAATATTGTTCATCTCAACAGTTTCCTGGATTCTTTGGCAAGGCTCGCCGTGGCAAGGAATGTACCAGTCAAAATCCGTTTCATTCAACTTGTTCAATGTCTGCTTAAACGCTCCCAAATCAACAAGATAAGAAATCCAGTATTTTAAGACATGCATCCTGCCAAAAACCGCGTCTCCAGGAAAAAATACAGTTTCACCTTTTTTGCTTGTAAAAAGAACGCCAAGCATATTCAGATAATGCCCCGGAAGACTGATGAAATTTATTTTTCCACCGCCACGCAGCTTTATCTCAGAATTTTCATCAATAAATTTATCCGCCTTTGAAGGTTTTGCAACATAATAGCTAGACTGAAGATGTGGCAACGGCATTGAGCCGCAAGTAATTATCGACTGCAAAAGATTACATTCAAGACCGGCAGACTCAACTCGGTCGCACCAAATCTGACATCCAGTTTTTTGAACAAAAAAAGCGTTTCCACCGCAGTGGTCTGCATGAGAATGAGTATTTATTATGGCAACAAGATTGAATCCGCCGTTTTCAGCTGGAAAAAGTTCGTTCAGCTCACAAAAAATGCGCGCCGCATCCTCTGAATCACCGCCGGAATCAACAAGATAAATATCTTTTGCCTTAGAGCCACGTTTTCCCTGAACCGCAATTACACCAACATTTGTTGCACCCGGAATATAGAAAACGTTGCCAAGAATTTTTTTTGCTGTCATTAAAGATCAAGTTTCTGACGCATGATTTTTTTTGCTTTTTCCTCGTCATTAACCATAAGAATTGGCTGACCAGTCGCATCCAAAGCATCGCGCCACAAAGCTCCTTCTGGATCAACAAAGTTTCTGCTTGCAATTGCCATTTTTGTAGGAATATAAACAAATTTGTCGTGAACAAGACCTACAACAATCTTTGTTTTTCCTGCCATTGCCGCATGAACAGCATTATTTCCAAGACGTTCGCAATATACTGAGTCAGACGCAATTGTAACCGCAGAACGAATCTGATAGCTTGGATCACAATATTTCAAGTCAACAGGAATATTCTTTTTTGTAAAATAAGACTTTATTGCATCGCGAAGATAAATTCCAATATCAGCGAGCTTCTTGTTTCCAGAAGCATCAGTTTCATCATTTGAGGCAAAAAGTTCCTGACCTGCGCCTTCTGCAACAACAACAACCGCATGCTTATGTTCCATAAGACGTTTTTCAAGATTTGCAAGGAAACCGTTAGGACCTTCCATATCAAAAGGGATTTCTGGAATAAGACAGAAATTTGTCTCGTGAGAAGCAAGAGCCGCATAAGTGGCAATGAATCCAGACTCGCGCCCCATAAGTTTTACAAGAGCAATACAGTTTGGCTGGGAACGAGCTTCCATGTGCATAGAAGCAATCGCCTCTTTTGCCTGCTGAACAGCCGTTTCAAAACCGAATGAATGATCGATAAGAAGGAAGTCGTTATCTACAGTTTTTGGAATTCCGACAACCGCACATTCAAGACCACGTCTCTGGATTTCTTCAGCCATAGATAAAGCACCGTGCTGAGTTCCATCACCGCCAATTACAAACATCATGTTAATACCAAGACGTTCAATTGTATCAACGCCATCTGTAGGAATTCTGTTTCCGCCGCCACGGCTTGTTCCAATGAAAGAACCACCAATCTTATGAATTTCATCAACAACATCAGGAGTAAGCTGAATCGGCTCAAGATTTGAATCTGCAAAAAGTCCACGGTAACCGTAACGGAAGCCAACAATATCCCGAACACCGTATCTGTTCCACAAGCAACGAACAACAGCTCGAATAACGTCATTCAATCCTGGGCAAAGACCACCGCAAGTACAGATTCCAGCTTTTACCTTTTTTGGATCAAAATATATTTTTTCACGAGGTCCAGCCTTTTGCAAAAGATTTGTCTCATCAACAGAATTTGGTTCATCCTTGCTGAAAACGTTGATTCTATTTCTTACAAAAGAATCATCTCGCACATAATTTGCACACGCACCACCTACAACTGTTGACAACTGGATAGGTGAATTAAATTTGCAAGGACCTAACTGTTCAACCGTAAAATCGTAATCTTTTGCCTGATTCATTTTTGCTCCTAAAACAACGCTGAAACGTAAAACTCAGCGTTAGAAAAAAAACTTTGCTCTATCTAAATAAAGATATACAGAATCAACATTTTTTTCAATCATTTTCTTGACCCAATTTGCTTATGGCTTTATTTTTTATAGTAGGAAATTTGAATTTTTTTCCACAAAAAGAAATAAAAGCGTAGGCAGAGTTCGTGATTTGTGAAGATTTTGGTCGATTGAACCAATTAAAGTGCGCAGCACCCAAAATCTTACAAGCGAAGCGCGAGACCAACCATCTGGAGCAAATTACGAATCTGCCGAAAGCGGTTATTCTGATTTATTAAAAAAATTAAAATTTCCAAATATAAAAATTCACATGATGGAGAAATCTATGAAAATCACAAAAATTTTAGCTTCTATTTTTGCGGGAATCGCGCTTATGGCAGGAATTTCTTCCTGCAACATATACAACAATCTTGTCGAGCTGGACGAACAGGTTTCGGCTCAATGGGCGCAGGTTGAAAACCAGTACCAGCGCAGATATGACTTGATTCCGAATCTTGTTTCAACTGTAAAAGGCGCTGCGAGCCACGAAACTGAACTTTACACACAAGTTGCGGAAGCGCGCGCAAAAGCCGGTGGAGTAATAAAAGTTGACGCAAGCATTCTTGAGGACGAAGAGAAATTCGCGGAATTTCAGAAAGTTCAGGATTCTCTGGGCGGAGCTTTACAAAGACTTCTTTCTGTTACAGAAAATTATCCGGAACTAAAAACAAACCAGAATTTTCTTGCACTGCAGGATGAACTTGAGGGAACAGAAAACCGCATTTCAACAGAACGAAAAAGATACAACGACCTTGCGCAAAAATATAACGCGACAATCAGAAAATGGCCTGGAGTTGTAATCGCCGGAAAAATGGGATTCAAGGCAAAATCATATTTTACGGCAGCGGCACAAGCATCTACAGCTCCGGCTGTACAGTTCTAAAAATCATCGGACTGCAAAAGCAAAAGTAAAATCAAGGGGCGAAAATGACAAAAAAATATCTTTTGAAAAAAATAAAACTTTCAGATTCCGATATGGAAGAAATCAAAAATGCGGTGAAAAAAGCGGAGTCAAACACGAGTGGCGAAATTGCGCTGGCTTTAACCGCCGAAAGCGAGCATTATTCATTTTGGGAACTTTTGGCTTCAACATATCTTGCGGCTTTTGTTTTTATAGTTCTTCTTCCGTTCGCCGCAAAAATTTTCGCTCTTTATGACAAATTTTTCTGGGGCTGCCCGGTTTGGCTTCTTCCGGCATTTTATGGAATTGCAACCTTGGCAACAATCGTCTTTGGTTTTTATTTTGCAAATATTCCGTCAATTGACAGAATAATAATTCCAAAAAACATAAAGAATCAGGCTGTAACAAATCGCGCGTTCAGACATTTTTCCCAAAGCGGAGTTTACGAAACAAAAGAACATTCAGGAATTCTGATTTTTGTTTCATATCTGGAAAGACAAGTTAGAATTGTGGCGGACTCTGGAATTGCGCAAAAAATTCCTCAGGATTTATGGAACATAATCGCAGACGACCTTGCGCTTGGAATCAAAGCTGGAAAAACAAAAGAAGGATTTATTGCCGCCGTAGAAAAATGCGGTGAACTTCTTGCGGAAAAATTCCCGGCCGAAAAAGAAAATCCAAATGAACTGCCTGACGGCCTTGCAATTCTGGAGGACTAAAATGAAAGGATTGAATTTTAAGCGGAATTTTATTTTTGTTGCGGTCGCGGCGGTTTTTGCGTTCAATTCATTTGCGGAAAAAGTTCCAGCTCTTACCGGCAGAATCGTTGACAACGCGAACATAATCACCAGAAAAGACAAGGAAGAAATAAATTCTTATCTTGAAAGCCTTGAAAACTCAACCGGCGCACAAGTCGCAGTTCTTACAATAAATTCACTGAACGGCGATTCTATTGAAGATTTTTCAATGAAAGTCGCAGAATCATGGAAGCTCGGACAAAAAGACAAAGACAATGGCGCACTAATTGTGGTTGCGCTAAAGGAACACAAAGCCCGAATCGAAGTTGGCTACGGACTTGAAGGAACTTTAACAGACACAAAATGCGGCCTGATTCTGCGGAATGTGATAATCCCGGAATTCAGAAACGGTGATTATTCAGAAGGAATTTTAAAAGGCGTAAAAAATATCACAGGAATTATCTCTGCGAATGAGGAACTTGTTTCAAAAAGCGTCTTAAAAGAATCTGACAAGGACAATTCATATATGGGAATTCTATACGGATTCCTATGGGTTTTTGGCTGGTTCATACTCTTTTCCTGCATTGCAAGCGGACGGAGCAACCATTTTTTGCCGTGGATTATTTTCACAAGCGCATACCGAAACACTCATCGCGGCAGTTCAACAAGAAGCGGCTCAATGAACAACTTTTACAGCGGCAGCCACAAATCCTTCGGTGGCGGTGGAAGCCACTTTAGTGGGGGCGGCGGTCATTTTGGCGGTGGAGGAGCATCCGGCGGATGGTAGAAAGATTGTTCATAACAAAAATTGCCGCTTAACACATTTTTCTTGCCTATTGGCTTTGTTACTTACAAGCTGTGATGAAATTCTATCAGTAGTAACCTGCAATAAAGAAGGTGAAAAAGTTGTAAACAATTACATCTCTATTTATGGCGACAAAGTATATGATGAAACTAGTTCCATAAAATCATGGACAGACCTGGACGTATTCGATGATGGCTTGTTCGATATTGATGACATGGATGACTTGCTTTTTAAAATCGAAAATAAAAAAGAGCAGATTGTTGTCTTAGGCACTGAAGAAACTGCCTTAGAAATAAGTTTTTTTGACGGTGGCTACAATTACACACTTTTTTCTTCAGCAGAAAGTCTTAACAACGCAATAAACAGTAGCTTTGATTTCTAAAATATTAAAATATCAAGATGGAGAAAACAAGAATGAATAGATTTTTTAAATTTTTAACAATATGTTTTGCAGTATCAACACTTGCTGTTTCCTGCGCAAAAAAGCCTCTTACCCTTGACAATAATACTTCAATGAAAACTTTACTAAAAGCAAATGATGAAGAAATAAAAGATCTCATCATAAAAGAAGCAAAAGAAAAAGCAAATATATCTGAAGAAAATATCGATGTTGAATACATTTTACGCGATGAAAAAGCTCAGGTTATTGCCACAAAAATCAAGGTAAACTCAAAATAAAAAAACACGCATTAACCGTAATCAGAACAATTTCCAGATTACGGTTATTTTTTCCATAATAAAGTTTTAAGAAAATTCTTTACTCCAAATATCAATCTTTCCCAAAATCACGAAATCCTGACGACTTTTTAAACAATCATCACATAATCCGAAGGACTTTTTTATTATCTAAAAAATGTGTTTGCCGGTCAAGTTTTTGACAATTGCCGTTCGCTGTCTTAAAATAATAAAATCATTAGAACAGAGGTAAATGTATGAAAAAAATTTTCACGGCTATATTTCTTATGGCAATGGCAACCTTTTTATTTGCGCAGAATTTGAGCAGCAGCAAAAATAATTCTTTTGAGTTCAAGATTGCAGATTTAGTTGGCAAGGGATTTTACGATGAAATCAAAATCAGAAACGGCAGCTCGTATGAACTTAAAAATATCCAGATTAAAATCTCAATCAACGGAAAAAGCATAGAACTCATTCCGATTGCAAATCTTCAGCCTGGAAACGCAAAAAACTTTGACGGCAAAGAAGATGACGACATGCACGATGAGCTGAAATATTTTTTTGGAAATGACGGAAAACTCAGCAAGACAAATCAGAACATCATAGCTTTTGACATAAATTTTGGCGACAACAATGAAAAAATAACCATAAAAGATTTTTTTATCAAAAACAAGGACTTATACTTTTTTGTTGAAGACAATCCAAATTTTAAGAACACAGACCAAGCCACCACGAATTCCGCAAAAATTGTAACAATTGACGGAAAAAAATACATACTCGTAGACGACAAGGCTTTTGAGATTCAGTAGGAGAATAATTTTCCTCGCAGAATAGACAAGTTGGCGACAAATCATTGTTTTTGACAATTGAATAGCACTGTTTTATAATAAAGAATACTAGAAAAATGAGGTAAAAGAATGAAAAAAATATTTTCTTTAATTTGCGTATTAAGCGCACTTATTTTCGGAGCAGTTTTTACAGGATGCGATGCAGACGACAACGATTTTATCGCACCAAAAGATACTTGGTTATACAAATCAAGTTCAAAAAGTGAAAATTCCTTTACTTATTCATGGGGAGAAGATGAAAATAAAAAAACTGTTAAATTTGACGTTTATATCAACTACGCAACAAAAGAAGGTTCTATAAAATTCAACAATGAAACAGATGAAACCGCTCAAAAAGTTCAGCCAGGATTAAACGTTATTTTGGTTCCTCAAGCAGAAACTGAAAATGAAAAATCTTCTGTAAAAGCTTTATTTAACCTTGCAGAATCTGCAAATATTGATCAAATAGCTGTATACAAATCATTTGAAAAAGAAGCACAGGCAGGCAATGATGATTCAACAGCAAAACCACAAACACTAGGAACAACTGCATGGACTTTTATTTACAACTTAAATAGATTTGAAAGCATGGGAACAAAATCCATGTCAAACGAAGCAAAAAACTTGACATTAATTACAGAAATCGGAAACCTAAATTGGAAACGTGTACTCTACAATATGCTTGGAGATAAACTTTTAGGAGAATAATTCAACTTTATAAAACAAAAAAAATAATTTCCAAAAGCCAAAAATTGAAACAAATCTCAATTTTTGGCTTTTTTCCATTCTCCATTTTAATTTTATCCACAACTTCAACATTTTAGCTAAATAATTTCATTATCTTATTCATACAACATTTTATTCCCTGAGCCTTGAACAACTACAATTATAACAATCTGATGCCAGGCTCCATAAACTCTATAAATTGCTCTTTTTAATTATCTTTTCCTTATACCTTACCTAACCCAAATTCCTACATCCCATTCTGTCTGTGCATATTGCCCAGCTTGACTGTATAAGAGCCCCAGTTTGATTGTGCCGCTTATACAGTCTGTCTGGGCTTGCTATACAATCAGTCTGGGACGGCTGTACAGTCTGTCTGTAGTTTAAGAGTTTTCTTTTAGTTTGAGATTCGAGTTTCTAAATCACTACGGGATAAATGGCAGGGATTTAGAAAAAACGGAAAATTTTATATTTCAGAGCTTAAAAAATGTTATGTTTATAGCGAACAGAAAGCCACTTAGATTTCTTTCTATAACAATTCCGCAATGAAAAATCTTTTTGAATCTGATTACCACATAAAATGGATTTTTCCTGGCATATTGCATCTCAACTACCTAGATAGTTGCATCGCACTTTCCTAGATAGTTGTACCGCAACTTCCATGGTAAATACGACGCAAATATCTAGGTAACTGTACCACACATCAGTTGGACTTTTTCTTTGCAAGCTCCAGGTAGACAAACGAACCACCGCCATTCCAGTTCTCGGATTTTGAGATTCCTCCCCCATCCATAAAAATAAAAAGGAAAATGTTTATCAATTGAAAAAAAATCGCTATAATTTGCGTTATGTCTGGTTTTTATGATTTTTATGATGTGGTTGTAGTTGGCGCAGGTCACGCCGGAATTGAAGCTTGTCTGGCAGCTGCCAGAATGGGACTAAAAACGCTTGTTGTAACGCAATCCCCGGACGCAATTGGACGAATGAGCTGCAATCCTTCGATTGGCGGCATTGCAAAAGGAAATATTGTACGCGAGATTGACGCGCTCGGTGGCGAAATGGGAAAACTTATCGACCGCTCGATGATTCAGTTCAGAATGTTGAACAAAAGCCGTGGTCCTGCGGTTCAGGCACCAAGAAGCCAGGCTGATAAAATCACCTATTCTCAGATTGCACGAAAAACCTTGGAATCCACACCGAATCTGTTTACGTTGATGGACACGGTTATCGATATTCTTACGGCGGAAAGCTCTACAGAAATGCCACCGGATTCTGACAGTTCAGCTGAAATCGGAACAATTCCTGGTGAAAAACGCGGAAATCCAGACAAAAATAGCATTGGCGGAAAAAGACTAAAGGTAACAGGAATTGTCACAGAACGAGGACGGATTATTCCTTGCCGTGCTGTCGTCCTTACAACAGGAACTTTTTTGGGCGGCAGAATTTTTATCGGTGAATACGATGCCCCTTGCGGAAGAATCGGAGAACCAGCCGCTTATGGACTTACAGCAAGCCTGCACAAACTTGGATTTACAACAGGACGGCTAAAAACTGGAACTCCACCAAGAATCTTAAAATCTACAATTGATTTTTCAAAGCTTGAAATCAACAATGGTGATAATGAAATTGTTCCATTCAGTTTTGATGATGAAAAAGTTGAACGACCGCTAGTTCCTTGCCACGTTGTCTACACGAACAATGAGACACATAAAATTATCCGCGAAAATATCGGAAGAAGTCCTCTTTACAGCGGAAAAATCAGCGGAATCGGACCTCGCTATTGCCCAAGCATTGAAGACAAGGTTATGCGATTTGCAGAACGCGAGCGTCATCAGATTTTTGTAGAACCAGAAGGTCTTGAAACTGATGAAATGTATATGAACGGACTTTCATCTTCTTTGCCGGAATGTGTACAGGACGCATTTATGCGCACAATGCCGGGTTTTGAGCATGCAGTTCAGAGCAGACCTGGTTACGCAGTTGAATATGATTATGTTGAACCGACCCAACTCTATCCTTCACTTGAAACAAAACGTGTTTCCGGGCTTTTTGACGCAGGACAGATAAATGGAACTTCCGGTTACGAGGAAGCGGCTGGTCAGGGAATTATCGCTGGAATCAATGCAGGTTTGTATTCCCGCGCGCACAAAGATTTTTGCGGTCCTCTTTGCGAAATCCCGCACGACCTGAACGGAACTCCTATCAGCATGGAACCAGGCGCATTCTGCACAAAGGCAGTTTTGAATGCCGCCGAACAAAAGCGTTTTTATGAAATCAGCGAAAACATCAACGCTCGGCTCAACGATTTTGAAAATCAAAGCCAAAAACAAGCTGGTTTTGAACATTTTTATGACATTCCAGAATGGAAACCTCTTGTACTTGGACGCGATGAAGCTTATATCGGCGTTTTAATTGATGATTTGGTTACTCTTGGAACAAAAGAACCATACCGAATGTTCACCGCACGCGCAGAATATCGCCTTAAACTAAGACACGACACCGCAGACCAAAGGCTTACAAAATACGCATTTGAAGCTGGACTTAAAACCAAAGCCCAGCTGGAAAAAATTGAAGCAAAATACGCGCAGATTAACGAAATTGTTTCTCTTCTTTTAAAAAAGCCACAGACCGAAAATCCTGGCTACCCGGAAAAAATCTGGAACGAAGCGCAGATTGAATTTAAGTACAAATATTACATTGAAAAGCAGGATAAACGTATTGAAAAAATGCACAAAATGGAAAATGTGAAAATTCCTGCAAACTTTGATTACGGCGCAATTCCATCGCTGAGCGCAGAAAGCCGCAACAAACTCGAAAAAGTGCGACCGCTAACATTAGGTCAGGCAGAACGAATCAGCGGAATACGAAATTCGGATATTATGCTGCTTATGGTGTATTTGCGTTAAGTTCGAAGGACATCCACGATGTGTGTGCCGGCTCCCAACAGCTCAGGGCGCTCGCTTATGGAGATTGTGTAATCTATAAAAAGTTTGAATGTCTCTTCGTCCATCGCATTAAGTTGAGCGCGCATATAATCTGAAGCTCCTTCCTGGCTGAACATTTTTACGCGCTCAAGACCGGATTTTTTCTGGATTTCATTTACATCTTCAAGCCGCAGATAGCTGTACAAATCTTCCGGGGCTGTAACACAATGAAAATCCTCTGAAATCGCACCATTGGCAAGCAAATCTTTTATTTTATTTTTTCCAAAACAATACTGAAGAACCGCATAATCATTTAAAATATACGCAACAAAAATTATTCCGCCGTTTTTTGTAACGCGTTTTATCTGGTTCAGGGCACACAAACGCTCTTCCTGCGAGTGCAGATGATACATCGGACCAAAACAAATTGTAATATCAAATTTATTTTCATCCAAAAACGAAAGGTCAAGCGCATTCCCTTGCCACGTTTTTATTTTTTCATGCTTTGAACGCAGAACCTCAAGATTTCGTGGTACAAGCTCAACCGCTGTAACTTCGTGCCCAAGATGACAAAGTTCCACCGAATACCGACCAGTTCCAGCGCCAACATCAAGAATTTTCAGATTTTCGCGCCCTTCAATCATCTTTTTAATATGATGCATGCTAGTGGAAAATTCCACCAGCCCATGCCGCGTCCGAAGCCGATGCTCCTCGTTGAATTTATTGTAGTATTTTTCGATATTTGTCATATTTTTCGTCAACTTTTTTGCACCAAGACTCTTTTTCTGAATCAGGCAGATAAGTTGCGTTGAATCCGTTTTTAATCAAGGTTTTTATTTCTTCAAGAGAAAAATTTGACTCGCTGTAAAGTTTATAAAATTCATCGCACAGCGAAACTTTAAAGAAAACCGGATCATCTGTGTTCACTGTAACAAAAAGTCCGCGGTCAAAAAATTCACGGATTGGATGTTCAGCAATTGATTTTACATATTTTTTTGTAAAAACATTGCTCGTAGGGCAAACCTCAAGAACAATATTTCGTTCCTTTAAAGTTTCCATCAGTTTTTCATCCTGAATTGCAGAAATGCAGTGCCCAACCCTGTCAACATGAAGAAGATCTATTGCTTCCCAAATTGATTCCGGCCCAACATCTTCGCCCGCATGCGCAACAACTTTGTATCCTTCTTTTTTGGCAAGCTCAAAAACCGGCTCATAATCGCGGCAAGGACCTTTTACTTCTGCACCGCCAAGCCCGATTCCAATAATATTTTCACTAGGAAATTTCTTCAGAAGATTATAATTGTTCATCGCATTTTCAAGACCAAAAGTGCGGCTAACATCCATTAAAAGTTTTACAGTAATGCCATGTTTTTCCTTGATTTCCGCAATTTTTTTATCAAAAACCTTCACCATCTCTTCATATTTAAAGCCATTTTTAAGAAATGAAGTCGGCGCAAAAAACGCTTCCGTGTAAACAATCCCATTTTCAACAAGATATTTTGCCAAATCATCAAAAATATAGTCAAAATCCTGAACCGAAGTATAAAGCTGCTGAATTTTTATAAATGCCTGAATAAAACCGTTCAAATCCTCGTAAGTAAAAAGCTCCTTTATTTCCTTGTCAGAAATTTCCTGGCCCTTGTTTTTTTTGTACAAAGCCTTTATCGAGTCAATCGAAGGAACTGCTTCAATATGGATATGAACTTCCGCCTTTGGAACAGCTTTTACCAATTTATAAAATTCTTCTTTGTTCATAATCGTCTCCAGAGTTTTTCCTAACTTGTTTATCGGTTGATTTTCTCATTAACTTTAACTTTTTTTCAAGAAATAAAAATTTAATATCAGAAGGGCGTCTGCCCTACGTCTCAAACCTTCGGTTTTCGCCTACCCCTCCGACACAGGACCTCGCAAGCTGGTCCAATTCTAAATCACATATTTTAAAATTTTGCAAGAAAAATAGTTTTCTAAATTTATGTTATTAATCTTGTATAAAAACGCTAGTAATAGTATAGTTTTAATTGCGCAAACGCTATATATAGTGTTGCGTTTTTTTTACGCTTAATAAAAAAAGGATGGGAACAAAGTGAAAATAATCAAGCGCAATGGCGAAGAAGTAATTTTTGACATAAGAAAAATTGTTACAGCTATAGAAAAGGCAAATGCCGCAGTTCCAGAAAGCGACCGAATCTCTGAAGAATACATCCAGGCTGTAGCCTCAAAAGTTGCAAATCAGTGCCATGCCAGCAAAGTAGAACTTAACGTAGAAGCAATTCAGGATCTTGTAGAAACTGAGCTTATGCGCATCGGTGCATTCAACATCGCAAAACTTTACATAACTTATCGCTACCGCCACATGCTTATGCGCAAGCAGAATTCCACAGACAAGCAGATTCTTTCGCTTTTGGAATGTGCAAACGAGGAAGTAAAACAGGAAAATTCAAACAAAAATTCAACTGTAGTTTCTGTCCAGCGCGACTACATGGCAGGCGAAGTCTCTAAAGACATAACAAAACGATTTCTTTTGGACGAAGACATTGTTCAAGCTCATAACGAAGGAATTCTGCATTTCCACGACGCGGATTATTTTGCACAGCACATGCACAACTGCGACCTTGTAAACCTTGAGGACATGCTCCAGAACGGAACAGTTATCAGCGGCACAAAAATTGACCGTCCACATTCATTTTCAACAGCCTGCAACATTGCAACACAGATTATTGCGCAGGTAGCTTCATCTCAATACGGCGGCCAGAGCGTTTCACTTGCTCACCTTGCACCATTTGTAGACGTAAGCCGCAAAAAGATTGCAAAAGAACTTGCAGAAACAGAAGAAGAAACTGGAATCAAATTCTCAAAGGAACAATTTGACGCAATTGTAAAGCGTCGCCTTGCAGACGAAATTGCGCGCGGTGTCCAGACAATCCAGTATCAGGTTGTAACCCTTATGACAACAAATGGTCAAAGTCCTTTTGTTACAGTTTTCATGTATCTTAACGAAGCAAAAAACGAACAGGAAAAAGCTGATCTTGCCCTTATAATTGAAGAAGTTTTAAAACAGCGTTACAAAGGCGTAAAAAACGAAAAAGGCTACTGGGTTACTCCAGCATTCCCAAAACTAATTTACGTCCTTGAGCCAGACAACATAACAGAAGGCGCAAAATATTACTACCTTACAGAACTTGCCGCAAAATGCACTTCAAAACGGCTTGTTCCAGACTATATCTCTGAAAAGAAAATGTTCGAATTAAAAGAAGGAAACTGCTACCCTTGCATGGGCTGCCGCTCATTCCTTACCGTTTACCGCGATGAAACAGGTCGCCCGAAATTCTACGGAAGATTCAACCAGGGCGTTGTAACAATCAACCTTGTTGATGTTGCCTGCTCTTCTGGAAAAGACATCAATTTGTTCTGGAAAATATTCGACGAACGCCTTGAGCTCTGCAAACGCGCCCTTATGCTCCGCCACAAACGGCTTTTGGGAACACCTTCAGACGTTGCCCCGATTCTTTGGCAGAACGGCGCACTTGCCCGCCTTGAAAAAGGTGAAAAAATCGACAAGCTGCTGTTCAACGGCTACTCAACAATCTCTCTTGGCTACGCAGGTCTTTGCGAATGTGTCCGCTACATGAAAGGCAAACCTCATACAGATCCAAGCGCAACGCCATTCGCTTTGGACATAATGCGCTACATGAACAAAAAATGCGCAGAATGGCGCGACCAGACAAACATCGCATTCAGCCTTTACGGAACACCGCTTGAGTCAACAACATACAAATTTGCAAAATCATTAAAACGCAGATTTGGCGAAATTGCCGGCGTAACAGACAAAAATTACATCACAAACAGCTATCATGTTCACGTAACAGAACCAATCGACGCATTCCAAAAACTTACATTCGAAAGCCAGTTCCAGGAACTTTCTCCAGGCGGCGCAGTAAGCTACGTTGAAGTTCCAAACATGGAGCAGAACATTCCGGCAGTAATGGCAGTCCTTAAACACATCTACGAAAACATAATGTATGCGGAACTGAACACAAAATCAGACTGCTGCCAAAAATGCGGCTACACAGGTGAAATCCAAGTTGTGGAAGACAACGACGGAAAACTCATCTGGAAATGTCCACAATGCGGCAACACAGACCAGACAACAATGAACGTCGCGCGCCGAACCTGTGGCTACATCGGAACCCAATACTGGAACCAGGGACGAACCCAGGAAATCAAGGAACGAGTTCTGCACTTATAGTTCAAAATTTAAAAGGGCGGACAACCGCCCTACGTCTAAACCCTACGGTTTTAGACTACCCACCGTGCGGGGAGAACCCCGCAACGCCCCCATTTTGAAGGTTTTTATGTTTTACGGCACAATTAAAAAATTTGACGTGGCCGATGGCGAAGGTGTTCGCGTAAGCCTTTTTGTTTCCGGCTGCAGAAACTGTTGCGCAGGATGTTTTCAGCCACAGACATGGGATTTTAACTTCGGCAACGAATTTACAGAAGAAACCCAAAATGAAATTATAAAAGCGTTAGAGCCGCCACATATTCAGGGGTTCAGTTTGCTGGGCGGAGAACCGTTCGAACCAGAAAATCAGCAGGTTCTTGCGCCATTTTTAAAAAAACTCAAGGAAATTTATCCCAAAAAAGACATCTGGTGCTGGACAGGATATATTTTTGAAAAAGATTTGCAGCCCGGCGGAAAACGCTACATTCCTGAATACACAGAACTCATGCTCAACTGCATTGATGTTCTTGTTGACGGTCCGTTTATTCAGGAAAAGAAAAATCTTATGCTGCGCTTCCGCGGCTCAGAAAACCAGCGGCTTCTTCACCTAAAAGATGGAGAAATCCAAAAAATAGAATAAATTTCCGCACGCAACACAAGCGGCGCGGATTATTTTTTTTGCTTTTCCGCAACAATTTCTTTTGCGCGGTTCATGGCGCTTTCAATATCATCAAAAATATTTTCACGCCCAATTTTTTCTGCCATTCCAGTTTTTTCAAACAAAATGTACGGCTGCGTATGAATTCCTGAAATCACAATTTTTACACCGCGGCGGTCACAAGCTGCTTTGCACTGCTCAAGAGCCTGAACTCCACCCGCATCAAGATAAATTGTGTTGCGCATTCGAATAACAAGAACGTCAAATTCCGCACCGGCGCGCTCAACCGCAAGCTCAAATTTTCTTACAGTAGCAAAAAACAACGGTCCTTCAATCTCGTATACAATCACACCAGCAGGAACATCAAGCTGTTCTTCAGTTCCGTCACCAGTAATTCCAGAGACAATTGTATTTCGTTTTTCCTGAACCTCGCTCACATCTATCATCTTTTTTATAAAGAAGAATGCCGCAAAAATAAGCCCGATTCCAATCGCATAAGTCAAATCAACAAAAACAGTGATTAAAAAAGTTACCGTAAGAACTGTAATATCAGATTTTTGACCTTTTAAAAGTTTTCTGATTGAAGGAATTCCTGCCATGTTCCAGGCAACACTCATAAGAACAGCCGCAAGAGCCGCCATCGGAATATATTCAACATATTTTCCAAAAAGCATCATTATCAAAAGCAGAACAATCGCATGGATAATGCCAGCAACTGGAGTTCTTCCTCCATTGTTTATATTTGTAGCCGTTCTTGCAATCGCTCCTGTAGCCGGAAGCCCAGCGAACAAAGGGCTTGCAATATTCGCAATTCCCTGACCAATCAACTCATTATTTGAATCATGTTTCGTTCCAAGCATACCGTCTGCAACAACAGCCGAAAGCAAAGATTCAATCGCGGCAAGAACTGCAATTGAGCAGGCAGTCGGAAAAACTGTTTTTATTGTAGAAAGACTAAAATCTGGAAGCGCAGGTTTTGGAAGTCCATTCGGAATTGTGTAACGGTCTTTTATTATATCCGCATGCCAAACAGGATTTTCCCCGGCAAAATGCGAAACCAGCAGATTTATCAATGTCGCAAGAATTATAACAATCAGAGAACCCGGAATTTTCTTTGTTACTTTAGGCCACAAAAAAATAATAGCAAGACAAACCGCTGCCATTCCAAAGGAATAAAAATTGATTGATTTTATAGAAGCCGCATACACAAGAATTTTTCCGGAAAAAGTTCCAGGCATCTTTAAATATTCATTTCCCAAAACTGTAAGCGGAAACTGCGGATGCAACCCGAAAAAATCACCAATCTGACCAGTCGCAATCGTAACAGCGATTCCTGCCGTAAATCCGACAACAATTGTATACGGAATAAACTTAACCAGACCGCCAAGCTTAAAAACACCAAGAAGAATCAGCATAACACCAGCAAGAACAGTCGCAGTCGCAAGCCCACCAACACCAAGCTGAGGATTATTTACAATCGCGTAAATTATTACAGTAAAAGCCCCTGTCGGACCACCAATCTGGCAGCGAGTTCCACCAAACGCCGCAATACAGAATCCCGCAATAATAGCAGTATAAAGCCCAGTCTCAGGACTGCAACCACTGGCAATAGCAAACGCAATGGAAAGCGGCAGTGCAACAATTCCAACAATCACACCTGCAATAAAATCTGTCAAAAACTGCTTTCCATTATAAGTTTTTAACGTATTCAACAACTCTGGCTTATACATCAAATGCTCCAACAAAAATAAAAATAGTGTTCTGACAAAATACATCTTTTTGTCAGATTGAGCAATAAGAAAGAAAAATGATATAATATTTTCATGAATTACCGTTGTCCACGCTGTCAGAAAAAAGGCGATTTTTGTCTTTGCAAATATACGAAAGAAATTGATTCTGGAATAAAATTTGTGCTTTTAATGCACCCGAAGGAAGTCAAAAAAAATAGGACTGGAACTGGCTGGATAACAAGAATTTCCTTAAAAGGCTGTGAAATTCTGGAAGGGCTTGATTTTTCAAAAAATGAACGGTTGAATGAGCTTTTAAATGATCCGCAATATTTTCCGGTTTTGCTTTACCCTGAAGAAGACGCTTGGAACGCAAAAAAGCCGGAATTCAAGGAAAAAGTGAACGGACGCACAATTCTTGCAATCATAATTGACGCAACTTGGTTCTGTAGCCGAAAAATCATCCAGCACAACCCAAACCTTTTGCAGCTGCCAAAAGTTTCTTTTGCCGGCGAATACCGCTCAATTTTCACATTCAAAAAAGAGCCACGACCAGAATGTGTTTCCACAATTGAAACATGCTATTATCTGATAAAAGAATTTCAAAACGCAGGACTTGCAAATCCCCATGCAAATCCAGAACCGCTCATGGATGTCTTTAAGCAAATGATAAAAAACCAGCTTCAGGCGGAAAACGAACGGATTCTTGGATTGCGCCCGGACATTCACGGCTGCGACGCAAAATACACAAAATTAAAGGAAATTCCTAATTTTTAAAAGGAAGAATTCCTTCCGCCTCAAATTCTCCGTCCAAAGCACCGAACATTGCCTCCAAAGTATAGCCGCTCGAGCTATAGCCAAGCAAAATTTCATCTGCCCAGTCAAGCCCAAAAGAATAAGTCGGTGTCATAATTGAAAAAATCACAACTTTCTTGCCTTTTCCTTTTAGTTGCTCTGCAATTTTTGCGCTGCGCTGATTTGCGACAAGAAACACAATTGTGTCATAGGAATCATAAATTTTCAGAATATTTTCACTCATCCATGCAGTTTCATTCGGACCAAGCTCGTAGCTGAATTTAAATTCCCTGGAATTCGGATAACGTTTTTTTCCTTCTGTAAAAAATTGCGGCAAAGAACCACACAAAAGAACCCGGCCAGCTTTTTCCCGGGACAAAGATTCTTCTGATTTTTTATAAAATGAAATCGAACGGCACGCCTGCTGAAGAAAAAATTTATCACCTTCCCTGTCTGGAATAAATTTGCTGATTGTGGAAGCCTCTGGATAAAGCGGAGCCGCGTTTTCACCTTTAAAATATTCCAATTTTGCTTTTATAACACGAAAAGCCGCATCTTTTACCCGGGATTTAAAATTTTCATCAGTTTTCATGGATGAAAGATTGCATGTCCACAGATTTTCACCAAGACGCGCAGTTGTTGAAGAAATCACAATATCATTTCCAGCTTCAATCGCCATTTTAAATGCAGCAGAAAGAGAACCGGCATACATCGTAGCTCCATTCATCATCATGTCATCAGTAATAATAAGACCTTCGTAGCCAAGCTGATTTCGCAAAAGTTCTGTAAGAAAATATTTTGAAAGGCTTGCAGGCGCACCGCTTTTGTCTATCTGAGGAAAACTCAAATGCCCGGACATAACCGCGGGAACTTTTTCTTTTATCAGATATTCAAAAGGGACAAGCTCGCGGTTTTTAAAGGTTTTCCAGTCAATATCAATTTCCGGAAGATTTATGTGGGAATCATAGCTTGTGTCGCCGTGTCCAGGAAAATGCTTTACAGTCGGAATCACTCCAGCCGCAATACTACCATTCGCCCAAGCCGCGCCAAGAATTCCAGCGCGCTCCGGGTCATCTCCAAAAGAACGAGTTCCAATAATCGTTGAATCATGATTTGTAAAAAGGTCGACCGTCGGCGCAAAATTCATATTTATTCCAAGAACTTTTATTTCCCGGCTTATGTAATACGCCGAACACCACGCATCCACAGGATAGCCGCCCGCACCAATCGCCATATTTCCGGGAGTTACAGCTGTTTCTCCTTTTACATGACGAATCCAGCCACCTTCCTGGTCGGTCGCAACAAAAAGAGGAATTTTAAAACGCCTAGAAGCGGCACTTTTTTGCAAAGAAGAAATTGATTTTGCAACCAGATTTATGTCATCCGTGTTCCAGCCAAAAACTTTAACACTGCCAAGTCCGCGGCCACCAACCCATTGAAACAAAAGATTATCCGGCTCTGCGCCTGCCCAGCCAAACATAAGAATCTGGCTGAGCAATTCTTCATCCGACATCCGGTCTACAATAAATTCTGCAAGTTCTTCGTTCGGAAAATTGCTCCAAAAATTTGCATTTTCAGGAATCTGTGTCCGACAAAACAAAAATCGGCAAAAAATCACGCCAAAAAGAATTGCAAAAAATCGTTTCATAACTTTATAAGTTTACAAAAAAAAGCAACGATTCTCAACACATTTTGAATTTTCAAAATGTGTAAATCGAAAAGACAGTAAATCCTGAATCCGAATCCTCATTCCAGAATTCATAGACAAAACACAAGGACTGTGCCACCTGATTTTCTTTGATTGATGCAAAATATTTTTTTATCGCATCCGTCTGGGAAAAAGATCTGGCCGACTCCAAAGATTCTCCAGAACCAACACCGACAACAACCGATTTCGACCTTTCAATTCCGAATTTTCTGCGCAAAGGTTTTTCGTTCTTTTTGTCCAGATATTTTTCAAGCCAGACAGGACAAGAATCCAAACCGAATTCCATGCCTTTCCACGAAACAATTTCTGAAAAAGCAATCGAGCCTAGCAAAAAAAATAAGATTGCCGGAAACAGATTTTTCATTCAACCACCAGATTTCTTAGATAATCAGAAAATTTTTGCTTGAATTCAGTTTTGATTTTTGACTCAAGTTTCTTTTCAGCCTTAACCTTTGCCTCTGAATATTCAACGTGGCTTTCTCGCCCGGAAATTGTGAACGGCACAAGCTGATGATTGTTTTCCTTATCAAGAATATAACTTTCCGCATTATAGCGGCAACGAACAGTTTTTTTGTCCGATGTATCAGAACGTTCAAATTCAAATTTTGCAGTAAGAACATAGCGGGCTGAATCATCAAAAGTTCCTTTAAAACCACATTCTGAAATCGCCTGACTGAATGCCTCCTTGAATCTTCCGTGTTCATCATTTGATGTTTTTACGCAAATCGGAATATTTTTTGCAATTTCCATTTTTTTTGCATGGATATTTTTTGAAGAAGGACAATATTGCTCCAGCCCGGAAACCGCATCAGGATTTATAATCGCCATTTTTTTCAGATGATTTTCGTTTTCAACCGCAATTTCTTCCGCAAAATCGTAAGCCGCAAAACCTTCCAGCGAATGTAATTCCTTTTCAGAATTTTTTTTCAAAGTTGACAAGGCAATTGAGTTTTTCTTAATCATTTCAGAATAAATATCGCTCGCCTTGCTTTTGTCAAGAACAGCAATCGCATACCAAGTTGAATTCGCAGAATCAAGCCAAAAATCTTTTGTTTCCGCGCCGATAAGATTGTCAACATCCACAACCCGCTTTATATCCTGACTGAAAGTCTGAACATTTGTCGTTTTTGCAACAATTCCATCAGCCTTTGCCTGCTCCATCCGCGAAGAAGAATTCGCCTCAGATTTTATTGCCTGTCCAAAAACCGAAGCCAAACCTTTTAGCGCGTTGATTTCCGCCGTATTTCTATCAGAAGAAGAACCGACATAGTTCAAGAATTTGTCAGAAGGATAAACCGTTGAAGGCGAAGTAACCCATTCCGGCACAGATTGCTTCTGCTTTTTTGCCGCAAAGACAAAATTCAAACTCAATACAAAAAACAATGAAAACAAAAATTTCAAAGCGCAGTTTTTTATTTTTCGCATGAAGACACCTCCACAGAAACTCTTCCTTCTTTTACAACAACATTTTCAATTTTTTTTGTTTCTACAATATTATTTCCGCTCAAATATTCAACAGTAACCGTATATGTTCCCGGCGCAACAGAAAATCCTGCCGCACTTGCAAGATGAGGAAAATACGAAGCCTGCCGAACATCCGCTTTTTCAGCGTCAACAACCGCTTCCAGCGCAACAATCATTCCCTGTTTTGCCGCAGTAAAACCAATCTGAGCTGCTGTTCTTGCCAAAACATTCGAACCGATGTGATCCAATGTTTCTTTAGCCGCAATATAAGTCGCAACGCTAGCCGGAATACTAGCCGCATTTTTTGTAATATTCCTAAAAACGCTACGGTTGTATGCGCCACGAGCCTTGTTTGCAACATCAAGAGCCACCGCATTGTCAAAATTTTCAACCACAACGGCTTTTTTTGCAGTTCCATCAGAAAGTTTTACGTTTACAGAAGTGATTTTATGGTTTTGCTTTGAAATATCAAAAACAGGATAAACAATCTTGAATTTCATCGGAAAGCCAGTTCCCGGAATTATACCAAAATTCATTTCCTGAACACCTTCTGTTCTTTTTCCAAGTGTTCCAGAAAGCGCGACAACTTCAAGGCGACCTTTTCCAGCCGGAATTTTTACAGCTTCTGAAACATCTATATTTGGCGCAGAAGTTTTTAATATGGAAGAAAATTCTTTTGCATGGTCAGAATCTTCATTTGCGGCAAAAACCACAGCTCCAAGATATGAAAGAAATGGAGAAGTTTCATAAACAGCCTTTGCCTTTGCAGGAGTTTTTGCTGTAACTTTACCAACGGAAACATTAACACCAAGCGTATTCAACGTTGACATTGCCCCGGAAAATTTCTCATCGCCAAGCAAATTATCACTGGATGCCTCAACTTCTTTTTGCTGGGCAAGAAGAGGAACTATAACATCCTTGTAATCACCTGTGTATGTATAAATTACACCTTTTGCAACATCAAGCTCGCCGGCGCCAATCGCATTTACAGTGCGCATTGAATAAGCCAAAAGCCTTTCGTAAACCGCACCTGTGTATGTGGTGGAATTTTCTCCGCCCAAAGCAGCCTGCATCGTTTTTCCGCTTGTCATATCCGCTGAAAGCCGCTGCATTTGTCCTTGAGTTTCCAGAAAACCTTTTCCAGACGCAATATAGTCGCTTGTAAAATAAAGCAACATATCGATGTCTAGATAATTTTTCACCGCATTTTTATCCGCTTTCTTTGAATAAAGCATTGAAACGCACTTTGAATAATCACCAGCGGCATAAGCTGAATCATAAGCCGCCTGATTGAATTTTATTTTCTTTATTTTTTTAGTTTTTTCTACTTTTGCAGAGTCTTTTGCACCTTCCGCACCTTTTGTTGTGGCACAAGAAGCTAAAATCAAAACCGCAACAAAAAGAAGAATAATCTCTCGTATGTTTTTTTTCATTTTATTTCTTCTAAAATTAAAAAAGCCAATGGAAAAGTTAGATTCCATTGGCTTACAGCTAAAAATTATCTGCTTTTAACTTTTCCTGTTTTTTTCAGATAGTCTTTTGTTTCTTCTGACGGTTCAAACATTCCAACCGTTCTATGAGTCTGAAGATCTGTGACTTCGATATTGACAATGTATGTCCGTTCCTGCTTTTTTCCGTTATTCTGAACCATAAGTTTTACAGAACCGGTAAGCATATAATCCGCGGCATCTTCCACATCAAGTTCTTTTGCAAGCTCTTCCGCAGAATGATCCTGCTGTTCAATTACAGCATCGCGCATTTCTTCCCGGACATCCTTGTTTGCCATAAATTCCATAACACCGCTGTTCAATACAGCAGTCTTAAGGCTGTTGGCAATAATCTGAGTGTCAAAAAATTCACCGGTCTCATCTTTGATTTTTCCGATTGTTACAACCGGAGCACGGTCATTTTTGTCTTCAAATCTTGCGATTCTTGGTGACTTAATAATCTGAGCAACGATATCTTTGCAAATTGCCCGACAATCTGTTTCACTAAGATATGGAGTCAAATCTGCATTTCCGCCACGCTTTACAGCTTTAGCAGAAACAGAAAACATTACCACCAACGAAAGCAAAAAAACAGAAAATATCTTTTTCATTAAAGCAGCTCCTATTCTTCGTCAAAAGAATATTCAACTGTAGCGTCTGGAGCCTTGTCAAGAAGTGGCGCACGAAGATTTTCGCTAAGCGCTTTCTTCAAAAGAACTGTTTCAGAAGCATTGTCTTCAATTCCATTCAATGCAGCATTAAGCTGAGCATCGTAAATATCGCGGCTCATTGTGAAAACTACATAATATTCATAATAGTAATCAAAACTGCTGTCTGGAGAATTTGCCTTTACTTTGATTCCCTGCTTTGGTTTTCTGAACTGCATCCAATACTGAGCCTGTTTTTCAAGACCATTGATTTCGATTGCAGAAAGAGCCTTTACAGTCTGATCGATTGCCTGCTTCTGCTTTACTTCATCGCCAGTCATTCCCTGGAAAACCGCATTCGCGCTCTGACCAACAGCCATAGAGAATGAATTTGCAACCTGACGCTGAACATCAACCTGATCAGTCCATGTCTTCAAGAATTCAAGATCTTTTCCCTGGTTAGAAAAAACAAAAATCTGTGTATCTTTCAAGTCAATCTTTAAAGCCTTTGCAACCTGTTTGTTATCACCTTCAAGAACTGACATAACCCAAGCTGGAGTTTCGCTTCCAAGAGCCATTCCCGGTCTATTTACAATCTCAATCTTAACTTTTGTCTGTTTTGCTTTTTTTGCCGCAAAAGCACTCATTGAAGCGCAAAGAGCCAACATCAAAACGGCTGCGCCAACCTTTATGGATTTCATAAAACCTCCGTATATGCATACGCATAACAAATGAATAAAATTTTAAGTAAAGTCCAGAAAACAACGCTTTCCAGAACCTTTAATAATCGTATACGGTTTTATTATAGCTTATTTATTAACTTTTGCAATTTCAAACAGGCTGAATTTTTAAAAATCCAACCTAGAAAAAATTATTTTACAAGAATTGAAGCCTGTCTTCCCCGATAAGTTTAAATGGATTTTCTGATAATCCGTAAGGTTTGATTTCTTTCATGGTTGTATATTATAGAAGAAAAATGAAAAAGGGCGTTGCGGGATGTGCCCGCTAGAATGGGTAGGAGAAAAACAAAAGAGGCGGTTTTAGATTTTCTAAAACCGCCTCTTTTTGTTTTGAGCCGAGGGAAAGGCTTTTCCCCCTGACTATTTGTTATGCTTTTTCAGATTCCAATGTAGGGAATCGGTTAAAGTAATCTTTTGTTGTGCGTGCTGCAACTCCGCTCAAAATAATGAGGGAAATACAGTTTGGCCAAGCCATAAGACCGTTTGTAATATCCGCAATTGTCCAAACCTGGCTGATTGTCATGTATGGGCCGATTGCAACTGCAAGAATATAAATTACGCGATAAATCATTACAAGTTTCATTCTGCCATTTGAAAGATATTCAAGGCAGCGTTCTGAATAATAATCCCAACCAAGAATTGTTGTGAAAGCAAAGAACACAAGACAAATCATAAGAAGGAACTGAACAGAACGTCCGTCTCCACCAAGAACTGTATTGAATGCCGCAGAAGAAAGCTCTACGCCTTTAAGTGTCTCGCCGATTCCGTTTGTTGGAAGTGTGAAAACTCCACCGTTGCTGAATGCGATTACAATTGAAAGACCTGTCATTGTACAAACGATGATTGTATCAATAAAAGTTCCTGTCATGGAAACGAGTCCCTGCGCAACCGGTTCTTCTACTTTTGCTGAAGAAGCGGCGATTGCGGCAGAACCAAGTCCTGCTTCGTTAGAGAAAATTCCACGTGCAATACCTTTCTGCATTGCAACGATTACAGAACCCACGATACCGCCTGTTACAGCCTTTGGAGCAAATGCAGCCTTAAAGATAAGTGCGAATGCGGCAGGAATTTTTGTAGCATTCATAACAAGCACACTTACTCCAAGGAAAACGTAAAGGATTGCCATGAACGGAACAATAACCTGCGCTACCTTGGCAATTCGCTGAAGTCCGCCGATAATTACAAGAGCCGCAGAAATTGTTACCAAAGCTCCGGCAATTACTGTTGCCCAAGAATATTTTGTTCCAAATAATGTGAACGCAACATGAGTTGTCTCCGGGTCAAAAGCGTTTTTTACAGCCGAAGCAATACCATTAATCTGAGTAAATGTTCCGATTCCGAAAAGACCTACGCAAACACCAAAGATTGCAAAGAGAACAGCAAGCCATTTCCATGAAAAACCAGTTCTTTCCTTCAAACCAGTTTCAATTGTATAGAAAGGTCCGCCAAGAACGTGACCGTCTGCCATGTGCTTGCGGTATTTTACAGAAAGCATACATTCAGTGTATTTTGTCGCAATTCCTACAAGAGCGGCAATCCACATCCAGAAAAGAGAACCTGGTCCTCCGGCCGCAATAGCAGTTGCAACACCTACAATATTTCCGGTTCCGATTGTCGCAGAAAGAGCTGTACAAAGAGCTCCAAAACTAGAAACTTCACCTTTTTCTCCGTCTGACTTGCGGAAAATTGACTTTAATGCGCGTCCCAATTTATGGAACTGCATACCATGAAGACGGATTGTCAAAAGCAATCCTGTTACAAGAATCAAGATGATTGTTGGAACGCCCCAAACAATGTCATCAATCTTGTTAATAATTGTGTCGAACATTTTGCTTGTCCTTTAAAAAAAATAAGAGCGAAAATACACAATCGTATTTCGCTCTCTAAAGAGTATGACAAGAATCTTTTCGCCCTGTCCCTTATGCCTGAGATATCGGTTTTAATAACCTTAACCCTTCGGCGTCCCATCTGAAAATGGGAACTCTCCAGAGAATCGCCATTACAGTAACGCTGCTGACGATGTAATACATTAGCATTAAGAAAATATCTGCGTCAACTGATTTTTTAAAATAAACAGAAAAATGAATGGCTTAAATTTAATATTATTTGAATAAATTTCGGGTTTTCCAAGAAAACCGATAAAAGCGCAAGAGAATTTGTAATTTGTGAAGACTTTGTGCGATAGAACCAATTAAAGTGCGGAGCACCCAAATTATTACAAGCGCAGCGCGAGCACAACCGTCTGGAGCAAATTGCAAATTCTCTGAGAGCGTTTTTTCACAATCTTAAAAACCCGAAATTTTCTCAATTTATTTTTTTCTGAAACCTTTTCAAAAAAAATGTGTCTAAATATTTTTTTTCTATGGAAATTCCTATGGAAAATATGATAAAATTTGAGTATACTGACAAAAATACAAAAAATGTCAATTTGGCAGAAACAAAAGAAGGAAAACTATGTATCCAACTATTCCACAGATGTTATATGAAAAAGCAAAAACTTCTCCAAATGCAGCTATTCAGTATTCAAAAGACAGCAAAGGCATTTTTCAACCTGTAACTTATGCAGAATTTTCAGAAGCGGCTTTAAATTTCGGCGCAGGGCTTCTTTCTTTAGGAGCCACAAAAGGTGAACACATAGGATTAATTGCCGACAACCGCAAGGAATGGCTGGTTTCTTCTGCAGGAATAATGTCTGCCGGCTGCTGCGATATTCCTCGTGGAAGCGAAGCGACCGTAAAAGATTTGTCATACATTTTAAGTTTTGCCGGCTGCAAAATAATTGTTGCGGAAAATAATTCAAGCTATAAAAAGATTGTTGAATGTCGCCCAAACCTAAAAGACCTGGAAAACATCATCGTTATTGACACAAAAAATGTTGACACAGAAGCAACAGACGTAAAAGTTCTTTCTTATGATGAAGTTCTAGAAATTGGAAAAGAATTCAGAAATTCAAATCCAGGAAAAATTGAAGAAAGCATAAAAAACGGAAAAGAAGATGACACCGCGACAATCATCTTTACCTCTGGAACAACAGGAACTCCAAAAGGCGTCGAACTTTTGCACAAGAATTTTATGTGCCAGATAGAAGGCGTTTCCGAAACATTAAATTTAAAGCCCGGCGACAAAACGCTTTGTGTTCTTCCAGTCTGGCACGTTTACGAACGCGAAATGGAATATTATTACATGGCAAAAGAAATCGCAATGTGCTACACAAAACCAGTTCCAAGCATGATTCTTGCAGATTTCAAAAAAATCAACATCTCATTCATTGCGTGCGTACCAAGAATCTGGGATGCAATCTACAAACAGATTGAAAAAAACGCAACAGAAAAATCATCTTTCAAAAAAGTTCTCTTCAAAATTTGCATTGGCGCGGTAACAACACGCCGCTGGATGATAGACATAATCATGGGGCGCAACCTTCAGTTCAAAAAGCCGCTCTGGATTCTTACCGTCCTGAACAAATGGCTTTATATTCCGCGGGCGTTCCTTTTGCCATTAAAAGCATTGGGCGACATCATGTTCTTTTCAAAGGCGCGGGCAGTTTTCGGAAGCAGTTTCAAGCTTGGAATGAGCGGCGGCGGCGCATTAGCCCCAAGACTCGACAGATTTTTTAATTCAATCGGCATTAGACTTGTCGAAGGATTCGGGCTCACAGAAACAGCTCCAATCATCTGCATAAGAAATCCAAAAAGACCTGTAATGGGAACAATCGGAAAAGCAATGCCTTACAACGAAATCAAAGTTGTAGACAAATTCGGTGTAGAATGTGCGCCAGGCCAGATGGGAGTTCTTTATGTCCGCGGCGACAACGTAATGAAAGGTTACTACAAACAGCCGGAACTTACAGATTTGGTTTTAAAAGAAGGCTGGTTCAACACAGGCGACCTTGTAGTTCTTTCCAGAAAAGGCGACCTAATGGTAAAAGGCCGAGCAAAAGACACAATCGTTTTACGTTCCGGCGAAAACGTGGAACCGCTTCCTATAGAAAACAAGCTCGTTGAATCGCCGTACATCGCGCAGGCTGTAATTGTCGGCCAGGACAAAAATTATCTTGGCGCGCTGCTAATCCCAAAAAAGGAAAGCATAATCGAATACGCAAAATCGAACAACCTTGACTGCGAAAACATCGGCGCACTTTTAAAAAGCAACGAGATAAAAACTCTAATCAACTCCGAACTGGAACGCCTTATAACTCCAAAAAACGGATTCAAGCCATTTGAAAAAATCGGCTCATTCTGCTTTTTGGACCGCCAGTTTGAAGTCGGAACAGAACTTACAGCAAAAGGAACAGTAATCCGCAGCAAAGTCAATGAACTTTATAAATGGCAAATCGCCTCAATGTTCAGCGATTCAGTAATCGCGCAGGGACTTTCAGGCCTAAGCAACCTCACAGGAAACCTTGCCGACAACCTAAAAGACTTAAGTTCCGTAAAAAACGTAATCCTAGAAAAAATCCCAGGAATCAAAAAAGAAAACAACGAAAAATAATTTTTATAATAAAAGCAATAAAGGGCGGGCAACCGCCCTGCGGCTCAAATGAATCCTCATTTTCGCCTACCCACCGTGCGGGGAATTCCCCGCAACGCCCCTTTATTCCCAAAACTCTAATCACCTTGCCTTTGCGCAATTATGACCGCCGCAAAAATAAAAATGCACCCGATAATTCCACAGACACCAAGTTTTTCACGCACACCATTCACCGGAATCAGAATGCTAAAAATCATCCCGAAAACGCTTTCAAAACTAAGTAAAATTGTCGCCAGAGCAGGATTCAAAAAACGCAGCCCAATATTCTGAACCACAAAAGCCACAGCCGTACCGGCAAGCCCCAAATACAAAGCCGACATAATAAAGCCTTTACTTGCAAAATCAACCATGGAAAGCGGCTGAAAATTCACCGTAAGAATATTTTTCTCCGCATCATAAAACGGTGCAACAAGCCAGGCAAGAACCGCTCCAACAGCAAACTGAATAAACGCATACACAACAGGATCATTTTCCTCTGAAGTTTTTGAAAAATATGACTGAAAAAACATCTGAAGACAAAAAAATACCGCGCAAACCAACGTAAGAAAATCACCAAAATTAAAATTCAAACCGCTTTTTACATCATCCCCAAGAGACAAAAAACCGATTCCTAAAATCTGCAGCAGAACCGCAACAAAAACCGGCCATTCAGGACGCTTTCTGCAAACAATCCAGGCAACAAACGGAATCAGAACAACATAAAAAGTTGTTAAAAACGCATTTTTTCCAGGAGTTGTATAATTACACCCAATCGTCTGAGAAAGATACGCCAAAAACAAAAAAATCCCAATAAGGCCAGCTTTTTTCAAATACTGAACATTGATTTTTTTGAGCCGCCTAAAAAATAAAAGACCAACAGCAAGCGCCGCAATCGAAAAACGAATCGCAATCATATATGCCGCGCTGACATCATTCAGGCTATCTTTTACAACAACAAAAGAAAAACCCCAGATAGCCGCCGTAAAAAGCATTCCAAAAACAGCAAAAAACCGAACCATAAATACCTCAAAAAAAATGGCCGCCCCAGAAGTTTTCATTTCTTCATAAAGGCAGCCAATTTTACAAAATCGCTTTAATTACTTAAGCTTTTTTTGCTGTTGATTTTTTAGCAGAAGATTTTGCTCCTCCATCCAAAGGACGTGGAACTCTTTTCAAGTGCCAAATATCACGAACATAATCTTCAATTGTTCTGTCAGAAGAGAATTTTCCAGCATTAGCAATGTTCTTCAAGCAAGCCTTAGCCCAAGCCTTCTTGTCTGAATAAAGTTTTTCAGCATCGTTCTGTGCACGGCAATAATCATCAAAGTCTGCAAGAACGTAGTAAACATCCGCCCGGTTTCCTTCAATTCCGTATACCAAAGAATCATACAATTCCTTGAACAACTGGTGAGTAGGATCATAAGTTCCATCAACAAGCTGATTAAGAACTTTTGCCAATCCAGGATTTCTTTCGATATATTCCTGCGGATTGTAGCTATGAGTTTCCTCAATCTTCTTGATTTCATCAGTAAGAAGACCAAAGATAAACGCATTCTCTTTTCCAGCTTCTTCAACAATCTCAATGTTCGCACCGTCCATTGTTCCCATTGTCAAAGCACCATTGCACATAAATTTCATATTTGATGTACCAGATGCCTCAAGACCAGCTGTTGAAATCTGCTCTGAAAGATCTGCAGCAGGGAAAATCTTTTCTGCAACAGAAACGCGGTAATTCTGAACAAACACAACATGAAGTCTGTCGTTTACGCGGCGGTCATTATTGATTCTGTCTGCAACAGTGTTGATAAGCTTGATGATTGCCTTTGCACGGCGATAACCAGAAGCTGATTTTGCACCGAAAATATAAGTTTTCTTAGCTGGCTTATAGTTCGGATCATCAAGCATTTTGTTGTAAACATACATAACATGCAAAATGTTCATCAACTGACGCTTGTATTCATGCAAACGTTTTACCTGAACATCGAAAATTGACTCAGGATCAATAAGCTCGTTCTGAGTATTCTTAAGATATTCAGCAAGACGACGCTTATTTTCTTCCTTAATAGCCATTAATTCCTTAAGAGACTTGTCATCATCAAGATATTTTTCAAGACCTTTAAGTTTTGTAAGATCTTTTTCCCAGCCATGACCAACACGTGCTGTAATAAATGCTGAAAGTTCAGGGTTTGAGCTGCACAACCATCTGCGCTGAGTAATACCGTTTGTCTTGTTGTTGAACTTTTCCGGATACAATTCGTACCAGTCATGAAGTTCTTTTTCCTTAAGAAGTCTAGTATGAAGCTCAGCAACACCGTTTACGCTGAAACTTGCGTGGATCGCAAGCCAAGCCATGTAAACTTTTCCATTGTTGATAATAGACATTCGTCCATGGCGCGCATAATCATTTGGATATTTTGCGCAAAGTTCAATCATAAATCGGCGGTTAATTTCTTCTACAATCTGATAAATACGTGGAAGAAGTCCGCGGAAGATTTCAATCGGCCACTTTTCAAGAGCTTCAGCCAAAATTGTGTGGTTTGTATATGCAAAAGTATGTGTAACAACATCCCAAGCATCATCCCAACCAACATTATATTCATCCATCAAAATGCGCATAAGTTCAGGAATTGCAACAACCGGATGAGTATCATTCAACTGGATTACATGAAGATCTGCAAATTTGCTGAAATCTGTTCCATGATCAGAAACGTAATGACGAACCAAATCCTGCAAAGAAGCAGAACTGAAGAAATACTGCTGTTTAAGGCGAAGTGTTTTTCCAGACGGACCAGAATCATTTGGATACAAAACTGCAGAAACATTTTCTGCGCTGTTCTGGCGTTCAACAGCCCGGTTATATTCCATATTATTAAAGAGCTGCAAGTCAAATCCGTTTGGAGAAGAAGCCTGCCACAAGCGAAGAGTATTTACAGTTCCTGTTTCATAACCAACAATCGGCATATCATAAGGAGTAGCTGTTACTTCCTCTGCGTTTTCAACATAATATCTGTCGCGGCCATCAGGAGTTTTTCCATAAGCGATGTTTCCACCGAACTTTACAGTTACAGCCAAGTCAGAACGCTTGATTTCCCATGGATCTCGGTGTGCAAGCCAGTTGTCAGGATATTCAACCTGATAACCGTTTTCAATCTTCTGTTCAAACATACCATAGCGGTAGCGGATTCCATATCCGTGTCCAGGATAGTCCAAAGTTGCCAAAGAATCCAAGAAACAAGCGGCAAGACGACCAAGACCACCGTTTCCAAGACCTGCATCCGGCTCCTGATCTTCCACCATGTTGTAATCAATGTTCATTCCTTTAAGAACTTTTTTTACATCATCCAAAATTCCTGCATTGATAAGGTTGTTGCTCAAAGCGCGGCCCATCAAGAATTCTGCTGATAAATAATACAACTGTTTTGTAGCTTTTTTTTCATATTCCTGGCGAGTAGCCATCCAGTTATCCATGATCACTTCAAGAGCAGAAGCTGAAACTGCATCAAAAAGATCATGTTTATTTGCCTGCGAAATATCTTTACCGTATTGTCTCTTAAGTCGACCTTCAAGATTTTCCTTAAATTTTGCGGCATCAAATTTCATTTAAAATAACCTCCACGGTATTTTTCACTATGCTAAAGAGTACACAGAATCACAAGATTTTTCAATTGGAATTCCCAAAATAACAGATTATTTGGCAATCAATATCACAAAACTTGCTGTCGGAAGAACATACCTTTGCTGCTCCTGAAGAAGAGTCTCCTTTCCTGGCTCAACAAAACCTTCCTCACCATCAACAGATGTGTCCGCAACATAATACCAGCGTTTTCCTTTTGAGAGAGTCGGCAAAGTTATTGTAACATCGTAAATATCAGTGTTTCCTGCGACATAAAAATCGTTATCAGGCTTACCGGTTTCATCAAAAACAGAAGAGCCAACCAATTTAAAGCCCAAGAATCGTTTCATATTTGACCAGTCGGGATTTTTTCCGTCAACATCGTACCATTCAATTTCGGCTTTTGAACCAGAAAAGAATTTTTTGCGTCGGAAAACAGGATGCAATTTTCTAAGCTGAATCGCCTTTCGCGTAAAGTTGAATAGTTCCTGGTTCTTCTTTTCAAGATTCCAGTTCACCCAGGAAATTTCGTTGTCCTGGCAGTAAGCATTATTGTTTCCCATTTGAGTGCGGCGGAATTCGTCGCCCGCGGCAAACATAGGAACTCCCTGCGAAACCATAAGGCAAACCATAAAATTCTTAAGTTTTTTAAGACGCAAGGCTTCAATTTTAGGATTTACAGTAACGCCCTCATAACCGTGGTTATAGCAGTTGTTGTCATCCGAGCCGTCGCGGTTGTTCTCGCCATTCTCGTCATTGTGCTTTCCGTTGTAGCTTACAATATCGTTCATAGGAAAACCATCGTGGCAACTTACAAAATTAACCGAAGCATCAGGATTTCTTCCAGAATGATTATACAAATCTGAGCTGCCTGCAAGCCTAGTAGCCGCAGCAGTGGCAACACCTTCATCTCCGCGGATAAAACGTCTTATATCATTTCTGTAACGGTCGTTCCATTCGCTCCATCTTCCGCCCGGAAAACCGCCCACAAGATAACCACCACCACAATCCCAAGGTTCTGCGATGATTTTTGAATGGCAAAGGATTGAATCCTCAGAAATCGCGTTCGTAAGGAACGGAAAATTCTGCATATAAGATTTCTGGTCGCGACAAAGAGCCGCCGCCAAGTCAAAGCGGAAACCGTCAACGTGCATCTCGCTGACCCAATAGCGCAAACTGTCCAGAATAAATTTTGTTGTAACCGGATGAGCCGCATTCACAGTGTTTCCACAACCCGAAAAATTGTGGTAATACTGTTTTTCATTTTCTGGAAGCATATAATAGGTAGAATTTTCAAGTCCACGGAAACAGAATGTATAGCCATGCTCATTTCCTTCCGCCGTGTGATTAAACACAACATCAAGAATCACTTCAATTCCCGCTTTATGAAGCTCGCGCACAAGAGTCTTGAACTCGCGGACAGAAGCCCCTGGAGTGCGGTCAAAAGCATACGAAGTTTTTGGCGCAAAAAATCCGATTGTGCTGTAGCCCCAATAATTTGAAAGAGTTTCTCCTGTCTTTGGGTTTATAGCTCCTGTCTCGTGCTCGTCAAATTCAAAAACCGGCATAAGCTCAACAGAAGTGATTCCAAGCTTTTTCAGATAAGGAATTTTTTCAACAAAACCTTTATACGTTCCCGGCGCGCTTACTTCTGAAGTCTGGGAAGCCGTATATCCTTTCAGATGAGCCTCGTAAATAACGCTTTCACTCATAGGATAATTCAAAGGCTTATCACCCTGCCAGTCAAAATCCGAATCATCAACAACAACACATTTTGGAAAATTTGACAAATCAGAAAGCTTTCCATTTTCAAGTCCGGCAAGCCCAAGCTCACGCTGACGGTTATAAGACTGAAAAACCGAACCTTGAGAAAAAGCCTTTGCATAAGGATCAAAAAGATATTTGTTAAAATTGAATCTATGTCCTTTCGGCGGATTATACGGACCATCAGCCCTAAAAAGATAAAGAGCTCCCGCTGAAAGACCTTCAACAAAAATATGCCAGATGCTTCCTGTCTTGTTTTTTACAGGATCAAAATCTATTGAAAGACAAGGTTGCTTTGCGTCAGGCGCATCGAACAAATCCAGAACAACTCTCTCTGCGTTTTTGCTGTATACTGCAAAATTAACACCGTTTCCTGATGGAGTTGCACCAAGTACTTCAGGACGGCCTTCAGAAATCTGACCTACGTTCATATTCGCTAAGTTTAACACAAATACAAGTCGATTTCCACAAAAAAATTACTCTGGAATCAGCTTTGTAATCGTATTGTCATGCTGGCGCCAATTTTTATCAACCTTAACCTGCAAATCCAAATCAACCTTGAACGGAAAAACCTCGTGGATTTTTTTTATGGAAGCCATACGAATCTGCTTTATCATGCCTGCGCCCTTTCCAATCACCATTCCTTTCTGGCTGTCGCGTTCTACACAGATAAATGCCCTGACCCAGATTTTTCCATTATTTCCACGCTGCTCCAAATCGGCAACGCTAACGTAAAGGCAATGCGGCAACTCCTGCTGAAGCCTGTTTATCGCCTCGCCCCGGACAATCTCGCTGATTCTAAAGGCAATATCCTGATCCGTATACACATCTTCGGTGTAAAGCGCTGGCGCAACAGGAGAAACACTGTAAAGCGCACGAAGAACCTCATTTATTCCTGTATCATTTTTTGCGGACATCTCAAGAATCCGTTCCTCAGGAAGCCCTGGAAGATAAAGTTTTACAAATTCCCTTGATTTTTTTACTTTTGAATCATTTGCGTCTATTTTATTAAGCGCGACCACAAGATGTTCAACGTATTTTGAAGCAAGAGTCGCGTTCATTTTTTCTTCTTCCCCAGGCTCGCGAGTTGTGTCAATAACGTAAAGAATGCAGTCAGAGCCTTCCAACGTTTCTTCTGTAACAGATTTTAGACGAAGGTTCAGTTTTTTTTCAGAATCATGATAACCTGGAGTATCAACAAAAACCAGCTGACCAAGAGAAGTATTGACAATTCCACGGATTGCGTTTCGTGTTGTCTGCGGAATTGGAGAAACAATCGAAACCGGCTCCTGACAAGCAGTATTTATGAAAGTCGATTTTCCGGCAGAAGGCCTACCAAGAATCGCAACAAGCGCAGTTTTTTCCCCGATTCCTGAATTTTCAGGCTCACTTTGATTTTCAATCTGATTTTTGTTTTCCATAATATTTTTATCTTAACAGAAAATTTTGGATGAATAAAGGGAGAAAAAAAATCCCGTGCCCTTAAATTTAAAAGCACAGGATTTTATATAAAACGCCTTTCTAATTAGAAATTTTCACTGAGTTTTTCAAAGTAGCTTTGTGGATGTGCGCAAACCGGACAAACCTTTGGAGCTTCTTTTCCAACGCAAACGTGACCGCAGTTTCTGCAAATCCAGATTGCATCGCCTTCGCTGCTGAAAACGAGTTTGTCCTCAACATTTTTAAGCAATTTTCTGTAGCGTTCCTCGTGGTGTTTTTCAATCTTTCCTACGCCTTCAAACATTTTTGCAATCTGCTCAAAACCTTCCTCGCGCGCGGTCTTTGCAAATTCATCATACATATCAGTCCATTCGTAGTTTTCGCCGTCTGCGGCAGCCTTTAAGTTTGCGGCTGTGTTTCCAATTCCGCCCAAGAGCTTGAACCACATTTTTGCGTGTTCTTTTTCGTTGTTTGCAGTTTCTTCAAAAATTGCGGCAATCTGTTCGTAACCTTCTTTTTTTGCAACACTTGCAAAATAAGTGTACTTATTTCTAGCCTGAGATTCACCGGCAAATGCCGCCTGCAAGTTTTTTTCTGTCTTTGTTCCCTTCAAATCCATCGTCGTTCTCCTTACGTTTAGATTTTGTTTTTCTATTTTATATCTTTTTGCAGGATGGACATATTCCTGTAAAAATCAGGTTATGTCCTTCCACCAAAAAGCCTTTTAGCTTCATTTCGTTTGCGGCTTCTTCCATTTCAACAGAAACGCTTTCAGGAACATCATACATTTTTCCGCATTTTAAACAGTGAAAATGATAATGCTCTTTTATTGTACTATCAAAATGATCAGCGCTATCTGGAACACTTATTTTTAAGATGTCCCCTTTTTCGGCAAGAAAATTAAGATTTCTATACACGGTTCCCCGGCTTATATGCGAATCAACTTTTCTTGCTAGCTCGTAGATTTCGTCAGCAGTCGGATGTGAATAGTTTTCTGTCATAAGTCCAAGAATCAATTTTCGCTGGTTTGTATTTCTGCTCTGCATAGAATTTTCCTTTTCATCCGCCCTTGATGATTTATATTATAAACGGAATTTTTATTTTGTAAATAGTAATAAGTCCTAATAGCAAAAAAAAATAATTTTATTTCTTTTTCAGAAGTTAGTTCGTATATTTGAATAAGATTAATTTTGAGTTTTACTTAAACAATGAACAAAAGTGCAGGAGAATTTACAATTTGTGAAAAAAAATCGCTCTCGGCAGATTTCCAATTTGCTCCAGACGGTTGAGCTCGCGCTTCGCTTGTATTGATTTGGGTGCTCCGCACTTTAATTGGCTCAATCGCTCAAAGTCTTCACAAATTGTAAATCTGCCTGCGCTATAATTTCATAAGCGTAAAACTCAAAAATTCATATTAAAAAACATAAGAGAGGAAACTATGAGTGTTACAACTTTAACAGAAAAAAACTTTGAGCAAGAAGTTCTTAAAAACGAAAAGCCGGTTCTTATTGATTTTTGGGCTTCCTGGTGCGGTCCGTGCAGAATGCTTTCACCTTTGGTTGACGAGCTTGCTGACGAGCACAGCGAATTTAAATTCTGCAAAGTGAATGTTGACGAGGAAGAGGCTCTTGCAAAGAATTTCGGAATCATGAGCATTCCAACGCTGATTGTATTCAAGAATGGCGAGCAGAAGGCAAAAAGTATAGGCGCGATTCCAAAAGACGCAATTCTTGAACTTATAAAAAACGCGTAGAATCAACAGCGGATTTTCATTATAATCATTACCTAGAAGACATTTATTTTATGTAAAAGAAGAAAAAAAATGTTTGCGCTTCCAGTCAAAAGCCAAGTATTGGCTATGGTGAAGTGTTTTTTAGGAAGAATTATCTGCGCTTTTCTTTCAGAAAATGCTCGACAATTCTTTTATGCCATTCGGCAAAAGCCACTTCAAGGACGCCAAACTTGTCTTTTTCCTTCACGCACAAACATTTTCTCTTATGTGCAAGACTTAAAATAATTTCTAAAAAATCCAGTTAAAAGGAATTAAAATGAAAATCGCATCGTTAAAACAAGAATTAACAGAAAACTCATATCCAGGACGAGGAATTATCGCGGGTCTTTCTAAAGACGGAAAGACAGCTGTTAGCGCATACTGGACAATGGGACGCAGCGCAGGCAGCCGAAACCGCGTTTTTGTAACTGATGAAGAAGGAATCAGAACCCAGGCTTTTGACCCGACTCTTATTGCCGGCGACCCTACTTTAATCATTTACCGTGCAGTCCGTGTTCTTGGCTCAAAAACAATCGTAACAAACGGCGACCAGACAGACACAATTTTTGATGGATTAAAAGAATGCAAAACATTCGAAGAATCGCTCCGAAACCGAAAATATGAGCACGATGCCCCGAACTTTACTCCAAGAATTTCAAGCGTTCTGGATATTGAAGGCGGAAAATACAACTACGCAATCTCAATACTTAAGAGCGACAACGGAAACCCGGACAACTGCCTGCGCTTCACATTCACATACGACAATCCTCAACCGGGAAAAGCCCATTACATCCACACATATATGGGAGACGGAAATCCGCTTCCAAGCTATGAAGGTGAACCGACACCAATAGAAATAGAAGGCGACATCGACACTTTCACAAACAACCTTTGGTCATGGTTAAACGAACAGAACAAGGTTTCTCTTTTTGTGCGCTACATCGATATAAAAACCGGAAAATACGAAACCAGGATTCTTAATAAAAACAAGTAGAGATAAAAAAAAATGCGCCCTTCCGGACGCATTTTTCTATCTTCTCACGAAACTTTATTTCTAGCGCAAGAGCGAAAGAACATTCTGAGAGCTCTGATTTGCCTGAGCCAACATTGCTGTTCCAGCCTGTGAAAGTACCTGATCTTTTGTGAATTCAACCATTTCGTTAGCCATATCTGTATCGCGGATTCTTGATTCAGAAGCCTGAAGGTTTTCTGCACCAATGTTCAATCCCTTAACAGTCATATCAAGGCGGTTCTGGTAAGCACCAAGGTCAGCGCGCTGCTTGTTAATCTTCTTCAAAGCTTCATCCAAAGTACCGATTGCGCGGTTTGCTTCATCAGGACCTTCCAAAGACAAAATCGACTCGTCGCCAACATTGCGAAGACCAAGAGCCATTGCAGACATTGTTCCAATGTAAACCTGAGTTCTCTGATCCATATTTGCACCAATATGAAGCCACATAGAACCAGTTACAACATTTTCGCCAGTCGGGCGGGCAAAACGGCCAGTCAACATGTTCATACCGTTGAACTGAGCAGCAGAAGCAACGCGGTCAACTTCAGCAATCAAAGAAGAAACTTCAACCTGAATCTGCATGCGGTCTTCAGCAGAATAAATACCGTTGGAAGACTGAACAGCAAGCTCGCGGATTCTCTGAACAATGTCAGTAGTTTCCTGCAAATAACCTTCTGTTGTCTGGATAAAAGAAATACCATTCTGAGCGTTTGTAGAAGCCTGTTTTAAACCTCTAATCTGTGAACGCATTTTTTCTGAAACAGCAAGTCCAGAAGCGTCATCGCCAGCACGGTTAATTTTCATACCAGAAGAAAGTTTTTCCATGCTCTTCTGCTGAGCCAAATCCTGAATTCCCTGCGATCTCTGAGCGAACATAGCGCTCATATTGTGATTAATAACCATAGTTTATCTCCTTGGTAAGTTTCCAAAACTTATTACAAGGGTCTCACCACCCTTTACTTTACTATCGGAGAATGGCAAACCGACTTTAGAAAAAAAATAAAAAATTTGTAGAAATCTAAAAAAAAACACCAGCACCATATGGACAATATCCATAAAAGACTGGTAACTGGCTGTTAATCAATTTGCAATATTATTTGATCTTTATTTTTTTTCATAAGTATTTTTTTCGAGTTTCTTTAATTTCATTCATGAAACTGCTCAATTTAATACTTTCTTCTGAATCTGGGAAATCTTTTATTTTATTTAAATTTTCATTAATTCTATTTAGCAAGTTATTGTACTGATTTTCTAGTTCAGGAATTCTTTCTGAAAGATTTTCAAGCTGAAGTTTTCTTTTATTTTCAATAAAATCACTGTTGCTGTTAAATTTTGCCTCCCAAAAAATTGTATCTTGAGAAATTCTTACATTTCTAATTAAAAGCTCTTTATAACATAAATTTTTATGTAAGTCGTAATAATTTTGAGTTGAAATATAAGCAATAGTTTCATAATTATTAGGCGAAAAGTCCTTTTCTAATTTATATGCCTCTACGCCATCATTCATTTTTTCTTTTATTGGTCTCAGAGTATTGCATGCATTAGCAGTAAATTCATTTATTTCGTTTTCAATCGCTAACAACTCATCATTGTCTATAACATTTAGATAATCTTTAGGAAGTTCTTTCAGAACATTTTCAAACTTTTCTTTTATTATTAAAATTTGTTCACTAACAAAATTATTTTTTTCAAATTTTAAATTCTGATACTCCTCTTCAAATACATTCCATAACTTCTGTCGGCCAGTCAATTCATTATCAATTGAAGTAATATCACAAACTTCAAAATTTTCTAAAGCCTTTTCCAGTTCATTAAACTTTGATAAATCATTTATATTTTCTAATAGTTTCTTGTAGTCATCAGAATCGGTCTTTTCTTCTTTTTGAAGTTCTTCCATATTATCAAGAGTACCATAAAAATCTTCTATAGATTCATCTATAAAAGCAAAAATATCTTCTATCTCATCATCTGATAAACTAAAAACACGATAAGCAGCAGTTATATCTTTTATTTCAATTTTATCAATACATTCTGTAATTGAATTTAAATAAGCTCTCTTTGATGTTGTCAATTCTACATCAGCGTAATATTTTACCAACAATGACCAGTTTCTTTTTAATTTTAAAACCTTATGTCCAATTAAACCAATATCTGCTTCTTTTGAAAGTTCTTCCACATCTTTTAAAAAGCTATTAAAATCTTTTATATTTATATCTTTATTCTTTTGGATATTTTCCATAAAAATAAAAATTTCATCACCACAATCATCACATATTTCACAAAGGTTATCCAAATCATTCATTTGCATATTTCCACCAAAATTAATCATTTTTCTTCAATTAAATAAGTTTTTTGATTGGCAATGAATCCATTACCATTATTAACGAACTCACTCGGTGATGGCAAAGCTATACCCCTAAGAGCAAATTCATTTAAATCATTCCAACTTGTTTTTATAAAATCATCTAGTTCAGCTTCTTTTAAAGCAACATCTTTTTGATTTTTACGTATTTGTCTACGGTTTTCTGAAAATAAAGAATTTTCTCCTATTTGTTTGGCAGTTTCTTTTTCAAGTTCAAGTTTTTTTATGTCATCGTTTGTTGAATCAATTGAATTCTGCAAAAGGCTGATAGTTTCCTGCCTAATATCTTTTAGAGCATTAAATTGTTCTTTTGCCAAGTCTGTCATTGGATCGATAATTAATTTTATAAACTCATTATATAATTCAGTCATTCTGATAATAAATTGAGTTTTTTGTTCATTTACTTTTTCTTCATGTTCATATTCAGATCGTAACCGTTCTATTTCTGTTTCTTTTCCTTTTAAGGAATACTGATTATCATTATAGATACGTTCATTTTTCAGTTCCGCTAGTTTTAATTTATACTCACGCACAGCTTGGTTTTCTTTATGTTTTAACTTTTCCTCTTCAATTTTTTGTTTCCAAGTTTTTGAAGTTTTTTTATTTTTACTTGTTGGCATATTCATTTCTCCTGTAAAAACTATTTTATCTGCTTAAACAGCATTTCTTTTCTATTTGCATCGGTTTCACCGTTTACATTTGGATGTGGGATAACTGCAACTTTGAATGCTGATGAAATAGAAAACAGAGTGGATTCATAAAAAATCTGTGAGGTTTTTCCAATAATAGGAAGCTTATTATAATATTTCTGTATTTCCATAGCGAAATAAAAACACCCTCTCCTTGCAAGTCCTTCCGATTTGAAATTCCTAGATATTCTTTATTTTTATTATAAGAAAAACAAGGAAGAAAAATTCGTGGCATTATTCTCATTCCTATCATCTTGCCAACAATAAAGGCCTAAAGCCTGATCAAGATCGCAAGTATCGCCAACAGGCTTTACAACAACATCAATAACTTCAATTTTTCCCATAAAAACCTCGTATATTTTTTTGCAGAAAGAATCGCGTTACACAACATTACGCCACAGTGTTTTACCTGTTAGATATTATCTTTCTGTGATTCACATATAAGATTACTTTACAGAGCGAACAAGGCGGAAGCCAAAATAATTGTTGATATAACTCGGGTTAGCACAACTTCGGCTATTAACCTGCGCATCTTCATCTTTACTCTTCCACGAACCTCCTCTAAGTATACGGAGTGGGCGTTGCCCCATAGATTCGCCTGTCGGACCAGTAGCACTTGAAAGATTATAGTTATTCCAATCCCAACACCATTCCAATACATTTCCACTCATATCATAAAGTCCGTAAGCATTAGCTTTCTTTGACTTCACCTCTCTTGTTCCAGAAGTGTTTGCTTTATACCACCCAACATCGTCAAGATAGGACCCACCTGAATAGGTATAGTTTTCACCTCCTCTGGCAGCCCATTCCCATTCTGCCTCGGTAGGAAGCCTATAGCTACCTGAAGTAAAGTTACATATTACAGCATCCCATACAGAATCATCTGAAGATGGAACATATTCCCCCCAATCACTAGGATCTGTTTTGCCATCAATTGTATAACAAGGCTCAAGTCCTTCCTCCATAGATAGTTTATTACAGTACACAATCGCGGCATACCAGCTAATCATATTTTCAGGATTATTACCGACAGCATCTCCTGGAAGCTTGTTACCATCCTTATCATAAGCACTTGCATAATCCCATTTATCTTCTTTCATAAGTTTTTTATATTCCGCTCTTGTCACAGGATGATCACTCATATAAAAGGATTTTATTTCAATTGCACGTTCACTTATAAAGTAACCGTCAATTCTCATGTATTTTCCAAAAATAAATCTTTGAACTAAACTTCTACGCAAGGTGGAAGAAATTATGAGATCAAATTACAGTCGTGA
>ONHK01000015.1 GCA_900317625.1 uncultured Treponema sp.
GTCAATCTAGAGTACTACGCTTTTCTCGTTTTTTCTAATTACTTAATCGTAACGACTCCTTATGTTTTGAATTATATTTAAATTATCGGCAATTTTCAATAAAAAACTATATAAAACATTCGATTTTATCGTTAAAAATTATTAGTTTGCTTGACGCCCGCCATATTGTGTGCTATATTGAAGTTGTAAGAACGGTAGAAAAAATCGAAAGATTTTGAAAGTTTTTGCAATTACCACTGAATTTTGTAGCCAAAAACAGTTTTAGTCGAATGTCCGTTGGACTAGATAAAACTGACTGCAGTTTAGTAATACAAAACAGTGAGATCATTTTATTGGAGGGCACTATGGCTGTTCCATTTGTAAGTCGAAAGAGGATTAATCCTCGCGATTTAGATGCAGACGGAAAATTTTATCCGGCACCTGCATATATTTCAGAAGTAAACATTAATAAGCTTGCAGAAGAAATTTCTGAAAGCACAACGCTCACAGCAACAGAGGTTGTTGGAGTTATCAGAAGTCTGTTGCTTACAGTTCCAAAATATATGATGCTGGGCTATAAAGTCCGACTGGATAGTTTTGGAATTTTTAAGCTTGGATTTAAGAATAACTGCAAAGGTTGGGAAAAGCCTTCTATGGTTACGGCTAACGACATTGGCGATGTAAAGGTGATTTTTTCTCCAGATGCTATGTTAAAAGACAAACTTAACAAACCTGAGTTTGTAAAACTAGATGCAAAGTATCTTCCATCTGATGATAAAGAGGAAAATTCTGAGCCTGGTACAACTGAAAATTAAAGTTGGATGATTAGGATGATATAACGGCATCTTGGTCAGTGATTATTACCATTTTAAGAAGAAAGGAAATCCGTTATGAATGATATTTTTTAGGAAGCTAGGTGTTTTTTTTGGCACACCTGGCTTCTTTTTTTTACCCCACTTTTAAAACGAATTTACCCCATTTTTGCGGGAATTTACACCGATTTACCCCACTTTTTTTTGATTTCATATTGATAGATTGGATGCGTTTATCAATATGAATAGGGTTCATTCATATTGATAAACCGGATGCTGTCATATTGATAAAACACCACCTGTCATATTGATGAATTAACCTATGCCATAAAGATAAATAGGAGCGGCTATATTGATAAATTGCCTGTGTTTATTTGGTAAATGCGCCACTTTTATTGGGTGAACTGGGTGATTTTATTGGGTGGAAGTTTAGGAAATTATTGTTTGCAGCTGGTTCTGTAGTTCAAGCACTTTTTCTAGCGGAAGGGATGTACATTCTGAAACAATATTTGGAGAGATATTCTTATGTAACATTTTCTGAGCTGTTTCAATCGCCCGTTCTTCAGAGCCTTCTTCAAAAGCTTCCTGCTGTTTCACCCGAATATCTGTGTCGTAGTCATAGTCTGCAATTAGCATATTTCTTACCTCCGTGCTGTTCCGTTTAAGGTAGTCAACAAGAATTCCTTCGTTTATTAGGAAAGTATTTTTACATGGCCTGATTTTTCTTCAATTAAAATGTTGAGTAAAAAATTCTTCAATCAGAAAATCTATATTCTTTTTTAACGCGGATTTTAACTCAGGGATGATTATATCGATCTGTTTATTCTCTATAGTTTCCGGGATTAAAAACTGATAAGCGTCAGTTTCTAGGGCATTTGCAATTTTTATCATGGTTTTATCGCTTGGCCAAAGTCTTTTTCCCTCAATGCTGTTTATTGTCTGGTCAGAAAGCCCAGCTTTTTCTGCAAGTTCAAACTGAGAAAGATTTTTGGCTTTTCTAATTTTTTTCAGATTTGCTGAAAGCCTGTTTTTTAATTCATCCGAGTCCATATAAAAAGTATCACATTATTAAATCAAGAGATACACTTATGAAAAATACGATTATTTTTTTAATAAAGTATTGAAAATACGTAAAATAGGATTTATACTAATGAAAAATATGTTATTGCGTATTTTTAGTACGTATTGGAGATTTTGTTTTGAAAAAATATGCCATTCTTTGTGGCTGTGCACCAAACGGATTCACACAGAAAAAAATAAATGAAATGCACGATTTTCTCACAAGCGATGCCGGCGGTTCCTGGGCTGAAAAAGAAATTATGATTTTTCCGAACGGCGTGAGCGAGGCGATGCTTTCTTTTGTGCTTGAACGGCTTAAGGCGGAAAAAACAGAACAGATTCTTCTATATATATGCACTGAATCTCCGGTTGCGGATGATGATAAATCGGTGTGGCTTGGCGGCGAGGAAGTGAGAAAGAGTGTGATTGAGTCTGTGGCTTCGGCAATCTCAGCCACCGGAAATTCTGGGCTGGTTGAGCCTGTCGAAACCGGCGTTTTTAATGGCGGCCAGGTGATTTATGACTGCGGTGGGAAATTGGTGGCGGATGATATTTCGGAGGCAGTTTAGACTGATTTTTATGAGCGACAAACCCGAGAAGTCTCCCAAAAATATAGTTTCTCCTAAATCCTTGAAAAAAAATGCGGCTCTTAACATGACTAAGACTGTCATGTCGCTTGTTTTTCCGCTGATAACTTTTCCGTATTCAAGCCGTGTTCTTGGTCCGGTCTATATCGGCAAGGTTAATTTTGCGCAGTCGGTTGTAAGCTATTTTGCTTTGGTTGCTGCGCTTGGAATCAGCACTTATGCCGTAAGGGAAAGCGCGAAACTTCGGGATGACAGAAAAAATCTATCTGTTTTTGTAAAAGAAATCTTTTCTCTGAATATGATTTCTACAGTCATCGCATACATTCTGTTTGCGCTTGCGCTGCTTGTTGTTCCTGCGTTTGGAGCTTACAGAAATCTTCTGTGTATCTGCGGCGCGTCAATTCTTTTTGCGACTCTGGGAATGGACTGGCTTTATACTGGACTTGAGGAATTCAAATACATAACGGTTCGCTCTATCTTTTTCCAGTTCATAAGCCTGGTTCTTCTTTTTGTTTTTGTAAAAAATCAGAATGACTATCTTAAATATGCCGGAATAAGCGTTGTTTCTTCTGTTGGAAGCAATATCTGCAATTTTATCCATGCAAGGCATTTTGTTGACCTTAGTGTAAAAGCGCAGACCCTAAAAAAGCATTTGAAACCGGTTTTTACTCTTTTTGCGATGAGCGCGGCAGTCAGTATCTACACTGTTCTGGACACGACAATGCTTGGCTTTATAAAAGGCGACGAGGCGGTTGGAATCTATACTGCCGCAACAAAAATAAACCGCATGGTCATAATGATGATAACAGCCGCAACAGCCGTGCTTCTTCCGCGATTGTCTTATTATGCGGATAAGGACAGAAATGAATTTCTCCGGCTTGCTAACAAGGCAGTCCAGTTTGTTGTGATGTTCTCGGTTCCGTGCGCGGCAGGGCTTTTTGTCCTTGCGGAGCCGGCCGTTATTCTTTTCGGCGGCGAGCAGTTTCTTCCTGCAATTCCAGTGATGAAGATTATGAATGCGGTGATTGTGTTTATAGGGTTAAGCAACGTCATTGGGATCCAGGTTTTTATGTCGGTTGGAAAAGAGAGGTTCTCTCTTTTTTCCGTCATTGTTGGCGCGGCTACAAATTTTGTAATGAACATGATTCTTATTCCTCGTTTTGGGGCAAGTGGGGCTGCAATTGGAACGGTCTGCGCTGAATTTTCAGTTACGGCTATCCAGTTTGTATGGGCGAGAGAATATTTTGATTTTAAGAAACAGATTGTCCATGTTTTGAAGGTTCTGGTTTCTTTGTTAGTAATGTGGCTTTGTGTTTCTTGTGTATGCGGATTTTTTAAGGCTTATGCAATGAGGCTTATTCTTGGAGTTCTTCTAGGAGCTCTGAGTTATTCGTTATGCCTATTTGTTCTTGGAGATTCGCTGTTTGTTGAAATTCTAAATCAAATTCTAGGCAGATTTTATAAAAATAATCAAAAGGAGGAAAACTGAAAAGATAAATTGATTTTGAAGGCAAATTGTGTTAAATTTGTTTTAAACAGTTTTTGGGAGGATTTTTTTATGGTCGTTAGTATGACTATTCAGAATGCTGATAATGCGCTTCTTTCTGCAATTAAAAGCGTGTGCAAACTGCATCCTTCGGCTAAGGTTTCCATAAAAAAGCAGAATTCTCTTGCTGATGAATTAAAGGCTGAGCAGGCTGAAATCCTTGCGGAATATGAGAAAGGCATATTGAAAACTTTTTCTTCCATGGACGAATATGAGGCTGCTCATGGTCTATAAAATCGCCACGACAAACCGTTTTGACAAAGATTACGCAAAATTATCGCCATCAGATAGAAAACTTGCAAAGAATGTAATCAACCGACTTGCAAATGATGAAATTTTGGAGCAAAAATACAAAGATCATCCGTTGAAAGGCGAGTATGCCGGTTTTAGGGACTGTCATGTAAAGCCTGATCTTGTGCTGATTTACAGCAAAAACAAAGACGCTTTGCTTCTTACGGCTTTCAGAATAAATTCTCATAGCGAGTTGTTTTGATAAGATACGTGGTAAAAATCAGATAAAAATCAATTTTCTTTTCAGCCAGAGCATAAATGGCTGGAACAATTCAAACAAAATTCTCTTATTACGACTATCTCATCGTTGGCTCTGGCTTGTATGGAGCGACATTTGCACATCTTGCAAGCAAAGCCGGAAAAAAATGCCTTGTTATTGACAAGCGTCCTCAGCTTGGCGGAAACATCTACTGCGAGGATGTTGACAGAATTCATGTCCACAAGTATGGCGCGCATATTTTCCACACTTCAAATAAGAAAGTCTGGGATTTTGTGAACATTTTTGTTCAGTTCAACCGCTACACAAATTCCCCAGTGGCAAATTTTCATGGAAAGCTTTTCAACCTTCCTTTCAACATGAACACGTTTTACCAGATGTGGGGCGTGACAACACCTGATGCGGCGATGGCAAAAATTGAACAACAGAAAAATGAAAGCGGAATAGCCGAGCCGAAAAACCTTGAGGAGCAGGCAATCAGCCTTGTCGGACGCGACATCTACGAGACTCTTGTAAAGGAATACACCGAAAAGCAGTGGGGACGAAAATGCACGGAGCTTCCATCTTTCATCATAAAACGGCTTCCTGTACGGTTCACTTTTGACAACAACTATTTCAACGACGCATACCAGGGAATCCCGATTGGCGGCTACAACAAGCTGACGGAAGGCTTGCTTGCTGGAATTGAGACAATATGCGGCGCAGACTATTTTGCAGACCGTGAAAAATGGGACGGCATGGCGGAAAAAATCGTGTTCACAGGAAAAATCGACGAGTTCTTTGGCTACAGATTCGGAAATCTGGAATATCGCACAGTCCGCTTTGAAACAGAAATCCTAGATACGCAGAATTTTCAGGGAAACGCTGTTGTGAACTACACAAGCCACAATGAGCCGTACACAAGAATCATCGAGCATAAGCATTTTGAGCCGGAAAATCCGACCTACAATCAGAATAAAACCGTAATCTCAAAGGAATACTCAACCGAGTGGCACGAGGGACTCGAACCCTTCTACCCGGTGAATGATGAGAAAAACGCAGAAGTCTACAAAAAATACAAGGAACTGGCACAAGCTCAAAACAAAGTGATTTTCGGCGGCCGCCTTGCGGAATACAGATATTACGATATGGACGATGTCATTGAAAAATGCATGAAAGACTGGGAGGAAGAAAATGAAAGATAAAATTACTTTGAACAAAGACAACTGCAAAATCTTGATATGCTGCCATAAGCCATGTGAGCTTCCTCCTGATCCAGACGGATTATTTCTACCGGTTCAGGTTGGAGCTGCAATCAGCGATGTTGATTTGGGAATGCAACGCGATGACCAAGTGAACGGTGAACCATGCGACAACATCAGTGCAAAGAACAAAAGCTACTGCGAGCTGACGGCTCTTTACTGGGCATGGAAGAATATTAAGAAAATTTATCCAAATCTGGAATATATCGGTCTGAATCATTATAGAAGATATTTCTCTACAAAAAAACTTTTTTCAAAATTCCGTTTTTTTAAATTTTCAGTTTTTTCTTTCGTCAAACTTATATGTGGAAAAACAGTTTCTCTTGTATTTATTCCTAGCAAAAATATTTCTAGTAAAGAGATTCAAAAATGTAATATTGATTTAAAAATATTTCTTGAGGATAAAATTTCAAAAGGAAAAGATGTTTTTTCTACAGAATTCGTTAGGCTTGTTTGTAATGATACAGAGAATTTTTTTAGTATTGTAGGAAAAAATAATATCGATTTTTTAGAAACAATCATAAAGAAAACGGAACCAAAATATTTTTACCATTTTCAAACACTTTTAAGAAGTAAAAAGTTTTATTATGCAAATATGTTTGTAATGTCATATGAAAATTTCAATGAATATTGCAGATTTATGTTTTCAGTTCTAGAAAATTTTGAGAAAGAGTCTGCTAAACAGAATTTTTATAAAGATATTTTGGATGAAAAATGTGCTTATAGGCTTCTAGGATATTTGGGCGAACTTTTGACAAATACATTTATGATGTCATTGCCAATAAATAAAAAAGAAAAACTTGGTGTAATGTTTATTAAGTAAGCCATTGTTTTCTCTTACCATCTTATAAAAATGAGGTTTAGCTGATGTTTAATTTCTTGAAATACAAATTAAAACTAAAAATAATGCAAAGAAATTTTAGAAAACAAAATGAGCATAATTTTGCTCAAATAATGAATATCTGTGATATTTCCAAAATTTCTGTCGGGAGAAAAACTTATGCAAATATAAATCTTGTTGATTTTTCCCCTGCCGACACAAAACTTATTATCGGAAACTACTGCTCGATTGCCGGGGGAACGACTTTTCTTTTGGGCGGAGAGCATAATCTTGACACAATTTCGACTTATCCGTTTAAAGTTCGGCTTTTTGGAGAAGAACGTGAGGCCGGAAGCAAGGGAGATATTGTTATAAAAGACGATGTTTGGATTGGTCAGAATGCAATAATCTGTTCAGGCGTTACAGTCGGACAGGGAGCTGTTGTTGCGGCCGGGGCTGTAGTTACAAAAGATGTCGAGCCTTATGCAATAGTTGGCGGAAATCCTGCAAAGCTCATAAAGTACAGGCTAAACGAAAATCTTCGGAAGAAACTTGAAGAAATTGATGTTGCGGCTTTGTTCGATAAATTCACAAAAGAAGATATGCCGGTTGTTTATGAAAAACTGGATGAAGAAAGACTTAGTAAAATATTGGAAATATAAACTATAGAAACTGCAATATCAAATTGCACTGTTTTTTGGAGAATCAATTATGAAAACTGCTTTGTGTACTATTAGCTCAAATAATTTTTTGCCTTACGGTTTAACGTGCCTTACATCAGTAGAAAAATTTAATGACTATGATTTGTTTTATTTAATTGCAGATGACTTCAAAGATGATTTGTATAAAAAATATGAAGACAAAATTACTTTCGTAAAATTGAATCAGCTTAATAAATCTGAATCTGAATTAGTGAATTTAGAATTCAAATATAATATTGTTGAATTTAATACCTGCGTGAAGCCTGCCTTTTATCAGTATTTATTTTCTCTTGGATATGAGAATGTTATTTATTTAGATCCGGACATTGAATGTTATGACAAATTGTCGTATCTGGACAATTTGCTTGAATCTTATTCAATAGTTCTTACTCCGCACAAGAATACAAGCAAAAAATCTTCTTTTTTTGATGAAAATGCATTTCTGAATAACGGAATCTATAACTTAGGTTTTATTGGCATGCATAAATCCCCTGAAACAGACAGATTTTTAACCTGGTGGAATTTGGCATTAAAAGACGGTTGTTATCTTGATTACGCAAAAGGCTTTGCAACGGACCAGATTTGGCTAAATTTAGTTCCTGTCTATTTTGATAATGTTTATATTTCAAAACATCCGGGAATGAATATTGCGTTCTGGAATATAGATGAAAGAAATATTTCGGATAACCTGATTGTTGATTCAGAAAAAATACAATTTATTCACTATTCCTCAATGTCTGTTAATTGCAGAATGGAACTGCTTGATAAGATATTTGCTGTTTCACCAGAATTTAAGGAGATTTACAATTCTCATATCAATACTGTTAAGTCATTTGATTTTGAATTGTACAGCAGCCAAAAATATAAATTTGCCTATTTTGACAATGGAATGAAAATTCCTCCGCAAATAAAACGTTTTTACGGATATTCAGAATTTAACAGATTGGACAACGAGAATCCTTTTTCCACAGATAAAGATAGTTTTTTCTATAAATTGTCCAAAAACAAAATAAAGTGCAAAAAAGAAAATCTCACCTCGAATGAGAAAAAACTGAATAAGCTTATAAAAATCTTTGGCTTAAAAAATATTCTCAATCTTTCAAGATATTTTTCAGCGGTAAATGTATCAACTATTTCTAAACTGTATGAATAAACTAAAACACATCATAAAAAGTCTGATAAATATATTTGTCTCACTGCCTTATGGCCATTTTGGAATCGGCTCTAAAATCTGTAGACCGGTAACTTTAATGACAAACAGAAATCATATCTTTGCCGGAAAAAATGTTTTTATAAGAAAATTCGCACGTATTGAGCCGATTGTCCGATGGCATGATAAGAAGTTCTGTCCAAAAATTGAAATAGAAGACAACGTGCATATTGAGCAGAATCTTCATCTTATCTGCGCTGAAAAAGTTTTTATAGGAAATTCGACGTTAATAAGCAGTTTTGTTTTTATTACAGATGTAAATCATGTTTTTGACGATGTTTCGCTTTCCGTAATACAGCAGGGGCTTGCTGTTGCTCCTACTATCATTGAAAAAAATTGCTTTATCGGAACCGGAGTAAAAATCATGGCGGGTGTTCATATCGGTGAGCATTCTGTAATCGGGGCGAATTCTGTTGTAACGTATGATATTCCGTCTTATTCGGTTGCCGCTGGAATTCCTGCGAAAGTCATAAAAAAGTTCAATTTTGAAACAAATCAATGGGAGAAAACAAAATGAAAATACTTGTAACCGGTGCGAACGGTTTTATGGGACACGGAATCATAAAGGAGCTTTCGGAAAGCGGAAATGATATTGTCGCCTCAGACTTCACGGATTTTACTTACGGATATAAAAATGTCTCTTCAATTGCCGGGAATCTTTTTGAAATAGAAAATCCGTTTGAGCATTTCGGCAAGCCTGATGTCCTTGTCCATCTTGCCTGGCGTGACGGATTCAAGCATGCCTCGGACAACCACATTCTTGACCTTCCGAATCATTACGAATTCCTTAAAAAAATGGTTTCCGGCGGTGTGAAGAAGCTTGTCGTTCTTGGAAGCATGCACGAGGTTGGATTCCACGAGGGAAGCATAAACGAGAACACTCCATGCAATCCGCTTTCTCTTTACGGAATTGCAAAAAACGCGCTGCGCCAGATGACGGAGCTGCTCGTTAAGAACACTGAGACACGGCTTCAGTGGGTACGCGGTTTTTATATTGTTGACAATACTGTAAAAGGCTGCTCGATTTTCTCAAAGATAATGCAGGCGGCGGCAGACGGCAAGAGGACATTTCCGTTCACGTCTGGAATAAACCAGTTTGACTTTCTGGATTTCAATGTCTTCTGCAAGCAGGTTGCCGCGGTGGTTCTGAACGATACAGTTTTCGGCACAATAAACGCCTGCTGCGGAAAGCCAGAAACTCTCGCTTCCAGGGTCGAACGCTTTATCAAGGAAAACAATCTTGACATCAAGCTTGAGTATGGGGCATTCCCTGACAGACCTTATGATTCGCTGGCAATTTGGGGAGACAACAGAAAGATTCAGAAAATCATGGAGGGCAAATAATGGAAGAGAAAAAAATCGGAATCGTTACTGTTTTGTATAACAGTGAGAAAGTTCTTGATGATTTTTTTGACAGCCTGAAAAGACAGACCTACAAAAATTTCATCCTTTATGTTGTGGACAATGCCTCTCCTGACAACTCTCTTGAAAAGGCTAGAAAACTGGCGGCGGACTGCGAGTTTGAGACAAAATTCATCGCAAATAAAGAGAACTTTGGAGTTGCTAAAGGCAACAATCAGGGAATTATAAATGCTCTTTACGATGAGTGTGATTATATTCTGCTTTCAAATAATGACGTTGTGCTTTATGAGGATACAATATCTAAATTATATGATGCACTTGAAAACGAAAATGGTTTAATAGGTGTTCCTAAAATTCTAATATATGATAACAAAAATATATGGTTTGGCGGTGGAAAATTCAGCAAAATCACATATAAGTCTAAACATATAGGTTTTGACAAACAAGATGATGGTTCGTTTAACCAAAAGAAAATTATTACATATAGTCCGACCTGTTTTATGCTTATTCATAAGTCTGTTTTTGAAAAAATAGGACTTATGGATGAATCCTATTTTGTATATTGGGACGATACAGATTTTGTTTATAGGGCGCTGCAAAATAAAGTTAAGATATTTTATCTGCCGTCGGCTTGCATGGAACATAAGGAAAGTGTCTGTACTGGAAAACATTCAGATTTCTTCTATAAATTTATTTACAGAAACCGTGAGAAATTTATAAACAAGCATTCTAAAATAGCAGGTCTCAGACATTTTGTAGATTTCGTTTATCTTAATACAGTTATGCGTTTTAAGATGCGGAATAATATAAACCAATGGAAAATTGTTGGAACGGCAATGAAAGAAGGTTGCTGTCTGTAGTCTATGCAGTTCTATTTCTTTTTCCTTTTTTTTATAATTCTTCTCTGCGGACGCTACAACATCATTCAGGGGCATTATTTTATTCCCAAGCAAACGGGATATAAAATTTCTGTATTGTTCATAATCTTTGTAACGGCTTTTCGCTTCAATATTGGATATGACTGGTCAAGCTATTTAAGCTATGTCTATCCGACTTTTAATCCTCTGAATATAACCCGGCTTGAGCCATTGGACAAGCTTATAATCGGCTGCGCGGGATACTTCAACCAGCCGCTTATAATGTTTTCCGTTTATGCGGTTATAACTTATGCAAATATAGGAATACTGATAAGCAAGTACAGCGTCTCAAAATTTGAATCTCTTATGATTTATGTGTGTCTGTTCTATCTTACGGATTTAAGCACGATAAGACAGGCAGTCGCAGTTTCCTTTGTTTTTTACGGCTTCACATATATCGAGCAGAAAAAACTGTTCAAATACTTTCTGATTTGCGTTGTGGCAATCCTTTTCCATAAGACAGCCGCAATAGCTTTGTTATTTTATCCTTTGTATTATGCAAAGCCAATGGTAACGCTTCTTGCCGTTGCTGGAATATATGTCGGAATGAAAATTGTTCTTCCAAAAATTCTTGGAAGCCTTTTGCCTATTTTTATGATGTATCTTGAAAAGGGCGGGATAAAGGATTCCAGCGGAAGTTTTCAGCGTCTCGTCTATTTGCTTTTATTTGTATACGCTTTTGTCTTCCACAGGAAAAAATCTTCCGGTCTTGTCAATATCTGCGCCGTCGGTGTCATTCTGCCTTTTGTGTTGGGCGGGCACACTGGCGGACGGCTGGCTCAGTATTTTTTGATTTATTATTGCCTTCTGATTCCAGACTGCAACAGGCGTTTTAACATTAACTACAGAATTCTCTTTATGCTTCCTTTTTACGTATATTTCTTTATGTATTTAATAGTTTCTGTAACTGCAAACCACAGCAATGAATACGTGCCTTTCAGATGGTACTTTCTTGAAGACTTAAATCAGAATTTGATGTAAGGGAGATTTTATGAAAATCAGTTACTGTATATTGACCTATAACGATCCTGAGCTTCTTTCAAGAGCTGTAAAGAAATTGGAATCCCCGGATGTTTATTTTTTTATACATATCCAAAAATCTGTTGATATAAAACCTTTTAAAGCTCTGATTCCTGAACAGTATTTTATTGATGACGATGAGCGCATTGATACTGTTTGGGGTGATATTACTTGTGTAGAAGCATCTCTTTTGCTGATGAAGAAGGCTTTAGAAAGAAATAGGAAAGTCGGGGAGGGGGGATATATGATACTGACATCCGGCTCTGACTATCCTGTGAAGTCGAACATGTACATACGGGAATACCTTTATAAAAAATATCCGGCGAATTTTTTTGCATTTGCGGATTTTAAACAGCTTGCTTTCCGTAAGAGCAAATTCAGCAAAATGTGTTTTGCAAACAGGGATAATTATTGGCTTTCGTTTCCGCATACAAAATTTAAATTGGAAATAAAACCTTTCTGCTTTATTCGTCCTAGATGTTTTAAAGGGCAAAGAATACCAATAAAAGAAATATTCTTGAAATTGCCAAAGGCACTTGGATTCTTTTTTACACCCAAGAAAATCGGAAAACTGAATTTTGAATGGTGCATATCCGAAACCTGGATGGAGCTTGCGTATCCGACGGCTGATAAGCTCATCAAATACATTGAAGAAAATCCATATATCATGGAAGCCGGAAAGTATATCCATAATCCGGAGAAATGTCTGTTGCAAACCGTAATCAATACGGTTGAAAAAGACATTCCCAGAAAAAACTATCTTGTCAATTGTGAGCAGCGTCTTAGAAAAAACGGTTCATTGGAAATAACTGATGATGACTGTGAATTTGTAAAAGAGAAGTTAAAAGCCCCTGACTGGCTTTTTATGAGAAAATTTTCTTCTGATAAATCGAAAACTTTATTGGATTTTATAGACAAGGAAACCGAAAAATGAAAATTACAGTTTTATATTTAGGAAAATCAGGCGCAGGCTGTATTTACACTTATGAGATGATCCGGCATCTTCTTGAACAGAACGCGGAAATCCAGCTTATTCTTTCATCCCTGATTGAAAACTGGAGCGACTTTGAGAATTTAAAGAGCCGGGAAAATTTTGATTTGATTTTTACACCGACATATAAGAACGGAAAGGATTTTGTTCTGAAAAGCCTGAATATTCTCAAATTTATGAAACTTGGAAGCAGAATAAATTCATTCTCTCCAGATTGGATTTACATACCGATGATTTCCATTTGGGCAAGAATGATTTTGCCTTTTGTAAACAAGAAAACAAAAGTTGTAACAACAATCCATGATGTTTCCATGCACTTGGGCGAAAAAAATTCCTTGATAGACAGATTCAACAACTATATTGTAAGACACTCGCAGAAGATTGTTACCCTTTCCGAAAGATTTATTCCCTTGATTTCTGAAAAATATGGTTTTAATAAAAAACAGATTTGCTGGATAAGGCACGGAAATTATAATTATTACCGACCTTCAAATTTCCAAAATAAAAATTCAATAACAAGAAGAATTCTTTTCTTCGGAAGAATCCATGAATACAAAGGAATTTCTGTTCTTCTTGATGCGATGGCTATAGTAAAGGAAAAAGATCCTGACATTGTGCTGAACATTGCCGGAAAAGGGAAACTTTCAGATTCTGATAATGAAAAAATAAACCGGCTTGGAAAATCCTGCAATATTGTAAATGAATATATTCCGAATGAAGAGATTCACAGATGTTTTGAAGACATTGATTTTGTTGTAGTTCCTTATATAGAAGCCTCCCAGTCCGGCGTTGTGATGCTTGCGTATTCGTTTTCAAAGCCTGTCATTGTTACGGATGTGGGCGGACTGCCAGAGCAAGTTTTTGAGGACACCGGAATTATTATTCAGCCAAATGACAGAAACGCTCTTGCTGATTCGATTCTTAAAATGTATGAAGAACCGCAAAAAATTCTTGAAATGGGAAAATCAGCAGAGCAAAAGAATGAAACTGTTTTTTCCTGGAAACTGTCAGCGGAAACTCTGTTGAAATTTTTGGAGACTGGTCTTTGAAATTGTCAAATTTCAGTTTTTATAAAAATCCAAAAAATCTTCAGGAGGTAAGATAAAAACAGCCGAATATGGCGTCTGTTTTTATCTTTAAAAGTTTGCGTTGCAAACTTTATTATCATAAGTTGTTTCTCACTTCGTTGTGAAACAACTTAAAAAGTCAATCCTAAAACTGAAGTTTTAATCTTGATTTTTTATGGGAGAAAATAAAATGGGTGAAAATACTAAAAAAGTCCTCTTTCTTTCAAATACTGCCAATTTCTCAAAGTTCAATCTGCCGTATATGAGATGGTTCAGGGAGCAGGGCTGGCAGGTTGACTATGCTTCCGCAGGCGAGGAGGAGGTTAAGGACTGCGACAATCAGTACACGATAAGTATCGCACGCTCTCCGTTTTCTCTTAAGAACTTCAAGGCATACAGGCAGCTTAAAAAGATTCTCTTGGAAAATCATTATGACATTCTGCACTGCCACACGCCTATGGGCGGAGTTCTCGGACGGCTTGCGGCTAAAAAACTTTGGAAAGAGCACAAAATAAAGGTTATCTACACTGCGCACGGATTTCATTTTTACAAAGGCGCGCCGGTTTTAAACTGGCTTCTGTATTATCCGATGGAAAAATGGCTTTCGCGCTGCACGGACGTGATTGTAACAATAAACGAGGAAGACTATGAGCGGGCAAAAAAATCATTCTGAGATTTTCAAGATTGACGGCGTTGGAGTGAACCTTTCAAAATTTCATCCTTGCACTCTGGAAGAAAAAAATGCGTTGAGGGCGGATCTTGGATATTCCGAGAACGATTTTATCGTTACTGTTGTTGCGGAACTGAACAAAAACAAGAACCAGATTATGCTTGTGAAGTCCGTTCCCAATCTGGCAAAAATTATTCCGAATCTGAAAATCCTTCTGATCGGAAAAGAGACTCTTCCGATTGTGCGCGAATTTGTCCAGAAGGAAAATCTTGAGGAATATGTGGAATTCTTAGGCTACAGACGTGATGTTGAGAAGCTCACTATGATGAGCGATGTAGCGTTTTCAGCAAGCCTGCGAGAGGGGCTTCCGGTGAACATAATCGAAGCGATGGCGTGCGGTCTGCCAGTTGTGGTTAGCGACAACCGCGGACACCGCTCGCTCATAAAAGACAAGGAAACCGGCTTTATTTTCAGCCCGAAATCAGAAAAGGAAATGACAGATGCGATTATTCTTCTATATAAAAATCCTTCGCTGCGTGAGGAAATGGGCAGGCGGAATGTTGAGGAAGCGAAGAGATATTCAGTTGATATTGTCGTGGAGAAAATGGCAGGAATATACAGCGAGGTCATTTCTGAAAATGCCGGGGGGGGGCAACTGTAGAGTAGTTTTGCAGTTCTGCTTGCCTTCATCTTCAAAACTGGAGGCTGCGTGATGAAAAAACATGCTCAGGTGTTCATGATGGACGGAGTGGGAATAAACCTTGAAAAATTCAAGGCAGTTTCTACTGAAGAAAAACTCGCTCTCCGCTCAAAATACAAATATGATTCCGGCGATTTCATAATTCTTTACATTGCGGAATTCATTCCGCGGAAAGACCACGAGTTTTTTATAAAAAATATTCCGGAGTTGAAAAGGCAAATTCCGAATCTTAAAGTCATAATGCCCGGGCGTGGCGTTCAGCTAAAGGAAATGAAAATCCTTGCCGTGAATCTTGAAGTTGACGACATTGTTTGGTTTCCCGGCTACAGAAAAGACATAAATTTGCTATGCGCCATTTCCGACCTTTACGTTACAACGAGCAGGCAGGAAGGACTTCCAATCAGCGTGATTGAGGCGATGGCGAGCGGGCTTCCGATTGTGGCAAGCAATATCCGCGGACAGACTGATGCCGTTTTGCCCGGACGAAATGGGGCACTTTATCAGCTGGGCAATGACGCAGACTTTGTGGAAAAGATTCTAGGACTTTACAAAAATCCCGGGCTTAGAGCAGAAATGCGGAAAAATAATATAGAAGATTCCGAAAAATATTCAGTTGACATTGCCGTAAAGAAGATGGCGGAGATTTATGGGGAGTGTGTGAAAGACATATAAAAGTGAATTTTTAGATTCTGTATATATTTGTTTTACTTCTTATTCTTGAGATATTTTAACATAAATATGGGTAAAAAAATTATATTTGCTCATTTGAGTTATTATAGACAAATTTTTTAATAAAATATATCTTCTTAAGTACAGTTCTTATTATCAATAGTGTAAATATAAATGAAAAAAAATTCTGTGTGCAAAACTTAATCATGAAAGAAAAAAATATGGAAAAGAATTTCTTGAAAAGGAATAAAAAAAGTGAAAAAGAAATTGTTAAATATTTGTTTGGTAATATTATTTTCTGATTTTATATTTGCTCAAGATTTGCTTATTGCGGAGTTGACAGATGTTGATATTGAAAATAAAGAGGAAATCAACCAGAGAACAGAATCAAAAATTGAGATTTTGGAAGAAAAATTTGATTTATGTAAAGATTATTTTGACAGAATAAATTCAACATACCAATGGTCAATGGGAATTATTTTTACAGTAATTATAGCTTTTCTCGGCATAACCGGATATAACTATCATAGAATTTTATTTTTTGATTATCAGTTTAAGGCTGAACCATCAGAAAAACAAAAACTCTCATTGTCATTAAAAGTATTAAATATTTTATCAGCATCTAATTGGGGATATTCAGATTGGCTGTTTAGTAAATATTTCAAATATATTGAAGATTGTTGTTCTCGAAAAATTTATTTTAATTACTCTGAAGTGGATGATGTAAAAGAAATGCTGGCTAAACTTCCAGAAAGATTTGAAAATGAAAAGAACAAATTAATCTCTGTTATTGATTACGATAGATAGGAGATGTATATGCAAAATAATGATTTATTTAGGTTAAGTTTTATATCTTCAAATTCTAGTAATATTTCTCTGAAAAATAACTTACGGAGAATAGTATATTCTATTTTTTATAAGAAAAATAATTAAAAAAAGAGAATATAGTGTGAGTATTCTCCTAAAATTGGCATATTCTCCTAAAATCCCCTTGACCATAATAAAAAATCTTCGTATATTAAAATCAGTTCCGTGGTAGAACTTGCGGCTAGTGCGAAGATTTTTATCATACCATGTCAAAATATAATGACTACCTGTGAGCATCAGGTTTATTGTTGCTGAAGGTACTAGCAAATAAGCAGATACAATAAAATAGATGCTCAAGGAGTAACATTATGTCAAATCTTGAGTTCTTCAAGAAAGAAGCCAAAAATCTTTTAAAAGACTGGAAAACCCAAACAAAAACTGTAGAAAGCGACGGTTCTATTTTTTTCAGTTATTCCCCAAAATTTTATGATGTGGCAGATTTGTTCCTTTACTATGAATTTAGTGATAAGGACGAGCAGGATATAGAACTTTCCCGTGCTCAACATCTGATTGCTAAAATGGCTGGATTCAAAAAATGGAACGAACTGATTCATGCTTCCTCAAAACGTTTGGAGCTTGCGGAGTTGGTAGTCAGACAAGCTAAGAATGATTTTAATGATGACTACAATGGCGGAGTTCCTTTTGATTGGGATATGGATCAGGGCTATGTTGACGAATTTGAGTGATATTGGAGAAATACATGATAGATTTTTTTCAGACAATAAATGTAAAACGTTTCGTTTTTGCAGATGGTGATAATGTAAGTAATCCCAAAGTATTTATAGATTTTTTGAATGAACATAAATATCTTGAACTGAATTCGCAGATTATATGTTTTATCGGTGCAAACAAGAATCAAAATAATTGGTATAACACTGCTGTAAAATATATTCAGTCTTTTGACAAAAAAACATCTTTCAATTTGACTCCAATACGTATTTTTTCCGAGGGAAATAATGCGCTGGATATGGTCTTGTCATTTTATGCAGGCTTGGCGATGGGGCAAAATTCCAGAGCCGAATTTGTTATTGTTTCCAATGATAAAGGATATGATTCTGTTGTTGAGCATTTTAGCAGTCTGGGAGTTCAGATAAAAAGAATACCAATTTGTAATGCGGCAAAGAATGATAAAGAAAAATCTTCTGAAAGTAAGAGTACAAATGCAGATTTAAGTTTGGAGTTGATAAAAAATTTAAAAAAGCAGATCTTACAGATAAATAATAAAAAGCGTCCTCAAAAAATAGCTGCCTTGAAAAATGTTCTGAAAAACCTCGACAGAAAAAATGTAACGGACAAAAATGTAGACAATGTTACAAACCAAATTATAAAAAAATTGGAAAAAGAAAAGAAGCTTTCTGTGAAAAATCAAAGGTTAGAGTGGAAATAGGTATTTATTTTTTTGGTGGAGAGAAATGTATTTTTCGTCGACCCTTCTAAAATATGCTGAACTACTTTTCCTGGTATGGAAGTTCTTTTAAGCAATGCCGAAACTATAACATTTGTGTCAACAACACAGAAAATTTTCATTTTTTATTTCTCCTTTCTGTATGCACGGATTTCTGCATTAATTTCGTCAAGCGTAAGGTTCTGGATTTTATTCTTTTTTGCTTCTTTGTTAGCCATTTTGAGGATATTGTTTGCCTGTTTAAGAGCCTTCTTTTCGGAATTTACTCTCATGCTGAACGGAATTCCTCTTTCTTCAACCGATTTTTTGAGGAATATCCTGAACGCAGTCGGCAAATCAAGTCCGAGCTGTTCAAAAATGCTTGTAGCCTCGTTCTTCAAATCTTCATCTACTCTAATCTGTACCAATGTGCTTGCCATAATGTGCCTCCAAAAATGATAAAAAATGTGTCTGTAGTTTGAATATATGTGAATGTAATGTGTTTGTCAATAAAACAATGAATAGGAAATGGTAAAGAAAAATGTCTTTAAATTTTATTTCAGACGAAAGTTGTTTAGCAATTCTAAAACAAATCGCTATGTGTTCTTGTTCTCACATTATGCCTCCAGAGAATCAAGTTCTGCGAAAAAACTTGCGGCATCTTTTGTGCCTTTTTCACCAGATTTGATTTGGTCTCGGACCTCATCTGCGGCTTCTAGTGTGTATTTGTTTGGCTGTGGCATAACTACTTCAAACGGCAAACCGCCACGCAAAAGAGACTGCTTTAAAAACATATTCACTGCATCGGAAATATTGATTCCGAGAGCCTAAAAAAGTTTTGCGCATTTTTCTTTTGTGTCTGACTCTGTTTTTATCTGTATTATTGCTGTTCTCATGTTTTTAATATATGACGACGTAATGGTGTTGTCAAGAAAAAAGTATAAAAATTGGGAATTGCTTTTTCAAATTCAGTTTTTCCATGTGTAGTTTAGATATTTTTCTGCTTTACAATCCCTTCGCATTTTTCTAAATAAATTTCCGTTATTGAATATCTTTCCTTTGCGTCCAGAAAAAACACCTGATAAACAGACAGAAAAAAATCTTTTAAAAACTTGGCAGCTTCTTTCATTTTTGACCTTCTTGTTAAAAATTTATTTGCTCGGAATTTTTATTTTATTCCATATAATATATATGCAAAAAAAATCGAAATCTGAAGTGTTTTACAAAAAAATTGATTTTTTTTGTTTTTGTTAATCGTCCGATAACCATTAATATTTTCTTCTAAAATTCATCAAGAAAACTTCCGAAAATAAAATAAGAGGAAAAATATGAATGTCGGCTTGGTAAATGGATTTTCTAACATTACAAATGGAGAAGGCGCTCTTCAATCTGCGCAGATGGACAGGGATTTTTCAAAATTTCAAGATTTGGTTGAATCAATCCAGAAAAAAGAAAAAAATTCCACAGTTTCTTCAAGTCAGATTTTACCAGAAGGAAAATTGAACGGCGATATTTCCAGCGGATTTTCAGGAATGCTCAAAACTAAGAGTGCAACCCACTCAAATCCTGTAGGAGCGGCCGCAAACCAGGCAAACAGCCATGTAAAAGCAAAAAAAATCGATAAAACTTCAAAACTTTATGAAAAATCAATGGAACTTGAAAGTTTTTTTGTAAAGCAAGTTCTTTCTTCTATGCGAAAAACGGTTTCTAAATCTGCACTTGGCGGAACAGGAATGGCAGGTCAAATGTATGAAGATATGCTTTTTGACGAATATGCTGTGAATATGACAAAAAATGCAGGATTCGGTTTGGCAGACCAGATTTATTTGAGCCTTGTTTGATTGTTTCAATTGTATTAAAATAACGTTATGCAAAATTTATCTCTGCCAGAAAGTTTAAAGGGCGTTCATTTTCATTTTGTCGGAATAAAAGGAACCGGCATGGCGGCTCTTGTTGAAATATTTTTTAAGAACGGAGCAATAATCACAGGAAGCGATGTAAGTGAACATTTTTACACAGATGAAATCTTACAGAAACTTGGCATAAAACCTCTTCCTTTTGATGAGAAAAATATAACAGATTCTGTTCAGATTGTTGTTTATTCTTCAGCATATAATCTTAAAAAAAATCCGGATTTGATTGCTGCCCAAAAAAAAGGGATTCCATGTCTGCTTTATACTCAGGCATTAGGATTGTATTCAGAAAAAGCATATTCGTGCGGAATTTGCGGTGTGCACGGAAAAACTTCCACAACAGGTCTTGCTGGAACAATTTTAAAGGAACTTGATTTACCGGTGCAGATTCTTGCCGGAAGTGTTATAAATTCTTTTGGAAATACCTGTACTTTTACTTCGAAAAACTGCGGAAATTCTGAAAAGCATTATTTTGTTGCGGAAACCTGCGAATATCAGCGTCATTTTATGTCGTTTTGTCCGCAAAAAATTATTCTTACTTCTGTTGAGCCTGATCATCAGGATTATTACCCGACTTATGAGGATATCCGTTCCGCATTTGTTGACTATATCTGCAAATTGCCACAAAATGGCCAGTTAATTTATTGCGCAGATGATGCCGGAGCAATTGAAACTGCGAAAATTGCAAAACAAAAACGCCCGGACATTGTTCTTGTGCCTTACGGTGAAAATGCTGATGATGATTACAAGCTTGAATTTCAGACTGTTTCAGACGAAAAAAATAATTTCAGCATAAAACTTCTTGGTTCTTTGTATTTAAAAGTTCCCGGAAAACATGAAGTTCGGGATGCCGCCGCAGCTGTTGCCTTATGTTGTGAGCTTTTAAGAACTGCTGGAAAAAATCCATGCGATTATATTGAGAATATCAAGCGCGGTCTTGAAAATTTCAGTGGCGGACGCAGAAGAAGCGAAGTTGTTGGAACTTGCGTAACTAAAAATGGAAATTCTGTTGTTGTCGTTGATGATTACGGACACCATCCGACTGCGGTAAAAACAACTTTATCTGGTTTTAAAGAATTTTACAGCGGGCGGAAACTTATTGTTGATTTTATGAGCCATACTTATTCAAGAACGCAGGCTTTGTTGAAGGAATTTGCCTCATCTTTTGATTCCGCAGATGAAGTTATTCTACATAAAATTTATTCTTCAGCGCGCGAAAATCCTAAGGATTTTAATATCACAGGAAAAACTTTGTATGAGGAAACTTTGAAGCATCACAAAAATGTTCACTACTTTGAAGAAATTCTTGACGCAAAGGATTTTGTCCTTTCAGAACTGGAAAAAAAATTAGATAAATCAAAATATCCTGACGGTTATCTTTTTGTTACAATGGGAGCAGGCGATAACTGGAAACTTGGAAAAGCAATTTTGGAGCAGCTAAAATGACATCAATGACCGGCTATGCCTATAACGAACAGTCAACAGAAAATGCAGTTGTTTCTGTTGAAATAAAATCCGTAAATTCAAGGTTTTTGGATCTTTCAATAAATCTTCCTGGTTTTTTGAACCAGCTGGAAAGCTATTACCGTTCAAAAATCAGTGAGAAAGTTCTGCGTGGAAAAGTTGATGTGAGCATCCGCGTAAAAGAACTTGAGTCCGACACTGAAGTTATTGCCGATGCGAATGCCGCAAAATCTTATCAGAATGCCATAAAAAAGGTGTGTGAGGCCTGCGGATATGATTCAAAGGAAATTCCTCTAAGCCTGATTATAAGTCAGCCTGGCGTCTTGAATGTCAACAAAGTTTACGATATTGAAAAATATAAAAATCTTATTGAACCTGTGTTCAATGTGGCGTATACAAAATTTGTAGAAGACAGAACAAGGGAAGGCGAGAATCTTAAAATCGATTTGCTTGAAAAACTTTCTGTACTTGATGAATGTGCGGCTTTCTTTAAAAATTGGCAGCCAAAAATGGAAACTTTTTTTAAGGAAACAATCGTAAAAAAATTCAATGAACTTTTGGGTGAAAACGCAGATGAAAACCGGATTATGACGGAAACAGCCGCAATGCTTGTAAAATATACGATTAATGAAGAAGTTGTCCGCCTGCACAGTCATTTAAAAGCTATGCGCGATGAAATAAATTCAAATCCTGTTCCTGGAAAAAAACTTGATTTTATCTGCCAAGAAACAAACCGTGAGATAAATACAATTGGAAGCAAAAACCAGTTCAGCGAAGTTGGCGCAATGGTCATAAAGGCAAAAGATTCGCTTGAAAATATCCGTGAACAGGCAAAAAATGTGGAGTAATTTTATGAAGTTGAATAAAGATGTCCGTGTTGCAATCAGTGGAAAATCAGGTTGCGGAAATACAACTGTAAGCACTTTGCTTGCTGAAAAACTTGGTGTAAAGCTGATAAATTATACGTTCCGGCAGCTTGCGGCAGAAAAAGGGCTTACGCTTGCTCAGGTTATTGAAAATGCAAAGACTGATGATTCTTACGATATTTTTGTTGACAACCATCAGGTTGAACTTGCAAAAGCCGAGCCTTGTGTCTTGGGGAGCCGCCTTGCAATCTGGATGTTAAAAGAGGCCGACTTAAAGGTTTATCTTTTCGCAAGCGATGAAACCCGTGCTAACAGAATATTGAACAGAGAAGGCGGTGATTTGCAGAAAATTAAAGATTTTACCGCAATGCGCGATAGTGAAGATACCCGGCGTTACAAAAAAATCTATAATATTGATAATAATGACTATTCTTTTTCTGATTTAATCATTGATACGGCAAATTACAACCCTGAGCAGATTGTTGATATTATTGTTGAAGAACTAAAAAATCGTAATCTTATTTCTGAATAAAAAATAAAAAAAGGCGGTGATTATAATTATAAACACCGCCTTTTTTGTCTTTATAACTTTAAGAGATTAATATTTGCTGTCCGCAAAACCAATCCAACCGTCTTTTTCTACAAGGGCTTTTTCAAAGTCATCAAGCTTAAAAGGATAGCTTTTAGAAAGGCTTCCTGCGATAAGTTTTACTTTTGCAGTTCCATCTTCGTTGAATACAACTTTACATTCTGTGTCTTTATCTGCAAATGTGCGGAACATATCTTCAATAGATTTTTTGTCCATTTCGATTGCCATCATTCCACAGTTGTACATATTCTGTCGGAAAATTCGCGCAAAATTAGTTGCAACAACAACATAAATTCCGTTTACTTCCAAAGCCCAAGGCGCGTGTTCGCGGCTTGAACCGCAACCAAAATTTTCACGGGTAATAATAACTTTCTTTCCCAAAACATCTGTTTTTGGATTAAAACCTTCAAGCTTCAAATCTTCAAGAAGGTAAGGTTTTAAAGCCTGCTTTGAGATTTCAGTAAGATATTTAGCTGGGATAATTTCATCTGTGTTGATGTCTGAACGATCAAGGAACAGAACGCTTCCGCCAAATTGTTTCATTTTTTTCCTCCAGTTATTTATACAAAGGTGAGTTGGTGATTGTTCCGGCAATTGCAGTTGCAGCTGCTGTTGCTGGACTCATAAGGTGTACCATTCCACCTTTACCCATTCGTCCGTTAAAGTTACGGTTTGTAGTTGAAGCACAAACTTCTCCGCTTGCAAGAACACCGTTGCTCATTCCAAGGCATGCACCGCAAGTTGGATTTGTTACGCAGAATCCTGCATCAAGGAAAATGTCTATAAGTCCTTCGTCTACAGCCATTTTGTAGATTTTTGGTGTTGCTGGACTTACAATTCCACGCACTCCCTGTGCAAGTTTGTGACCTTTCAATACTTTTGCGGCAATTCTAAGATCACTTATTCGTCCATTTGTGCAAGAGCCAATATATATCTGATTTACTTTTGTACCTTGCATCTCAGAGATTTTCTTTACTTGATCCGGTTTGTAGCCAACTGTGCATACTGGTTCAAGGTCTGAAAGGTCATACGTGTAAACTTTTTCATATACAGCATCTTCGTCTGAACGCCATTGAGAATAATCTTCAATTGCAGCTTCTTTTGTTTTATATTCATCTTTTATGAATTCCCAAAGGTAATCAACTGTTTTTTCGTCCGGGTAACAGATTCCAGAAGTTCCGCCGGCTTCGATTGCCATGTTGCACAAAGTCATTCGGCTTTCCATATCAAAATTGTCGATGATTGGACCTGTAAATTCAACAACACAGTTTGTTGCTCCGTTTACACCGATTTTTGAGATAAGATAAAGAATAACGTCTTTTGCATAAACGCCTTCCTTTAATTTTCCGTTCAAAACGAATTTAATTGATTTTGGTTCGCGGAAAGAACATACGCCTTTCAGAATTCCTACTTCAAGGTCTGTAGTTCCTACGCCTGCCGCAAATGCACCGAAAGCTCCATGAGTACAAGTGTGGCTGTCTCCCATGATTACAGTGAATCCAGGGCGCACAAATCCTTTTTCAGGGAAAATTGCATGGCATACACCGTTCTGTCCAATATCAAAGAAATCTTTGATTCCGTTTCGGAATGACCAGTCACGGAGAATTTTTCCCTGTTCCGCAGTCTTGCTGTCTTTTGCAGGGGTTACATGGTCAATTACAGCTTTGATTTTTGTATTGTCAAAAACTTTATCCTTTCCGCGTTCAACTAGATCATTGATTGCGATTGGTGTTGTGATTTCATGGCAAAATACTCTGTCAAGCTTTAAAACGTAAGTGTTTGGAAATGGTGTGTCTACAAGATGTTTTTCAAAAATCTTTTGTGCGATGGTCTTTCCCATGGTTTATTTGTTCTCCTATAAATTTTTGTTTCCATATTTAATACCAGAAACTAAAAATCAGTTTTTTATTATAGTTAATTAAGAATCTATGTTCAAGATTTTCATTATTAACTTTTAAAACTGATTAATATATTGTGTTTTGAGGTTTGCCGTTTAGCCAAGCCACAAAATTTTCTTCCCCAATTTTTAGGCATCTTTTTCTTGTTTCCAGCGGAGCCCAGGCAATATGCGGAGTAAGAACGCAGTTTTTTGCACCAAAAAGAGCGCAATTCTCTGCCATAGGTTCTTCAGCCAGAACATCTGCGCCATATCCCGCAATTTTTCCGCTTTCAAGTGAAGTTTTTATGTCTTCCTCGCAGACTAGACCGCCTCTTGCCGTGTTCAGGATATAAACTCCATCCTTCATTTTTTTTATTGAGTCTTTGTTGATTATTTTTTCTGTTTCAGAAGTAAGAGGAGCGTGCAGGGAAATTATATCAGATTTTTCAAAAAGCTCTTCTTTTGAAACACAATTTGCCTTTTCATTTGGTTTGTGCGGACTGATAATTACATTCATTCCGAAGGATTCCGCTATTTTTTCAACTTTTTTTCCTATGTTTCCATAACCAAAAATTCCAAAAGTTTTTCCTTCAAGTTCAGTCAATGGCTTTTTCCAATAGCAGAATATCGGAGATTTTTTCCAGTCGCCATTTAAAACTGATTCATTATGGAATGCAACCTGATTTGTGAAATTCAATAGAAGGGCAAAAGTGTGCTGTGCAACTGCAGATGTGCTGTACGCTGGAATATTAGAAACAACAATTCCGGCTTTTTTTACGGCTTCAATCTGGATTACATTATAGCCTGTCGCAAGAACTCCTATATATTTAAGATTCCTGCATTTTCCAAGGACAAAAGAGTTGATATTTATTTTGTTGATTAATATTGCATCTGCATCACCGATACGTTCGGCAACAAGATTTTCGGGAGTATTCTGATAGACTGTTACATCTGCATAAGAACTAAAAAAATCCCAGCTAAGATCACCGGGATTTAATGCTTGTGCATCAAGTATTACAAGCTTCATTTTATGCTAAAACTTCAACACCTGCGCTTGCAATAGCTTTGTTGATGGCATCCTCGATGCCTGCTGTTCCTTCGTCAAAATCAACAAGAACTTGTGATTTATCTGGATTTGCAACAACATTTGTAACGCCAGCCACGCCTTTTACTGCTGAATCTACTTTTCCAGCGGTATCTTGATCAAACATTCCTGCTACATATATTTTTTTCTGCATAAATAACTCCATTAAGTCGTTATCTTAATTATAAGACACAAATTGCGATAATTCAAGGAAAATATTATTTTGAATCAGTTTTGCCAAGCTGACCGCATGCTCCGCCGATTTTTCTGCCACGTTTTGTCCTCAATGTAACGTTAAGGTTTTCGTTTTCAAGCATCCGCACAAAATTCTTTACTTCTGCTGGTTCCGGCTCTTCAAAGGCAAGTCCTGGAACCGGATTCCACGGAATAAGATTTATGTTCACATTGATTCCTTTTGCGAATTCAATCATTCTATCTGCACTTTCGCGGCTTGTGTTTTTATTTTTAAGAAGGGCAGCCTCAAGCGTAACGCGCTTTCCTGTTTTTTCAGCGTAATATGCGATTGCCTTTCTCAATTCTGAAAGTGGATTTCCCCGCGCGACCGGCATAAGTTCTTCCCTTAATTCTTCGTCCGCGGTTGTAAGCGAAACTGCAAGCCTTATGTTCGGGCCATTGTCAGCCAAATCGTAAATTCCACTTATTATTCCAGATGTTGAAAGCGTTATTCTTCTGCCGGAAAGATTTCTTCCGCGTTCATCTGTAAGAATTTTGATTGCCTTTCTGATTCCGGAGAGATTTTGCATAGGTTCGCCCATTCCCATAAAAACAATGTTGTCCAGCCGGCCACATTCTTTTTCAAGGAATAAAAACTGCTCGACAATTTCGTTTGGCTCAAGGTTTCTTGAAAGTCCAAGAGTTCCTGTCATGCAGAAGGCGCATTTCATTGCACAGCCAGCCTGACATGAAACGCAGGCGGTTTTTCTTCCTTCTTTGTCGGTAAGAAGAACTGTCTCAACTGCATTTCCATCAAAAAGTGTAATCTGAAGTTTTATTGTTCCGTCCGGATCTTTTAAGACTTTAGAAACTTTTGATGAGCGGAGCAGGGCTTTTTCTGAAAGGGAAGCCCGGATTTCTTTTGAAATGTTTGTCATATTTTCAAAAGAGTCGGTTCCGCTTCCAATCCATTTAAAGATTTGAAGTCCGCGGAATTTTTGGTTCAGTCCGAGTTTTTCTGTAATTTCTTCGGGTAAAAGCCCTGCCAATGCAATTTTTTCCATATTTTTTTATTTCTTCAGATTTTCAAGCATTTCATTTACCGCAGAACTGTAAATTCCCTGCGTCTGGAATGACTCCAACGCTCTTATAGCTTCTTCTTTTTTGTTCTGGTTGATATAGCAGTCGGCAATGTCAATATAAAGCCGGTAATTCTTGCTGTCATTTCTGATAAGATTCTTGAACCGGTCGATTGCCTCCGCATATTTTCCTTCGCATTTGCAGATTAGTGCAAGTCCCATTGCCGCATAGATGTCAAAATCAATGTTCAGTGCGCGGTTGTAATATTCTTCCGCAGCTTTATAGTCGCCCATGTTTCTGTAGGCATCTCCGAGCCGGGTAAGAATAACCTTGTTTTCTGGATCGATTTCAAGCAGCTTGTTCCAGTATTCAACAGATTTGTCCTGCTGGTTCATTCCGCGGTAGCAGTCTGCAAGCCCGAAAAGCGCATAAAAATTTTTTGGATCCATCTCGAGCGCTTTCTGAAAATAAAAAACTCCTTCGCTGAAAGTCTTTAGTTTTCTGTGGCAGTTTCCGATTGAAGTAAGAATTCTAATATCAACATGGTCTTTGTTGAGCTCAAGCATTTTTTTCCAATAGTAAAGCGCTTCATGGTATTTTTTTAAGTCAAAATTCAGATGACCAAGTCCTACCAGCGCATAAGCGTTTGTTTCTTCCATTTTAAGGATTTGCTGGTACAGCTCGCTTGATTTTTTGTACGAATGAATTTTTCTGTAAGCATCCGCAATTCTTGTGATTACAGTGATGTTTTTTTCATCATGAACAAGATATTTTTCCCAAATTTCAATTGCCTTTCCAAACTGGTTCAAGGCTTTGTAGCTGTCTGCAAGTCCAAAGAGCGCATAATTGTTGTCCGGGTGAAATTCAAGGCATTTGTTGTAAAAATTTATTGCTTCTGCGAAGTTTTCACTTTTTCGTTCTGTGTCGCCAAGCCCTACCAGTGCATAATTGTTGTTTGTGTCAAGTTCAAGGATTTTTTCAAAAAATTCCTTTGCGGCTTCCAGGTCATTTGATTTTAATTTCTGGTAACCTTTTATTGAAAGTTCAGAAATCATTGCACTTTTTTCATCTTTTTCAGAATTTTTTTCATTTTCCAAGTCTTGTACGATAGAAAATACTGATTCTGATGTAGTGTTTTCAAGATGTCCGTCAAACTGTTCTCTCATTTTTGTTCCTTATTCCTGCAGAAGAATTGAAATTATTCCAGCCATTTTTTCGTAAATTGGCTCAACTTTTGTTTTGTTATGTGCCAAAACGTATAATTTAAGGGCTTTCAATGTTTCATTTTTCTTTTTATAAATGTCTCCAACTCTTGTTAAGCCGTCGGAATAGCCTGTCGTGATGAAAATGCGTCTTGCTTCTTCAATCCGGCCTTTGTTAAACAGTTCATTTCCTTTTCTGTTTAAAATTGCTTTTTGTTCAGAAGTCAATGAAGAAACAGGATTATCTGTAACTTTTATAAATCCATCAGCACCTTGCTTCTTTTTGATTTCATCTTTTAACGATTCGTTCATTAAAAATTGCTATTCCTTTTGTTCAACAAAAACTTAAAGTTGATAACAAACTTTTTTTTGCTTGTTGAAATAGTAAACTAAAAAAATAGTTTGTCAATTGTCTGTACTAAAATATTTTGTTCTATTTTATAAATTTACTAATTTTCATATTTATAAAAATCAACAATTGAACGGCCGTAAATTCTTTGGTCAGTTCTTGTTAAATTTCCAATTGAGTCCGGCATAAAATGCTCTTCCGGGCGGTGAACCATTATTGTTCCGGTTTCTTTTAAAATTCCTTTTCTGTCAGCCTCAAGGATTAGCTGCTCGTGGAATTTATACGGAAACGGCGGATCAAAAAATATGTAGTCAAAACTGTTCTTGCATCTTTTTATAAAATATTCAACCGGCATAAAATGGCACTGAATTTTTATTCCACATTCTTTTTCGGTTACAGAAACATTTTCAAGCACTGTATTGATTTTGATTTTGTCTTTTTCGCAAAGCTCAACGTGTTCTGCGCCACGGGAAACTGCTTCTATGGCGATTGTTCCAGAGCCGCTGAAAAGGTCGAGCCACGATTTTCCGCTAAGATCTCCAAGAACTGCAAAAACAGATTCGCGCATTCTATCCATTGCCGGTCTTATTATTCCATCCGGACATTTTATAACTCTTCCTTTTAATTTTCCGCCTGTAATTCTCATAAAAATCCTACTGCTGGTTCAAAGACCAGAAAATTTTATCGTGTTTTAAAAGTTTATTTGATTCCGCAAAATCAAAGGCTGTTTTTCCATCTGTTGAATGTAAATTTTTTGCCGCTCCATTATCAAGAAGAAATCTTATAACTTCTGTTGAAGCTGAATATTCCGCGGCATACATCAAAGGTGTTCTTCCTTCATAAAAACGGTTTACAGGAACTTTTTCATCAATGAAAACCTTTATTTTTGAAGTCTGATTTTTTTCACCTGTTGAATTTGATGTTATAGTCATTATGAATGACTTGAAAATTTCATCTGAATTTTTTGAGGCTTTAACCAGCTGTCTTAAAATTTCTGGAGTTTCAGTGTATGCCGCAGCCAAGTGCAGGGCAGTTGAGCCATATTTGTTCTTCTGGTTTGGATTTGCGCCTGCTTCCAGCAAAATTCTTATGATTTCCGGGTCATTCTGGTATCTTGCTGCGTTCATAAGCGCTGTCCAGCCATCATTGTCGCAAAGATTTACATTCGCATTTGATTTTAGAAGAAGGTTTATTTCTTCGGTGTCTCCATTCTTTGCGGCGCGCATAAGTGCTGTTCTGCCGTTTCTGTCTTTTTTATCAGGATTTTCAATTTTTTCAGAACTTTTGTCATTGGTTTCTTCCGGTTCTGGAATTTCATCCTGCACTGCAAAATCAAATAATGAAATTTTGTTGTATTTGTTCATGTCAATCGGATTTGACGCTGGAACTTCTGCTTCGGGCTCCGTGATTTCTGTTTTTTGCTCAAGTTCTTTCTGCGCCAATGCAAGTTTTTCCTGTTCCGCCTGTTTTAGACGCTCTGCTTCTTTTTGCCTTGCCAGTTCCGCCTCTTTTTCTGCCTGAATCAGTTTTTCGTTCAAATCCTCAAGGAATTCAACGTAATCTTGTCCTTCCTGGTAACCTTCCGGTTTTCCCACGTATTTTGAAACGCAGTCAATTGCTCGCCGGTTTTCAAATTCCTTCGCATAGTTCAGCGCGGATTTTCCGCTCACATCTTTTCGGTTAAGTTCTTTTACCGCAGTTTTTGGTGTTGTGGATTTTTCAAGGATTTTTGTTATTACGGCTGTATTTTTTGAATACATGCACACATACATAAGCGCATTTTGACCATAGATATTTTCCTTTTTTACAGGAACTCCGGCTTTCAAAAGAAGGTCAATCACGGAAATATCACGGTTGTACATTATCGCACGCATCAGAAGAGTATCATTTTCCGGCTCAATTTTTACCCAAACCATATCCGAATCTTTTTTGAGCGCTTTTTTTATTTCTGCCGCAGTTCCGGTTTTCATCAGTGAGTCATATTTTATAGTTTTTTCAGTTGCGCAAAAAACATTTGCCCCAAGCAGAACCATTACCGCAAAAACAAAAAATTTGCCCTGCAAAGCCTTTTTTGCATTTCCGAACTTTTTAAACTTATATGGTAAAAACATAGTAAAATTATAATGTCCACTTTTGTTGCGGTCAACCCGCGTTTTTGTAAAATATAATTGACTTTGTTTCTTTAAAAATGTTATGCTTCTAAAACACCCCTTGAGGCTCGTAGAGCTTCCATAAGTCCAGAAGGAGACAAAAATGAGAAAGTACGAATTAATGACTATCTTCCCAATCGATGAAGAAAAGTCAAAAAAAGCCGTAGAAGAAGTACGCGGCACACTTACATCTTTTGGTGCAGAAATCGAAGAGGAAAAACTTTTCGGTGACCTCGACCTTACTTACGAGATTGATAAAGAAAAAAGAGGACATTTTGTTCTTTTCACTCTTAAACTTAATCCAGACAAGATTACAGAAATTGACAAGGCTTTCAAGATTCAGAAGAACCTTTTGAAATACCTTTTTGTAAAACTTGAAGAAAAATAGTAAAAAATCATAAATTGGGGTAACAGAATGGCGACAGACCTTAATCATGTTGTTTTAGTAGGAAGATTGACTCGAGACGTGGGAAGTGATGAACGTTCCTTTGGTTATGTGGCAAACGGACAGGCTAGGGCAAATTTAAGCATCGCCGTGAACAGAAGCAGAAAAGATGCTGCCAGTGGAAACTGGGTTGAGGAAGCAAATTTTTTTGAAGTTACCCTTTGGGGAAAGCAGGCTGAAAATTTAAAGCCTTATCTTACTAAAGGAAAACAGATTGCTGTGGACGGTTATTTGAAACAGGACAGATGGCAGAAAGACGGACAGAATTTCAGCCGTGTAACGATTGTTGCGAATAATGTTCAGCTTTTAGGCGGAAGAAGTGATGGCGGGCAGAACGGAAATAGTTATGCTGGGGGTGCATCAAACGGATTCCAGCCAAGAAGCAATGATTTCGGTCAGGCAAATCAGGCTCCGGCTGCAAATTTCGGCGGTGATTCCTTTGGTGGAACAGAAAGTGATTTCCCTGAAGATATTCCTTTCTAATTTGGAGTAAATTATGTCAGAAGAAACAAAAGATATGTATGAAGAAAACAAAGAAGTAGCAGAAAAAAAGCCTGCTGTGGAAAATGAAGGCCGCGAAGACGAATCTCGTGATAATGGCCGTGGCAAAGGCAAGACTTTCTTCCGCAAGAAGGTCTGCCGCTTCTGTGCTAACAAGGCAAAGATTGACTACAAGGATTCAGATGCGCTTCGTCGCTTTACAACAGAACGTGGTAAGATTCTTCCACGCCGCATTACTGGAACTTGTGCAAAACATCAGCGAGAACTTGCAGGAGCAATCAAACGCGCACGTGCAATCTGCTTGCTTCCATTTGTTGCAGAGTAAAAAAAAAAATTGGAGGCAACGATCCAACTCCTGGTGACGCTGCTTCCGTATTAATATTCAAGAGGAGCTTGAAAAATGAAAGTTATTCTTAATGAAGATGTAAAGCATCTTGGTGAAGAAGGTGATGTAAAAAATGTTGCTACAGGTTATGCACGCAACTATCTTCTTCCACGCAATCTTGTTGTAGTTTACAATGAAACAACTGCTGCTATGTTTGAGGCTAGAAAAGCTGAGATTGAAGCACGCAAAGAAGTAAAACGTCAGAATGCAAAGAGTTTGAAAGAAAAACTTGAAGCAGCTGAAATTTCAATTGAAATGCCAGCAGGTTCAAACGGAAAGCTTTATGGTGCTGTTACAGCTACTGTAATTGCAGATGCTTTGGCTAAACTTGGTTTTGAAATTGAAAGAAAGCGCATTGAAATTCCTGGTCTCACAATCAAGAGCGTAGGAAATTATCATGCTACAGTAAAACTTTATGAAGCTGCTGTTGCGGAAATCAAAGTTTCTGTAAAGGCTCAGGAAGTTGCTGGTGCAAAAGCACCTGCAGCAAAAGCTGAAAAGGCAGAAAAACCTGTTGAAACTGCTTCAGAAGAACCAAAAGCTGAGTAATTCTTTAGAATATTTTGCTTGAAAATTAAAGGCGATGGTCCATTGGCTCATCGCCTTTGTTGTCTTTGGGGGAAAAATGGCTGTTGAATTAAAAGATAAAGTTCCGCCGCATAATCTTGATGCGGAGCAGGCGACTCTTGGCGCAATTCTTTTTGACTGGGATGTTATGAGCGATGTTGCAAGCCGAATCCGCCCGGATCGTTTTTATTCGCTTCAAAACCAGATAATATTTGAAGGTCTTATTTCTCTCTTAAAACAGAATATCCGCGGTGATTCAATCACTCTTATCAATGAGCTTACAAAACTGAACAAACTTGAGCAGGCTGGCGGCGCGGCATATATTGCTGGACTTACAGATACAGTTGCTACAGCGGCAAATATAAATTTCTATATTGATATAATTTTAAATTGTGCTTCACGGCGGGATCTTATAAAACTTGCGACTGAACTGCGGGCATCTGCATTTGATGACTCAAAGCCTGCGAATATGCTTTTGGAGGAGGCTGAAAAAAAGATTTTTGATCTTACTGAAAATACAGAAACCTCCAAAATGTATAATATGCAGCAAGTTGTAAATGAAACAATTGATATTATCTCAAGACGGACTCAAAAGAACGGTGAACTTCCTGGAATTCCTTCTGGAATTGCGCGTCTTGACTCAATGACAGGTGGATTTCAGAATTCTGAACTTATAATAATCGGCGCGCGTCCATCAATCGGAAAAACAGCGTTTGCTCTTTCCATGATGCAGACAATCGCTGTTGAAAAGAAAATTCCCTGTGGCTTTTTTTCTCTCGAGATGTCGTACCAGTCAATTGGTCAGCGCATTTTCTCTCAGGTTTCAAAAATCCCTAGCGGAAAAATACGAAAAGGAATGTTGACTATATCAGATCTTCAGAAAATTCAGGATGCGGCTGGAATTTGCTATAATTCACCTTTGTATATCTGTGATACGCCGAACATGGGGCTTCTTGACTTGCGCGCCTCTGCGCGGCGTATGGTTGCGAACCATGGAGTACGGATAATCTTTATTGACTATATAGGTCTTATCACTCTTGATAATCCAAGCCAGAACACATGGGAAAATGTTTCTGAAATTTCAAAATCTTTAAAGGCTCTTGCGCGTGAACTTGATGTTCCGATTGTGGCGCTTTGCCAGGTTGCCCGCGATGCGGAAGGTCAGGAGCCGAATCTTGCACAGTTGCGCGGTTCTGGCTCAATTGAACAGGATGCTGATGTTGTCTTGTTTCTTCACCGAGACCGAAAAATCATGGATGAAGAAAATCCTGTTCAGGAAGCAAAATGTATTGTCGCAAAACAGCGTAATGGTGCGACGGGTGATGTAGAGATGATGTTCTTTCCTTCAATCACAAAATTTGAAAATAAAGTTTCAGGTGGCGATGAATAAAAAAATGATTTTTTTTTCAATTTTTTTTTGATAAGTGCTTGACTAAAATTAAATATATTTATAATATATAAACATCAACACGCGGTAGTCATATAACGGCTTATTATCTCAGCCTTCCAAGCTGATGACGAGGGTTCGACTCCCTTCTACCGCTCTAACTCCTCTGAAAAGAGGAGTTTTTTATTTAACTTCAGGTTATTTTATCATGTCTTGTTCGTTTTTTGCTCTAGTGCTTTATTAATTTATACATTATAATAAAATAATGGAGGAAAAAGATGGAAAAACTTTTTCATATTAAAGAAAGAGGCTCGACTGTCAGTAAAGAAATTATTGGCGGTATAACAACCTTTCTTGCTATGGCTTATATTTTGGCTGTAAATCCAGGAATTCTTTCTGGTGCCGGAATGGGATTTAATTCAGTATTTACAGCAACTGCTGTTTCTGCTTGTATTGCCACTCTTGTAATGGCGTTTTTTGCAAATCTTCCGGTAGCGCTTGCCCCTGGACTTGGTTTGAACGCATTTTTTACATATTCCGTTGTTTTGGGAATGGGATGCACTTGGCAGTTTGCGTTGACTGCGGTTTTTGTTGAAGGAATAATTTTCATTGTTATTTCGATTTTTGGAATCCGCGAGGCGATTATAAAGTCAATTCCTGCAAACTTGAAAAAAGCTGTAAGTGTTGGTATTGGTTTGTTCATTACTATTATCGGGCTTTCAAACGCTGGAATTTGTACAACTTCAACAGGAACTTTGATTGGTTTTGAAAACCTGAATTTGCTTCATCCTACTGCGCTTGTTTTTGTAATTGGTTTGCTGATTACTATTGTTCTGTGGGTTCTTAAAGTTCCAGGTGCTGTTCTTATTTCAATTGCAATCACAACAATTATTGGAATTCCTTTTGGTGTAACAACTATCGGTGAAAACTGGTCTCCTTTGGCAACTCCTGCTGCTCCATATCTGTTCAAATTTGAATGGGCAAATGCTTTGTCTATAAAATTTGTTGTCGTGCTTTTGACTTTCCTTTTTACAGACTTGTTTGATACTCTTGGAACTTTGATGGGTGTTGCAGAACAGGCAGGTTTGAAAGATGAGGACGGAAATATTGTGAACGCAAAGGGCGCTCTTATGGCAGATTCTATAGGAACTGTTGTTGGCGCTTGTCTTGGAACTTCAACTGTAACATCTTTTGTTGAATCAACTTCTGGTGTTGCCGCTGGTGCAAGAACTGGATTGGCTTCTCTTGTAACTGGACTTTTGTTCCTTGCCGCATTGTTCTTTAATCCTGTGTTTGCGATTATTCCAGCTTGTGCAACAGCTCCAGCATTGGTTTTTGTTGGCTATCTTATGCTTAAAAATGTCCGTGGAATTGATTTTGAAGATCCTACAGAAGGAATTCCTGCATTCATTACAATTATGACAATGCCATTCGCATATTCAATTTCAAAAGGAATCATGTGGGGAATTATCGCTTATGTTTTTGTGAAACTTGTTTCAAAAAAATACAAAGAAATTCCTGTTGTAACAATGATTCTTGCGCTTGTTTTCGTTGGCGATATTATTTTTGAAGGTGTAAAGGAATCTGACTCAAAGAAAAATGCTCCGGATTCTGTCGAAGCTTCTGCAGAATCTGTAGAAGTTCCTGCTTCAAATGTAGAGATTGTTGCTGAATAGATTTATTTATGCGTTGGGCTGAAAACCTGACGCTTACTATTGCAAAAAGCAGTTGTCTGGAATATATTTTGGACAACTGCTTTTTTTTAGGATACAAAAATGATTGAGAAAAAATACATTCGTCCTACCTGGGATGAATATTTTATGGAAGTTAGCCGCACAATTGCAAAAAGAGCAACTTGCGACCGTGGCAGAAGTGGCTGTGTTATTGCGCGTGACCATCAGATTCTTGTTACTGGCTATGTTGGTTCACCGGCTGGTCTTCCGCATTGTGATGAAGTAGGACATCTTTTGAAAAAAACAATTCACGAGGATGGAACTGTAACTAATCATTGTGTCCGTACGGTTCATGCAGAGCAGAATGCGATTTGTCAGGCGGCAAAACGTGGAATTTCTATTGATGGTGGAACTGTCTACTGTAAAATGACTCCATGCCGAACCTGCGCAATGCTTTTGATAAACTGCGGAATAAAACGGGTTGTATGCGAAAAACATTATCACGATGAGGAAGATTCATTAAAAATGTTCAATGAGGCAAAAATTCAGATTGAACATTTGGAAGATTCCATGCAGACTTACGAAAATATGTAGATTTTTAATATTTGTCGCTTTCAATATGGGTTTCTGATTCAGAAGTTTCTGGATTTTTCATATAAGGACTTAGTTGTTCAGATAAATTTTCGTTGCTCAATAATATGGCTATAGTTTCTGCCTGCTTTTTTGTGAAAAAATATTGAATTTTTATGGATTTTGCACTTCCAGCGGCTTTATTTTTTTCCAAATTTTTTACTGGCCAGACTGTAAGCGTAAAATAAGGTGAATTATTATAAAATCTGTAGCCAAACTGAATTTTTCCGTTTCCGTGCGCGTCAATCATAGATGGAATTGTTCCCCATTCAAGCCGAACTGGTGCCTCGCCATATTTTTTGTATGTTTTTCCGCTTTTTAAAAGTGAATGTGATTCAAAATCCACAAAGTATTGCTCAATATTTTGCTTTAATTTGTTTCTTGTATTTTCATTCATAAAAAGATAATAAATCTGATGATAATAATTTGCCTGAAACCCCGCCATTTTTAATGATGAGTTGTAATAAATTGTTCCTTCGCCGCTTTCCATTTTAAAAATCTGGTTTGGAGAATAATAAGAAAATGTTCCACATTCATAATTTACGTTTTTTCTTGAAAAAAATCCCAAACCTTTTGGTTTTTCATCTTTTAAACTTATAAATTTTTTTTCTGAGAAAATATCATTGTCTGCATTTTGTGCTGGGCTTTGCGTGCTTACTGCAAAAAATGCAAGCAAAACGACAAATGGTTTATAGATATTCATTATATGCTTCCTCTTGGAATGTTTTCTAATTAATTACAACACTTTAAAAAAAATATCAAGATACTGTACACGTTTCGGAAAATTTGTTAGACTGTGCTAACTTTTTGAGAGTTATATCCTTATGCGTGAAAAATGGAGGTTTTTCATGAAAAAATTATTCGCTTTTATATTGGGGGGGGCTCTTACAGCTTCCTTTGCATTCGCTGATATTTCTGTTGGAGTTAGTGGTCGTGGTGCTGCCCGCGTTTTTGACTTTAGTGGCTACAATAACGACTATGATAATGAGTCTGCAAAAATTGCTGGAGAGTTGGAGGGTAAAAAAGATGGTTCTCATTCTTCTCCTGCAACTACATTCGGTGAATTTGTTCACGATTTTAATTTCAGCGCTTCAACAGAAGACAATAAATTGGGATTCAATCTTGACTTGGAATATGTTGTTGACTCAGAAGGCGGATTTGGAGGAATAAGTCTTCCTGACCAGGCAAAAGTTTGGTGGCAGCCAACAGACTGGTTCTTGGGACAGATTGGTATGATTGAAGTTGATGATCTTCGTGGAACAATCGGCGACTGGGGAAATGACCGCCGCGACATTGGCTCGCTTGGTGAAGATGATATTTTTGACCGTTTTTATCCACAGGCGGGTATTGCGCTTTCTTTCTATCCTGTAGAAGGTCTTTTTATCGGTGCGACATTTGATGCTTTTGGACCAGTTATTTATGATGATGAAACTGGTAATGTTCTTGATGATTCTGCAGTTTGGGCTGAAAACTTCTACAAGAGCATAAATGTTGGTTTTGGCTACACAATTGATGACAAATTCCAGATTAAGGCTGCATATTTTGGAGCTAAAGACAATAAAAAAGCTGATAAAGATGAGCTTGAAGATGATGACTTTAACGGAAAACTTGAGCTTGGATTCAATTGGAACATCAACGAAAATAATCTTCTTGAAGTTGGCGTAAAAGTTCCGCTTTGGTCAGATAATGACAAGAGAGATGGAGAGGATGGCTATTTGTTCCAGGCTGTTGCTGGTGTAGCTGGAGAAAATGACAATCTCTCTTATAAAGGCCATGCGGCTTATCGTTCTATGAATGGTGCGGACAAAGATGGCGATTTGGCTTACTTCCCAGTTTTTGGTGTTGACGCTGGTGTAGAATATGCGCTAGATAACTTTACTTTGGGTGGAACAGTTAATTACGGTGGATCATTTAATAATGTTGGTGAGCAAAATGAAATTACAAACACTTTTGGTGCAGAAGTTTACATTAAAAAGGATGTTGCTGCTGACTGTTTTGTATTTGCTGGAATTGCTGATACTTTAACTATAACAGATGTTGAAGATATTGGAAAACATACAGAAAACCGCTTCTATATTCCACTTGGAATTGAATACGCATTCTAATCAGAATAACAGTTAAAAAACAAAAAGCGTCTCTAAAAAGAGACGCTTTTTTTATCTAATATAAAAAAAGAAGCAAAAGTTATTTAGCAAGATTTGCCTTTAGCCATTCCTTGAACTTTTCGTAGTTGTTTTCCATTGGAACAGCCATATCAGGAAGGTTCATTACTGCCTGCAATGTCTCTGGAATTGCCGGTTCTCGGCCGGTAGCTTTTGCCACAATTGAACCGAATTTTGCCGGATGAGCGGTTTCAAGAATAATTCCAACAGCATTCTTGTTTATAACTTCATCAGCCCATTCTGGAAGATTTGGAGTAAGTCCTGGTTTTGAAATATCACTCTTTATGCCGTTTTTCAAGGCTTCAAAGCCGCCGTTACGAATATCATCCCATGCTTTCCAGCCAATTGCGCCGTGCGGATCAATTGTGTAGCCTGTTCTAGCGTTGCAATCTGTTATAGAAGCCATAATTCCATCATTGTCAAGCCAGTAAGATGCAAGCATTTTTCTTACTTCATCAAGTGAATACATTGCCTTGATTCTTTCATAGTTTGAAGGCGCACCAACATCCATTGCGTTTGCGTATGTTTCAACAGAGGCGCGTGCATTATATTCTCCGGTTGCAATCCAATCCGGAATTGTCTTGTTTGTGTTTGTGGCGGCAACAAATCCTCTGATTGGCGCACCCATTTCTTTTGCAATCAAGCCTGATGTAAGATTTCCGAAATTTCCAGATGGAACTATGCAGACGATAGAAGCGTCCTCAAGTTTTGTGTCAAGCGGAGCGCGGTTTCTTACAACAAGGGAAGAGTACATATAATAGAAACTTTGTGGCAAAAGACGTGAGATATTTATAGAATTTGCAGAGGAAAGTCTGAATTCCTTGCGAAGCTCCGCATCTGTAAAAGCTGTTTTTACAAGTTTCTGGCAGTCATCAAAAGTTCCTTTTACTTTTAAAGCGCGCACATTTCCTGTAAAAGTTGAAAGCTGTTTTTCCTGAATCTTCGAAATTTTTCCCTCTGGATAAAGGATTGTAACGTCAAGTCCAGGAACATTGTGGAATGCAGAACCAACTGCAGAACCAGTGTCTCCAGAAGTTGCAACAAGAATATGCAGAGTTCCATTTTCAGTTCTGTTAAAATAAGACATTACACGAGCCATGAAGCGCGCTCCAAAATCCTTGAATGCGCAAGTCGGACCGTGAAAAAGCTCAAGAATATATGCAGATTTATCAACCGGCACAGTTTTTGGTGTAAAAGGATAAGCATCCTGGATAATAGCCATAAGGTCATCATCCGGAATTTCGCCTTCTACAAAAGGTTTTGCCATGTTAAAAGCAACATCCCTAAAACTTGGCTCTGGATTTTTGTTGATAAATGCGCTGTCAAGTTTCGGGATGCTTGTTGGAATGTATAATCCTCCTGTCGCAGAATTCATTCCATTCATCACTGCAGTTCTAAAATCTGTTGAAACTGAGTTGTCTCTTGTGTCTGTGTATTTCATTTTTATATCCTTACATACCGTAGATTATTGCATCTGTGGCTTTTTCGGCTAAAAGTTTTCTGCATTTTTGTTCAGCGTTCCATTTTGTTTTGTCGGTAGCTGATTCTTCAAAACTTGTCTTATAGATGACATTTCCATTTTTCATGTCAACGCAGGTAATATCTGCCACAAGTTTTACTGTCGCGGTTGATTTTTCGGCATCTTCCACAGCTGGTTCAGCGTATTTAAAAGAACCGATTACAAGGAAATTATACATATTTCCAACAATATTATGGTTCGCCGCATAAAGCTCAGAAACCGGCTTGTTGAAGTATGATGTATCGCTTATCGGAGAGTTTCCAACACTTACACCGGCATTTCTAAGGCTCTGTAAAAGGGTAAAGTTATTTGTTGTCGGTCTTCCTTTTTCGTTGAAATCATAAACGTAGAGAATTCCATAAGGATATGTGACGTAGCTTGATTTTACAACATAAGGTGCTTTTACAGCGGCGTTGTAAGAAGCCTGCACAATGTTTGAATTTGAACTGATTGGTGTAGGGTAAAATGTTACTTCGCTTTTTACTGCGAAAGATGATTTTTCTGGCTTGAAAGTTATTTTTCCTTCGCTGTCTGTTTTGAGCTGGATATTGTTGAATGTGATTGTATCATTTGTTCTTGAAGAAGGATAAGAAACTGTTATGTCCAAATCTTTTGCAGGACCGTCTTTTCCTGTGACAGTAACAATATATGGAGAATCAAAATTCTTGTTAGAATATACGGTTTTTGGTCTTGAAGTGACTTTAAGCTCAAGAGAATCAACTAGTTCCTTGAATGCAATTTCCTGCTGGTTTGATGTATTCTGCACGGAAATTTGTTTTGGCTCTTTTCTTACTTTTTCAACAACAGGAATTTCTTCTTCAATAATTGTGGCAGAAGAATCTGTGTTTTCAACAACTTTTGTTGTCGCGCATGATGCAAGAATTGAAAGGCTTGCTCCGATAAATAATAATTCTGTAATTTTTGCTTTTTTCATCTTTTTTTTCCACATGGAAAGTGGTACTCCTCCAAATTTTTAAATATACGTAATTATACAGTATAACAACCAATTTCTCAATAAATTACAATATTTTTTCTTTATTATTGCTTTTTATTGCCTTGTTGAGAAAATAAAAATTTCTAAAGGATTATACGTTCAACCCGGCTTGAAACTGATGTCATTATTTCATAGCTGATTGTGCCGGTCGCTTTTGCAATATCATCAGCATCAAAAAGCGAGCCTTTGTCTTTTGGTCCAAAAATTATTGCTTTGTCCCAGCGTTTTACTTCTTTGTTTCCATTTCCAAGGTCAACCATGCACTGATCCATACAGATTCTTCCAACAATTGGATATGTTTTTCCGTTTATGGAAACTTTAAGCCCCGGAGAATTTCTTCTTAAAAGTCCATCCGCATAACCTACCGGCAAAACGGCAATATCTGTTTCCTTTTTGCAAATCCATGTTCGGCCGTAAGAAATTGAGCGTCCCGGAACAAAATGTCTTATTGCGGCAACTTTTGTTTCAAACTGCATTACAGGCTTTAGGTCAAGGCTTATATTTTTTGATTCAAGGTAAGATTTTGTGACTTCATCCGCATAATATCCGTAAAGAATAATTCCTGGGCGAACCATATCGAGCTGATATTCAGGAATTGCGATTCCTGCCGCGCTTGCTGAGCATGTCCTGATTCCTGGATTAATTCCGGCTTTTTGGACTTTTTCTATTGCATATTTAAATTGTTCAAACTGCTTTTTTGTGTATTCAACTGCCGCTTCTGAAATTCCATCGCTTACGGCAAAATGTGTTATCATTCCGGCAAGTTTCAGGCTTGAAGATGAATTTATTTCTTTTGCAAAAGTTTCTGCTTCTTCCGGCAAACATCCAATTCTTCCCATTCCTGTGTCAACAGCAAGAAAAACCGGGTATTTTTCTTCGGTCATGTCGCTTGCGATTGTGTTCAGTTCCTGGATGATTTCTGAGTCAAACACAAGCGGCGTTATTTTATTGTCGATAAGTTCTTCAAATTCTTCCGGGCAACAAGGCGAAAGCAGCAAAAGGTTTGCCTTGATTCCAGCTTCCCGCAGTTGTATTCCTTCTGGAACTGTAGCGATTGCAAGATATTCCGCGCCCATTTCCTCTGCGGTTTTTGCGCTATTGATTGCGTCATTTCCATAACCGTTGGCTTTTACAGCACAGCACAATTTTACGCCTTTTTGTAGATTTTTCTTGATTTCTGCAATGTTGTGGCGCAGATTTTCTGAATATATTATTGCCTTTGTACAGCGCATTTTTTTCCTCTTGGGGTTGAATTTATCATACAGCTTTTTTATAGAGCTATTTTTTTAGAAGCTGTTTTGCTTCTGCAACAAGATAAAAAGAACCTGTTATAAGAATTATATCTTTATTTTCGGCAGCTTGTTCCGCTGATTTTATAGCTTGTTCAACGTCTTTTTCAATATTTCCAAAAACGCCATGTTCCGCTGCAATCCGCAAAGTTTTTTCCGCATCGCAATGTCTTACAGTCTTTGGTTCAGTGAAAATTATTGAAGAAAATTTTCCTTTAAAAAGTAGAACAATATCTTTTATGTCTTTGTCGCCAGCGCAGGCAAAAACAAGATGGGCTTTTTTTTCTGGAAAAACAGAATTCAGTGTCTCAATTGTGTTCAAGATGCTTTTTACTGTGTGGGCTCCGTCCAGAACAATATTTTTTACGATTTCAAAACGCCCCGGAAGAAATGCCTTTGAAAGCCCAAGCTCTATTGTTTTCTCTGAAATTTCTGGAAGAGCGGTTTTTATTGCTCTTGTTGCTGTCGCGGCGTTTAAAGCTTGGACTTTTCCAAGAAGACGCAGATTTGTTGAGATTTTTATTTCTTTTTCAGAAGTTGCCTCTGAATCAGAAAGTGAAAAATCAACGCTCATAGTTCCGTCTTTGTTATATCTATAGGAAAGATTTTTCAGTTCATTCTGTACGAAAATACATTTTGAGCCGGTTTTTGCGCATTTTTCCTTAAATACTTTTTCAGCTTCCTGATAATTTTGTGGCGCGATAACAGCAGGAATTCCATTTTTGATGATTCCTGCCTTTTCTGCGGCGATTTTTTCGATTGTGTCTCCAAGAAATTCCGTGTGCTCAAGCTCAATCGGCATAAGAACGCTTGCAAGAGGTTTTACAACATTTGTTGAGTCAAGCCGGCCGCCAAGACCAACTTCATAGACAACAAAATCACATTTTGCATTTTTAAAGCACAGAAAAGCAAATACTGTAACAAGCTCAAACCAAGTTAATGGGCGTTCCGCAGGAAGTTCAGAAAACGGAATTGAATCAACAAGAGAAGTCAGTTCGTCCGCAGATTTTTCGTAAATTTCATCTTCAAAAAAACTATGTGCCGTTCCAATTCTTTCCCTAAAATCTGTAATATGAGGAGAAGTGTAAATTCCGCATTTATAGCCGGCTTCTTCAATTATACTGGAAATCATTGCGGAACAGCTTCCTTTTCCTTTTGAACCTGCAATATGAATGCAGGGGATTTTATCCTGCGGATTTGAAAGTTTTCCGCACAAAAAACGCATTGAATCAAGCCAAAAAATACCTTTAGTCTGCAATTTTTCAAAATTAAGATAGTTGTCAAGCCATTTGTGGAAGTCAGATAAAGTCATACTTGTATTCTAGCGTTTTTTTTCAGACTTGTTAAATGCCGTTTTTTCTAGTAGTATTAAATCGGAGTTTTTTTATAAAAAATTCTGATTTAATACTGATTAAAGAGGAAATGATGGCAGAGTCAATCAATAGCGCAACTTATGAAGCCGCTCTTGCAACTAGTAAAAAAATTGAAGAAGACATTGTAAAAAATCCAAAAAAATATAGAGTTCTTACCGGTGACCGGCCGACGGGACGTCTTCATATTGGTCATTATTTCGGATCACTTCAAAACCGCGTGCGCCTTTCAAAACTTGGCGTTCCAACAATGATTCTTATTGCCGACTATCAGGTTCTTACAGACCATGATGCGTATCAGGAAATCAGCCAGAACACAAAGCAGCTTGTAATCGATTATCTTGCAGCGGGAATTGAACCTGGCGAAAATGTTATAATTTATCCTCATTCTTATATTCCAGAAGCAAACCAGCTTATGATTCCGTTCCTTACGCTTGTCTCAAATGCGGAACTTAGCCGAAATCCTACCGTAAAAGAAGAGATTCAGGCGGCAGGACTTACAAATGTAAACGCTGGAATGTACACTTATCCTGTTCATCAGGCTGTGGATATTCTTTTCTGCAAGGGAAATGTTGTTCCTGCCGGAAAAGATCAGCTTCCCCATGTTGAGATGGCGCGTACAATCGCAAATCGTTTCAATAAAAAATTCTGCCATGACCGGGAGCCGATTTTTCCGCTTCCGCAGGTTCTTCTTTCAAAAACTCCAAGCATAATGGGGCTTGATGGAACTCAGAAAATGTCAAAAAGCCGTGGAAATGCAATCATGCTTTGCGCAACAGAAGATGAGACAGCAAAACTTATCAAAAAAGCAAAAACAGACGGCGAACGGCTGATTACTTATGATCCTCAGAACAGGCCTGAAGTTGCAAATCTTCTGCAGCTTATTGCTCTATGCACAAAAGAAACTCCGGAAGAAGTTGCTGCAAGAATCGGGGAAGGCGGTGGAGGAATGTTAAAGAACGAGCTTACTGTTGCGTTGAACGAAACACTTCGTCCTTTGCGCCAGAAACGAGCCGAACTTGAAAAAGATCCGGCATATATTCAGCAGGTTCTTCTTGATGGTGTAAAACGAGCCCGTGCAATTGCTGAAAAAACTTTGGAAGAAGTCCGCGAAGCAATGAACATGAAAATTTAGCAGATTAACATAACTGAAAAATATGACAAAAGATGATTTGCTTCTGCTCATTAATACAAAAAAAGAGTTTGAGTTCACTTATAACAAAAAACTTTATACAATGACGTACGGTTCAGACAAAAAAGGCGATTATATTGCACTTGGCCGTTTGTATGAACCGGTGCGTTATTATTCTTTTGGCGAAATGATGAACGAGGCAAAAATAGAAAATCATTTTTTTAGGGAACTTCTGGAAATTCTGTAGTATTTCTAGCCGGTAGATTTTAGTTCATCCAGCATTTCCAGCGCTTTCTTAAAAAAGTCAGGTTCAATTATCTCTGGAAAATTTTTCTTCAGTTTTTCAAGGTCGTCTTCCAGCGCATCCAGCGAATTCCGTGCGCCAAAAATTACTTCACAGAAACCTTCCTCTCGGTGCTGCCGTGCTTTTTTATTGAACATTTGCCGCACAAAAATGACACTTTCAAAGTCATAAAGTTTTTTTTGCATCTCAGAAGAAAGAACCGGAAATTTCATGTCAACAACATATTTTAGTTCTGAAGTTTCTTTGTTTTTAAGAAAAGCCGTATTCAGTAGCATTTCAGGAATTGTTTTTCCACAACTTGTAGAAATTGTTGCCGTAAGCCCGGAAAGTCTCGGGTTCACTTCCAGCACATACCATTTTTTTTCGTGGAAAACCAAATCGACTTGCGCAATTCCATTCAGACTGAGTTTTTCAGCAAGCTGGTTCATTGTCCTATAAAATTCAGGCAAGTTGTATTTTTCATTAGTGATGGGGCCGATTTTTACGCTTTGTTTTGGGCTTGTAATTCCATACTGATTTGTTGAAAACATGAATGGCGGAAAAACCGTGTAGTTTCCAGGAGTTCCGTGGATTTCTGTTCCAAACTGCGGTCCGTCAAGAAATTCTTCAACAAGTCTGTCTCCGGAATTCTTTTTTGACATAAGAATATTTTTTGTCATTCCAAAATTTTTAACAACATCCATTCCGTATGAACTCAAACCAAAAGTGTCTTTTATGATTACTGGAAAATCAAGTTTTTTAACCTGGCTAAGAGCAATTTCCTGATACGGATTATTGAGAATTTCCGGATGGCTCCGTTCTGTCCTGAAAAGCTCATGATGAATGTAAACCGATTTAGCCGCGTTGAATCCATTCTCAAGAAGAAAATCCCTTGTACGCCGTTTGTCAAAACAAATCAGTGCTGTTTCCACAGGATGGCTTATTGTTTTTATTCCGCGAGAGGCTAGTATTTCTCCGATGCGGCTGTCCTGAAGCGGAAGCCAGTCAAAAGGTTCTGTCCAAAATGTTGCTTGGATGGCAATGTCCGGTTTTAAGGCAAGAATTTCTTCTGCAATTTCCTCGGCGGTTGTTCCTTTTAAATGATGATATTTTATATTTTCTGAATTTTCAAAAATTTCTTTGTCAGAAAAATCAACAAGAAAATTTGAAGGCAGCTGATAAGTTAAGATTATTTCTGATGATGTATATTTTTTTAGACAATTATCATAAGAGTTTGTACATTTTGGTAATTGTTCTATATAGAAACTGTTTTTATCAAATTCATTTGTGTTTGAGTTATAGATTACGATTCTCATAGATTTTCTTTGCAATATTTAAAAGCGTTTCTTTTTTATTTTGGGAAGGATCTTCCAGAACTGTTTCAAAAAGCTCGTTCAGTATTGCTCCAAGTTCTTTTCCTCTTGGAATTCCTATTTCCATTAGATTTTTTCCATTCACCGCGAGCGATTTTAGGCTTAGTGCAGATTTTTTCTGTTCTTCCTTTTCAATCCGTTCCTTAAATTCTAGCAAAAGGGCTGCCGTCGGGCTATCGTGCAATCTTACCGGGGAATTATGCATTCCATAAATGTCAGCGAGGCGCAAATCGAACAAGTCCTCAACATTTTCAGCTTTCACTTTGACTAAGAATCTTCTTACAGCAGAATCTTTCCATGTCGGTTCATAATTGAACATATGATTTTCTATTAAATGGCAGATGTTGTCGATTTCCGCATTTGAAAATTTAAGCCTGAAAAGCATTTTTCTTGCGATTTCTGCAGAATATTGTTCGTGGCGGTAAAAAGTGTTTGTTTCGCCTTCTGGAGTTTTAACAATTTTTTTTGCCGCGGGTTTTCCGATGTCATGAAGCAACGCTGCCATGCGTACATTGATTTTTTCTTTTGGAGCACCGTCGCAGGCGTAAAAAAGATGATCTAGCACGTCAAATTCGTGGAAGCCCCGGAAGTCCTGCTGAATGCATCCGCGGCAGGCGTCAAATTCTGGCATAAAAATATGGAGAATTCCAGTTCTTTCCATGATTTTTAGTCCGTCGGAAGGTTTTTCTGCCTGAATCAGCTTTAAAAGTTCGTCCCGGAAGCGTTCCAAGGAAACACTTTTTGTTTTTTCAAGAATTTCTGGCGTGCTGATTGCCTTTAATGTTTTATCTTCAATCTTGAAATTCAGTTTTGCGGAAAAACGTATTGCCCGGATTGGTCTTAGTCCATCTTCTAAAAAACGTTCGCAAGGGGCGCCAACTGTTCTGATTGTCCTGTTTTTTATATCTTCCTGACCATTGAACGGGTCAATTATTTTTCCATCTTTTAAAGAGGCTGCAATTGCGTTCATTGTAAAATCGCGGCGGCTAAGATCTTCGTCAAGGTTTCTTGTAAAAGCCACTTTATCCGGATGTCTGCCGTCTGAATAATCGCTTTCTGTCCGAAATGTTGTAACTTCAATTTCGCTTTGCATAAAATGAACTGTAACTGTTCCGTGCGCAATTCCGGTTGGAATAACTTTGCGGAAGATTTTCATAACTTCTTCTGGCTCTGCGTTAGTTGCGACATCGTAGTCAGATGGAATTTTCCCCATAAGAACATCGCGGACAGCTCCACCAACAAGAAACGCCTCGTATCCGTTTTCTTCAAAAATTGAGTTCATTTTCTGTAATACAAAAGGAATTTTTATCTTTTTCATGATATTATTTTTATAATGAAAAATTATACTTTGCAAAATAAACAAAAGTCTATACATATTGTTATTTTTACAGGCGGACTTTATCCAAAACCTGAATTGACAGAAAATTTTTGGAAACATTGCGTCGCTTCTGCTCCTGAGTATGTAATTGCCGCAGATTCGGGGGTTGAGCCATGTCTTGAATACAAAAAATATTTTGCCGGGAAATACGATTTTTCTCCATGTATGATTCTTGGCGATTTTGACAGCTTATCGTCGCCGGAAATTCTTTCAGCATTCAAAAAAGAGACTGTAAAAACGTTTGAGCGCGACAAAGATTTTACAGATACAGAACTGGCGCTCCGGTTCGCGTACCAGAAAGCTGCTGAAAAAAAACGGAAACCTTTTATAACTTTAGTCGGTGGCGATGGCGGAAGGCTCGACCATCTTTTGTATATCGTGAATTCTTTCAGGCTAAAGTTTCATCCTGACGCATGGCTTTGCGCGACTCAGCAGGTTGCGTTTTTAAGGAAAAATACTGAATATTTTCTGCACAATCTTGAACTTATGGATAACGTTTCATTTGTGAACGTTCTTGGAAAAGGGCGAAGAATCTGCACAAAAGGCTTGAAATGGGAAAGCAGGCTTTTTGCAAAAGGTTTTGTTCCTAGCATAAGCAATCGGATTTCAGAGGAAAAATTCACAAAAAAAGAACCGGTTTTTATAAAACCCAATGCTTTGGGATTCTTAGCGATTTTTCCGCTTTCTTCATATATGTTAAATTCCTGAAGATAAAATCACAGTTGAGCGAAACAAGAACAGGAATAAAACTGCATAAAAAGCTGCAAGAATGATAAGAATCAAGTTTGCTGTGTAATATAGCCGTTTCCCTTTTTTTCTTATTATACAAAAAACAGAAGTTGTGATTCCTGTTATGCTCATAATCAGAAGTGCCGCTGCGGTAAAAGCTGCTGTGTTCAGGATAATTTTTTGGTTTGAATCCAAGAAAAGCTGGTAGTTTCCTATTATGTAAAAAGCCGCGAGAACTGTAAGGAACAGGAAAAGAAACAGAATTGAACGTTTTGTAAGCTTAAAAAGGAGCGAAAGTGAAATTTTTTCGTTGTTTTTCTGTCTTGCAGTTATCATAAACCCTAGTTATACTAAAAAATAAGATTTTTTCAAGCCGAAATCAAGGTAAAGTTTTATAAAATATTTTTGCGGAGGAATGATGAAAAGATTTCTAAAGAATTTGTTTGTCTGTTTTCTGATTCTTGTTGTTTGCGCGGCGGCTGTTTTTTTTATCGGCTGGACATCGCTCAGAGTTTCTCCTGACTGCATCGGAGTTGTAAAGTCAAAGACCGGCGGAATCCAGAAAGAGCCTGTTCGTCCTGGAAAATTTTCATGGAACTGGGAATTTCTTCTTCCGACCAACACAAAACTTGAAGTTTTTGAGCTGAAACCGTATTTAATCAACAAGAAAATTTCAGGAACACTTCCTTCTGCGGAACTTTACAGCACGCTTTTAAAATCGAATGCAAATTTCGGATATAATTTTGTCTTTGATTTTTGCGTGAATATTTCCTCTGAATCAATAGTTTCACTTTACGAGCAGCTTGTTTTTTCAGATCAGAAAGGTCTTGAGCGTTATATTGACCAGATCTGCGATTCTGCTGCAAAAATGCTTTCTTCGGAAATAATGAAAAAAGTTGAAAATGATCCGTTTTTTCAGCCGGAAACTCTTACTCAGGAAGATTTGTTAGGTCTTGTTGACTTGAATAAAAAATTCCGCGAGGTTCAGTTTTCTTCTGTGGTTTTGAACGAATGTTCTTATCCGGATTATTCAATGTATAAGACTGTCCGGGCGACATTTCTTTCAAAAATAAAAGATGTTGTCTCAGAACTGGAAAATTCATCTGGTTCAGAGGAAAATGCTGATTTTATAAACCGGTTAAAAAACTTTTTTAATAAACAGGAATAATTATGAAACGTCTGTATGCAATCCGCGGCGCAATCTGTGCAAAAAATTCTAAAAATTCAATTTCGGAAGCGACTGTAAAAATGTGCTCGAAAATTTTTGAACTTAATAAAATTGATTCTTCTGATATTGTTTCAATGCATTTTACGCTTACAAAAGATTTGAAAAAGGCGAACCCGTGCGCGGCTCTTCGCCGGGAATACAAAGGCATTGACGTTTCAAAAGTTCCGCTGTTCTGTAGCCAGGAGGCTTATGTAAAGGGGAGTCTTAAAAAAGTTGTAAGACTTCTGCTTACAGTTTATCTTGAGGAAAATTCGGTTCCTGAAAATGTGTATCTGGATGGAGCGGAAGTTCTTCGCCCGGATTTTTGTAAAAAATGATTTTTTTTTGAAAAATTGTCATTTTTGCTATTGACCTTTTTTTTTATTTTGTATATTCTAATATCACGTTACGCAAAAACGTATTTCGCTGCCTTAGCTCAGCTGGTAGAGCACGTGATTTGTAATCTCGGGGTCGTGGGTCCAAATCCTACAGGCAGCTCTATAAA
>ONHK01000035.1 GCA_900317625.1 uncultured Treponema sp.
TTCCTTTTGTTCCGAATAAATTCAAAATGGCCTCCTTCTTGGAGACCATTTTAATATATGATTTTACTGATTTTTAGGTGGTGGTAATTAGACGGTTACATTTTTCTTCCTTTTTTTTAAAAAATTTATACACATTTTGAAAAAAAATAATTATCTTTTAGGAATACGGAATTCAATATGAAAGATAATTATCAACAAAAATTCTCTGGCGAACGTGCTGAATATTTTTCGCACGATGTTCATTATGTAAATTCAACTTTTTTGGATGGTGAATCACCTTTAAAACATGGAAAAAATTTGCTTCTTGAGCAAACAAGTTTTGAATACAAATATCCTTTGTGGAACACTGAAAATGCGACTGTAAAAAAATCGATTTTTCACGACCTTTCGCGCTCTGGTTTGTGGTATGCGAAAAACATAAAAATTGAAGACACGGTTATTGATGCGCCAAAGGAATTCCGCCGCTGCGATGGTGTTTTTCTTAAAAAAGTAACTTTTGGCAACGCTGAGGAAACTTTGTGGAGCTGCAAAAATATCCAGATTGAGCAAGTTTATGCCAAAGGAAACTATTTCGCAATGAATTCAGAAAATTTCAAGGCAAGCGATTTTGTGCTCGATGGAAATTATTTTCTTGATGGCGGAAAAAATATAGAAATTCATAATGCAAAATTGAATTCAAAAGATTCCTTTTGGAATTGCGAGAATGTTACAATATATGATTCATTTATCTGCGGCGAATATCTTGGATGGAATTCAAAAAATCTGAAATTTGTGAACTGCACAATAGAAAGCAACCAGGGCCTGTGTTATATAGACGGGCTTACACTCGAAAACTGCACTCTTATCAACACTGACCTAGCTTTTGAGTATTCAACAAATATAAATGCGGTCATTGTAAATCAAATTGACAGCATAAAAAATCCTGGTTCTGGCATTATAAAAGCTGCAGGAATCGGAACTTTGATTATGAATCCGAACCGGGTTGATGTTTCAAAGACAAAAATTATATGTGAAAATATTGACGAAAAATTTTCAGAAGATCCAAATCCAAACGAGCGTTAAATGAAATTTGATTTTGATAAAATTGTAGACAGAAAACATACGAACTCATTGAAATGGGATGTAAAAGACGGCGAACTTCCTCTGTGGGTTGCTGACATGGATTTTGAAACGGCTCCATGTGTAAAAAATGCGCTGGAAAAACGTGTTTCAAATGGAATTTTTGGATATTCAATTGTTCCGGAAGAACTGAAAAACAGTTACATAAATTGGTGGAATCATCAACATGGACTAGAAATTTTACCAGAATGTATAATTTTCTGCACAGGTGTTGTTCCGGCAATATCCTCTTGCGTAAGAAAGCTTACAACTCCAGCGGAAAAAGTTCTTGTTCTTACCCCTTGCTACAACATTTTCTTTAATTCAATCATAAACAACGGAAGATTCCCTGTTGAATGTCCGCTTGATTACAATGGAAAAGAATATTCCTTGAATTTTTCACGCCTAGAAAAAGAACTTTCTGACCCGCAGGTTTCTTTGATGATTTTATGCAACCCGCAAAACCCGACTGGCAACATCTGGAAAAAAGAGGAATTAGCAAAAATCGGAGAACTTTGCAAAAAATATAATGTGACTGTAATAAGTGATGAAATTCACTGCGATATTATCCGACCTGGCAAAAAATATGTGCCGTTTGCAAGCGCTTCTGAAACTTGCGCGGATATTTCTGTTTCGTGCGTTGCTCCAACAAAATGCTTTAATATTGCCGGAATCAATTCTGCTGCCGTAATTGTAAAAAATCCTTTTTTGCGGCACAAAGTCTGGCGCGCGCTGAACACTGATGAAATTGCTGAACCAAATGCTTTTGCCGTTGATGCGACAATCGCTGCCTTTAATCATGGAAAGGAATGGCTGGACGAACTTAATAAATATCTCTTTGAAAATCGCGATTACGCTACAGAACGGATAAATTCTTTAAACAAAGGTTTTAATGTCGTAAAATCCGACTCAACATATTTGCTGTGGGTTGATTTACATCAAAATGGAGATGAATTCGCCCAAAAATTACGGGAAAAGACCGGACTTTACATAAATGGCGGCTCTGAATATGGAAAATGTGGTGAAAATTTTGTAAGAATCAATCTTGCTTGCCCAAAGAAAATTTTAGAGGATGCAATGAACCGCTTTGAAGAATTTGTAAAATCTGAATAAAAGCCTTACAAATAAAAAAATCCGCAGGCATTAATTCTTGTCTGCGGATTTTTTTGCCTATTTCAAAAAGTTTAGAAAGCTGCTACAACTTCACCATTCGGATATTTGTTGTTGATGTAATCTTTTACTTTCTGGCTCTGAAGAGCTTTTACCAAGGCCTTGATTTCTGGTTTATTTTCACTGCCCTGTTTTACAACAAGATAATTTACATAAGGAGAAGATGAACCTTCAACAAAAAGTCCGTCTTTTTTTGCAGAAAGACCTGCAGGAAGCGCATAATTTCCATTAATAACAGCACCATCAACATCGTTCAAAACACGTGGAAGAGATGCGCCTTCAATTTCGCGAAATTTAATTTTTAAAGGATTATTTTTTACATCGATTGGAGTTGCTTCAATTCCTGCTCCGTCGCGAAGTGTGATAAGTCCTGATTCCTGCAAAAGAAGAAGCGCACGAGCCTCATTTGTTGGATCGTTAGGGATAGCAATTACAGCCTTTTTCTTAAAATCTTTAAGAGAATTTACTTTTTTTGAGTACAAAGCAAATGGCTCAACGTGGATTCCAGCTACAGCAACAAGATGAGTTCCCTTTTCCTTGTTAAAAGATTCCATATATGGAAGATGCTGGTCAAAGTTTGCGTCAATGTCTCCAGCTTCAAGAACTTCATTCAAAGTTGGATAATCTGTCATTTCAATAACCTGAAGGTTAATTCCTTCTGCCTTCAAATCATCTTTTACAAGATTCAAAAGATCTGCATGTGGCTCTGGTGTCGCGCCAACCTTCAATACTTTCTGAGCATTTACAGTTGAAAAAGCCAACGCAGCTGCAACAAAAGCGATAATTTTTTTCATATATTGCCTCCAAAATTCCTTTTTTAAAACCACCAATTCCTAGTGATTTAGTATGATTATTTATACTCTTCTATTAAAAAAGTGTCAACGGGTTTTTAAAAATTTTTTATCTTTTGCTCATCATATGATTTGTAATCTTTGTTCCAACAAACTGAATCAACGCAACAAGAATTATAATAACAATAACTGCCGCAACCATGATTCCTGTGCGGAAACGCTGATAGCCATAACGAATTGCAAGATCTCCAAGTCCGCCGCCACCAAGCGTTCCGGCCATTGCAGAATAACCAATCAAAGTGATGATTGTAAGAGTAACTCCAGAAATTACAGAAGGCATTGCCTCTGGAACAAGAACTTTGTAGATAATCTGCCAGTTTGTTGAACCCATTGCTTTTGCCGCCTGAATCATTCCGGTATCAACTTCATTCAAAGCTGTTTCTGTAATGCGTGCAACAAAAGGCATTGCCGCAATCGCAAGAGGAACAATTGTCGGAGCAGTTCCAATTGCACTTCCAAGCACAAGACGCGTAAATGGAAGAAGAACAATCATCAGAATTACAAAAGGAAATGAGCGCAAAACATCAATTATTCGGCTCAAAATAATATTCAAAACAGGTTTTGGCGTAATTCCAAATTTATTTGTAATATTCAGCAGGACTCCAAGCGGAAATCCCAGAATAAGAGCGAATAACGCGGAAAAAAAAGTCATTATTAAAGTTTCAAGAGTTGACTGCCCTACTAAAATCAAAATCTGGCTCATTATTTTTCTCCTTCTCCTTTAGATTCTTCCTGAACAGAAACATTATTTTCATTAAGGAAAGAAATTGCTTTTTCAATCTCGTTTTTTTCGCCAATCATATCCACAAGCATAGTTCCAACCTGGCTTTCAGGAAGTTTTTCAATTCCTGCGGCAAGAATATTAAAATCTATGTCGAACTTTTTTGTCGCTCGGCTCAAGATTGGCTCTCCAGAAGAATCTCCAGCAAATCTTAATGTATATTTTCCGCCTTTCTGCGACCATTTTACAAGATTTGAAGAAACATTCTGGAACGGCTCATCATTTGTGTGAGTAATATTGCGCAAAAAGTCTTTTGTTGTTTCAGTTTTAGGATTAGAAAACAAATCTGAAACATTCCCCTGCTCCACAACAGCTCCATTTTCAATTACGGCAACCTGATCACAGGCATCCCGAACGACTTCCATCTGATGAGTAATCATTACAACAGTAAGATTCATTTTTTTCTGAATGTCGCGGATAAGCGCAAGAATTGACCGGGTTGTCTGCGGATCAAGCGCGCTGGTCGCTTCGTCACAGAACAAAATATCCGGATTTGTCGCTAAAGCTCTTGCAATTGCGATTCGCTGTTTCTGTCCGCCAGAAAGAGTGCTGATTGGCGCATTTTCGCGGTCTTCAAGCCCAACAAGCTTTAACATTTCTTTTACCCGCGTTGCAATTTTTTCTTTTGAAGTTCCGCAGATTTCAAAAGGATACGCGATATTTTTTCCTGCTGTCCTTGAAGTAAAAAGATTGAAATTTTGAAAAATCATTCCAATTTTTCTACGCTGGACAATAAGCTGAGCTTTTGGAAGATTATCAACTCTTTTTTCACCATAATAAACAGCACCGGAATCTGGAGTTTCCAACAGACTTACAAGACGGACAAGAGAACTTTTTCCAGCACCGCTTTTTCCAATGATTCCAAAAATCTTGTTTTCTGGAATATCAAGCGAAACATTGCTTACAGCTTTTATTTTTGAACCATCTTTTGAAAGATATGTTTTGTTTAAATTTTCAAGTTTAATTTTCATTTTCTGATTTCTTTAAAACAGGATAAAAAAACGGCTTTTCGAAGCAACAAAGTTGTCCAAAAAGCCGTCCGTATGGTTTCCCATACTAAATCGGAGAGAGTTTATTAGCTTTTTACAAGCTATTTATATACTAACTCCACTAGCACAGGATGTCAAGAAGAAAATGATAAAAATCATCTTTTTCTTTAGTAAGCAGATTTACGAACTGCCTTTTTTCTTTTAATCAAGAGTTTTCTTGCCAAAGAAGTTTTTTTCTGGTGAAGTTCAGCAGAAGGCTTAGTAAAATATCTGCGGTCTTTAAATTCCTTGACAATGCCTTCGTTTTCAGTCATACGTTTAAAACGTTTAAGGGCTTTTTCAAGATTTTCTGAATCGCCAACGATAATTGTAGCCATACTTTTCACCTCCTTTCTTTAGGCAGACCTTAAAGCACAAATAGAATATAAAATTTTTCAACGTTAATCAAGAATTCATGTAAAATCACTTAAGATTGGAAAAAATTGCACAAAAATACCTGCACTCTGCGTAAGATAATTTGTTTAAATCAAAAATATATAAAACTGAATTGATAAAAAATGCCAAAACGTAAGCGAAAAAGTAAAATTGGCGTAATTTGCCATTTTTTTGCCGAATGGCAAAAGAGAAAACTGAAAATGAGCTTTGCGAATTGAAGTTTTCTTCCTAAAAAAAATTGCAACCATAGCCAATTTTGATTTTCCGCTGAGAGTGAAGGCATTTTTGGAGAATTATTATTTTAAAATTCTTTTTTATATACAAACCCAAAGCATTAGGTTATAATATCAATATGTCTTTAAAAACAGAAGAAATAAAAAAATCCTTACTGGAATTAAAAATCCTTCAGGAAAAACTTGAAAAATTCGCGGAAAATAATCCTTCTAAAGAGATTGATGACATTCAGTTTGGAATAAAAATGAACTTGCGGAATCTTGAAACCTGGATTGACATGCTTTACAAATACAACGGAAAATCAAAAAGCAATAGAAAAGTAAAAGCAAGCCGCGAAAACGGAAAAAAAGGTGGACGTCCGCCAAAAAATATTTCAATGTGGAAAAAACGCATTTTTGAACTGGAAAACACGATTCTACCTGAAATTCAAGATAAAATTGGAAATTGCTTTAATGATTCTGAAGCAGCAAAAATTGCCGCAGAAAAAACTTCGTATGAAATCGAACTTGCGGAACTTCAAGATAAATTGGACGAATATCAAAAATCCAAATAGTTATTTGCCAGATTTTTCTTCTTCAAGCCAGACTTTTAAAAGATTCGCGACTTTATCCGGCTCATTTTTTACAGTTTGCCACATCTCTTTATTTTTATCACGGGCTTCTGCCGGAACAACTGGCTTTTTTGAAAGAATATTTTTTCTAGCGCCGTACAAAAGTGCTTCATTTAGAACGGCTTGCTCGCGTTTCACATGTTCCATGTCGTTTGCATTGTAATGTCCCAGACTTCGCATGGCTTTTGAAAGCTTATTTTTTTCCAAGTCAGACAAATCCAGCGCCTGCAAGAGTCTTTCGCTTGCGCTTCCAAGTTCCGCCAAAAGAACTGCGGCTTTTTCATATCCTGAATAACGAATTTCTGATGATTTTACAAAACCTTGCATATCTAACTCCTTTTACATCCAATTTTCAAGCTTAAAAGCGGACTCAACTTGTTTTTCAAGAGAATCTTCCAGCTGCGGAAAAAAATCGATATTTGTAATATTTTCAACTTCATCAATTGAAACTGCATAATCCCAAAATTCTTTTTCACATTTTTGATTTGGAATAATAAAACCGATTGCCATTACTGATTCAGAATCTTCCGGCGTATTTTTGTCTTCTTCATTTTTATAAATCGGCGCAAGAATAACTTTGTAATAAAATTCTGGAACGGAAACCTGATTTTTTCCTATTGAAGGAAATTCCTGGGCACTTTTATTAAGCACCGGCCCGGAAACAACGTAAATTTTTCCGAATTTTTGGGCCCAAGCACGAACTTGTGTTTCAAGATTTACCCAAATTCCTCTATTAAATTGCGGAGCTTGCGGGCTCATATTGCTCATGTAAAACGTTTCGCTCATCGCGTCTGCATCAAATGACATATCTGCGGCTGGAACAAGATGTCCGCGATCATATCCAGAACTTTTATAGTCGGCAAGAGTCGCAGAGCCTGTTGAAATTTTGTCATCAGGACGAAAATCATTTGAGCGGGTCGCATTTTTTTGCAGCATTGAAGATTTTATGCATTCAGCAGACCATTCCGCCTGCTCGTAAGTTTCGCGGTAACACAAAGAATAATATTTGAACTCGCGCAATTCGTGGTCGGCAGAATGATTTTTCAGTCCACATTCTGGAACCTGAAGATTTTCTGTAAGTTGAACAAGACCTGCTGATTTTTCAGAATTTTCGGCAGTTCCATCAGTCTGTTCATTTGAAATTTGGGAAGATTCCACAACTTCAGCGACTTGAGTTTGATTCTCAAGATGAAGCAAATCGATTCCATAATGTTTTGAAAGAATCAGCAGAGCCGCAAAAACAAGCAGGATTAAAATAAATAATCCGACCGGAAATGATTTTTTTGATTTTCGTTTTTTGCCCATTTTTGCAGTTCCACCTTTTTTTGAATGATTTTAAATTTTATTTTTTGTGAAAAATTATTTTTTCACCCCAGCCATTTCTTCAGGTTTAAATACTTCATCGAACTTTTCTGCGGTAAGGAATCCAAGGCTCACGCACGCCTCCTTAAGGGAGATGT
>ONHK01000011.1 GCA_900317625.1 uncultured Treponema sp.
GCCAACGCCAATATTAAAGTTCTCGTGACTGCGCTCAGTCTGTGCTGCCCAGTATTTGTCGGCTGGAACTTTCACTTCGCCCATTGAATCGTGCTCAATTCTGTATTCCATAAATTCCTCTAGATTAAAATAAGTTTCTTACATTCAATTTTGGTTCAGAGTTAAGTTTAATTCAACACGTAAAAAACTTATTGAGAAAATAATTTTACAAAATCAAGCAAAAATTACCATTTTGCAACAATTGATTCAAGGTCATCAAGCATTGCCGCAATTTTTTTATGACCAGTTTCTGTTCCATCGTACCGTTCGGCTTCTTTCCCAAGCTTCATAAAAAAATCCTGCATTGGAAGAAGTTTTTCCATAGGAACTTTTTTTATGTCATACTCAAGAAGAATGCTTCCTGTAACTGGATTGTGCTCGATATTTTTTACAGCATCCGATTTTGAAAGAATTGACCTGGCTTTTTCACAAAGTTCTTCATTCTTAAAAATCGGAGCGCGCAATCTTACTCGTCCTGGGAAAAAACTGGTTATAAGCATTTTTTTACTCCATCAAGGCGATTTATAAACATCTAAAATATGGACTTTCTTTATCAATAACAGACTGCATTGACTTTACGGACATTGCAACAGTTGTTGAGTTATGCAAAATCGCTGCAAGCTGCGGTGAAATAAGCCCTGCAATTCCCAAAACAAGCAGAATTGAATTTATTTCAATAATCTGAATATTCTGCCTATTGATTTTGTTCAAAAGGTTGCGTCCAATCATTCGGGTTATGGCAAGACTTTCGAGTCCTTTTTCTGTAAGAACAATATCTGCCGTATCGCCCGCGATCGAAGAGCATCCCTCAATTGCAATTCCTACATCCGCGGCTGAAAGTGCCGGAGCGTCATTTATTCCATCTCCAAGCATAATAACCTTGTGTCCGGCTTTTCGTTCCTTTTCAATAAGCGAAACTTTATCTTCTGGCAATGCCTGAGAATGCCAAGCGTCAAGCCCTGCTGTTTCCGCAATTTTTTTAGCCGCGCCTTCAGTATCTCCGGTAATCATCACGCAATGCTTAATTCCTGTCTTGCGAAGCATTGAAATAACTTCTTTTGCTTCTGGACGAATTGGATCACCAATTGCAAGAACACCCGCAAGTTTTCCGTCATAAGAAAGATAAAGCAAAGATTTTCCAGTTTCCATGGAATGTTGCTGAATTTCCTTGACTTCCGGCGGAAATGGAATTTTCTCATCATCAAAAATAAAATGAGCGCTTCCAATGCAAACTTTTTTAAAAGCGATTGTTGAAGCGATTCCATGCGCAACCTGATATTCAACTTTTGTATGGTTTTCAGGATGATGAAGTCCAGAATCCTCTGCGGCTTTTACAACTGCCCTTCCAAGCGGATGCGGAAAATGCTCTTCAAGACAAGCTGCTGTCTGAAGCACAAAATCTGCTGTAAAATCATGCATTGGGTAAATTTCCTCAAGAACTGGATTTGCATAAGTCAAAGTTCCAGTCTTATCAAAAATAACTGTATCCGCGTCTGAAACAAGCTCAAGATATTTTCCGCCCTTTACAGAAATTCCAAGCTCAGCAGCTTCTTTCATTGCGGAAAGAACTGCTATTGGCGCAGAAAGTTTCATCGCGCACGAATAATCAACCATCAAAGTTGACATTGTTTTTGTTAAATTTTTTGTTACAAGCCAAGTTATTGCCGCAAGCAAAAAGTTGAAAGGAACAATTTTTTCCGCAAGAAGTTCGGATTTTCGCTGAACATCAGCCTTTAATCCCTGAGAATTATCAATCATATTTATGATATTCTGAACTTTTGTATCGCTTCCGGTTGTCCTGACTTTTACAACAATTTCGCCTTCTGTAAGAACAGTTCCTGCAAAAACTCCAGAACCGGCTTTCTTTTCAACTGGCAAAGATTCTCCGGTAATACTGGCCTGATTTGCCATTCCTTCACCGCTTTCAACAGAACCGTCGGCAGGAATCATGCTTCCTTCACGCACAACAACCAAATCACCTTTTTTAAGCATTTCCGGCGGAACAGTTTTTTCTTCTCCATTCACAAGAAGATGCGCAGGTTCATTGTTTACAAGCAATTTGTGCGCAAGATTTCCGTATGAAACCCGTTTTGTTATTTCTTCAATCTCTTCGCCAAGACTTAGCAAAAGATTGATTGAACTTGCAGTGTTTGTGTTTCCTGTAAGCGCCGCAACCATAAGAGCTGTAGCATCCAAAGTCTGCGTGCTGAAAATTTTTCCAGATTTCAGCATAACTTTTAGCGCGCTGAAAATTCTTGGAACAATATCAATATATAGAAGAAAAGTTCTAATTGGTAACGGCAAAAACCATTTTTTCAAATAATAATCACCGAACGTTGAAATAAAAATTCCTGAAATGCTTTGAGTTTCTGGAATTTGCGCAACATTTTCCAGAAGTTTCTTATCATTCAGATATTTTCCAGTTAGAGCTTTAAAGAGATTTTCAATTTGTTTCTGCGAAATCAATTTCTGTTCATAATAAATAAGATACGAACCAACTACAGTATTGACTTCAATATCATTGATTCCATCCTGAACAGCCAAAAGACTTTGCGCAAGAATTGCCTGCCTGGAAGAAATTTCGCATTTATTGTAATGAACGCGAATTCTACCAGGCAGCGCATGATGAATAATTACATTCATAAAAGTTTAAGCTTTTTCGCCTTTCTTAGCCTGCTGATTGTTGTACTTTGCCTCGGCAACAATATCCTGAGCGTCTTCTTTTACTGATTCAGCAAAAGCGGCAGCATCATCCTTAAGTTGCAATCCTTTTCCTACAACAGAAGCGCAAGCCTTTTTAAAAGCTGGATTCTTTGTGATAGAAACCAAAGCAACTCCGGCAACAACACCAACTCCAAAAGCAACCCATATAAGAAATTGATGAGACTTTTTTGCAGTTTTTATTAAACAAACAGATTGAAAAAAAATATTTTAAAAGATATAAAGATTATATCTGTTAGCAGTTGCTAACCTAATCCTTAAATGGTGAAGAGCAACCTTAAATAATCCCTCAAAAAAAAGGCAGTTTCCTTCAATTTCGCTCTTCACCATTTTTTATTTTTCCTGAATTGGCAAATCGCATTTTTTTAGCACAAAAATTCCAACCTTGTCGCCGATTTTTATTTCTTCAGCGGAAACAGTCGGTTCATCCGCGGTTATAATCTGGTTCTGGTTTTCAAGTTGAATTTTATATCTTGTGAAAGCTCCCAAAAATTCGCTTCCAATAACAGTTCCTGTAAAATCTGCGGAGACAACCGAGTTTTTGGAAATTTTCAGCCATTCCGGGCGGAACATTTTCCCGTTCACAAAATTCGCCTGACCAACAAATTCTGCGGTGAATGAATCTTTTGGTTCAAAATAAACTTGCTGCGGTGTTCCATACTGCAATAGTTTTCCGTCTTTCATAACAGCGATTTTATCAGAAAGGCTCAAGGCTTCTTCCTGGTCGTGAGTTACATAAACCGTTGTAATTTTTAGTTTTTTCTGGATTTCCTTTAATTCTTCCCGCACTTTTAAACGAAGATTTGTGTCTAAGGAAGAAAGCGGCTCGTCCATAAGCAAGAGGCTCGGCTGCAAAACCAAAACTCTGCCTAAAGCAACGCGCTGCTGCTGACCTCCGCTAAGTTCAGAAGGAAAACGGTTCAAAAGATTCAGCAAACCTAAATTTTCGGCAGTTTGAGCAACAAGATTTTTATTTTCAGATTTTGTCTCTTTTGTCCGTTTTTTTAAATTCAGTCCGTAAAAAAGATTCTGTTCAACAGTTAAATGAGGAAAAAGCGCATAATCCTGAAAAACAAACCCGATTTTTCGTTTATTCGGCAGAATTCCGTTTATGATTTTTCCATCAATTTTTATTGTTCCAGAATCTGGCTCAAGAAATCCGCTTATAAGCCGAAGCAAAGTTGTTTTTCCGCAACCGCTAGCTCCAAGCAAAGTCGTGAAACTCCCTTCTTCAACCTGAAGTGAAAAATTTTCTATAACGCGAGTTTTTCCATAAGCAAAACAAAGATTTTCAATCGAAAGAAATGACATTTTTACCTCTTTTTCTGAATTTTTGCCGTAATTCTGAAAGCGACACAACAGCAAGCGCAATTCCAAGAATCGCAAATGTTATTATTGTAAGAACCAGCGCAAATGCCGCGGATTTTCCCCAGTCGCCCTGCTCCGCAAGATTTATTATTTTTATTGAAGATAATGGCGTTGTGAACGAAACAAGAAATATTACCGCACTCAAAGTTCCCACACCGCGGATAAAATCGTATACAAATCCGCTGAAAACACCGTTTTTTGCAACCGGCACAAGAATCGTGGCAAGAACAACCATCTGGTTTGCGCCCAAAGAACGCGCTCCGTCATCCAAAGTCCTGCTGATTTGAATGTATGAATTTGAAATACATCTGTATGCAAACGGCATAAACGCAACTGTCATAGCAATTATGATTAAAAACGGCGAATTCCTGAAATGCAATTTGTTTGCCGCCACAGAAATGGAAAGTCCTAGTAAGGAACCTGGAATCGCAGATGGAAGCTGCGCAAAAATATCTATTGATTTTTTTAAAGGAACGTTTGTGCGGTGGACTAAATAACTTGAAATCGCAGCCAAAATCGTGCTTAAAACCGCAGAAATCAACGCAAAATTTATTGAATTTCTAAGTTCTTTTCCGTAACCGGCAACAGCTTTTATGTGCTCAAAAGTGAATTCCGTTTTTATTCCCCAAAGTTTTTGAAAACCTCCGGCAACAATCGCGGCAAACTGAGCCAAAATCAACAACGAAATAAAAACAACAAAGACTGAAAGCCCGATTCTTGCACCAAGATTATTGTTTTTCTTACTAGCAAAGTCCAAATCATTTTTTATAAAAATTGAATTTTTTCCGCCAAAAGTAACAACCTTTGCCCCGATTTTTGAATTTATCCTATTTTGCAAAAAGAAAAGAATCACACTTGGAATTACAAGAACAATTCCAAGAACAACGCTAGTTCCAACTTTTAGCCAACCTGTAAGCTGAGTATAAATTTCAACAGCAAGAACCCTAAAACGCCCGGCAACAATCAGCGGATTTCCAAAATCGCTTAAAACACTTACGGCAATAAACAAAAATGAAGAAATAATTCCCGGCAAACTCAATGGCAACGTAACTGTAAAAAATATTTTTGGTTCACTTGCGCCCATTCCACGGGCAACTTTTTCAAGATTCGGATTTATTCCGCGTAAAGTCTGCAAGCAGATAAGATAGGACATCGGGAAAAAACATAAAGTCTGGGCAAGCAAAAGTCCCCAGAATCCATACAAGGAAACATCCAGCCCAAGAAGTTTGTGCGTCACAAATCCCTGCCGGCCAAAAAGAAGAATAAAAGCAAGTCCGCCAACAAAAGGCGGAGTTATCAAATGCAAAATTGGAATAACGCTAAAAAATCTCTTGAAAGGAATGTTTCCCTTTGCAATTGCATACGCAAAAATATAGCCAATCACAACCGACAATGTTGTTGAGGAAAGACATTCCAACAAAGTGTTTTTCATGGCTTCGTGCCATATGGCTTGGGTAAAAACTGTAGAAAAATCGGTGGCACGTACAGAAATCAATGCGCAAAAAAGAGGAAAAACAATAAAAATAACAAAAAACGCGACAATAAAAATCCAGGCCGCAAACAAAGATTTGCTGTTTCGCTTTGAATCAAATTTCATAGGCAGGAACATAAACAGAAATAATTTTGAGTTTTTACAGATTGTGAAAAACGCTCTCGGCAGAAAACCAATTTGCTCCAGACGGTTGTGCTCGCGCTTCGCTTGTATGGATTGGGGTGCCTTGCACTTTAATTCTTATAATCGCACAAAGTCTTCACAAATTGTTTTTCTGCCTACGCTTTTATCTCTTTTTCAAAAAACTCAAAATTGTTTCGTTTATTTTACATTTTTTGACCAGATGCTAAGCACTTCGTCTTTTTGTGCAGTAGCTTTTGAAACATTATATTTTATCAAATCAAGCTGACTGACAGGAATTGAGCCTTCCGCACCTTTTGCCTTTGGATTAACAGGAACTGTAAAATCAATTGAACTCATAAGTTCCTGGGCTTCTGTTGAAAGCATAAAATCAACAAATTTCTTTGCATTTTCAAGATTTTTTGTGTTTTTCATGATTGAAATACAGTCAACATCGCCAACTGTCTGCGGTGGAGCAACCGGAATCAAATCAAATCCGTCTGAATGATATTTTGCAATCGCGTGCAGATAAGAAACGCCAATCGCATATTCACCTGTTCCAAGAAGTTTTGCCGGCGCACTCCCACTGTCTGGAAACTGACCAACAAGAGGCGCAAGGTTCAAAAGATATTCCCAACCTTTTTCCCAGCCAAGACGTTGAAGCTGATTCTGAACAAAAAGATATGCAGTTGACGAAGCCACTGGATTTGTAAGAACAATTTCGCCTTTAAAAGCTGGATTCAACAAATCATCCCAAGTTTTAGGAATTTCAATGCCAGGAAATTTATTTTCAAAACGACCTTTATTCACACCGATTCCAAGAGAAAGAACGCAAAATCCTGTCCAGGTGTTATCTTTTGCCAACGCATATTCCGGAACTCCTTTTGCATTCGGAGAAAGATAAGGTTCAAGCGCACCAGCCTCATCAGCCTGAATGTGGTAATTTGTTGCACCGCCAAGAAGAATATCTGCCTGTGGATTGTCTTTTTCAGCAATCACTCGGTTCACAAGCTCGCCTGTAGAAGCCCGCAAGAAAAGAACTGGAATTCCTGTCTTTTTTGTAAAAAGATTTGTGAGCGCAGTCGTCTCTTCTTCATGAATTATAGAATAAATCTGAAGAGTCTGCTGCTTTTTTGAACAGCCAGAAAAAATCAGCGTGGCAGAAAGTGCCAAAAGAACGATTTTTATACAATTTGCTTTTTTCATAATTTCTCCATTAATTTGGAATTAAAAGTGATATTAATAATCTAGCGATTTTTTGCATTAATTCATATAACCAGATTCTGATAAAAAATATGTTATCAAGAAATTTTTTACTTGTCTTTAGGCTGAAAAATTTGTATCTTTTATATAGTTAGCATTTGCTAACCAAAACTCTAAAAGGTGGTTTTTTATGAACAAACTTGAAATCGTAAAAGTTGTAGGACGTGAAATTCTTGACTCACGTGGAAATCCGACAGTCGAAGCAGAAGTATATCTTGCCGACGGAACAATGGCTCGTGGCACTGCACCTTCAGGAGCATCTACCGGAGAATTTGAGGCTTTGGAACTTCGTGACGGTGACAAAAACCGTTATTTGGGAAAAGGTGTTACAAAAGCGGTTGAAAATATCGACACAACAATCAATCAGGCTGTAAAAGGTCTTACCGCTTCTGACATTTATGCGGTTGATGCGGCTATGATTACTGCGGACGGAACAAAAGATAAATCAAAACTGGGAGCAAATGCAATTCTTGCCGTTTCTATTGCGACTTGCCGTGCGGCTGCAAATTCCTTGGGAATTCCGCTGTACAGATTGCTCGGCGGCGTTCAAGGAACTCATCTTCCTGTTCCAATGATGAACATTTTGAACGGTGGCGCTCATGCGACAAATTCTGTTGATGTTCAGGAATTTATGATTATGCCGGTTGGTGCACCAAGTTTTAAGGAAGCACTTCGCTGGTGCGCAGAAGTTTTCCATGCGCTTCAGAAACTTTTGAAAAGTGAAAATCTTGCAACTTCTGTAGGTGATGAAGGCGGATTTGCCCCAAATCTTTCTAGCGACGAGGAAACAATCGAGACAATTCTTAAAGCGGTTGAAAATGCCGGATACAAACCTGGAAAAGACTTTAAGATTGCGATGGACGCGGCTTCATCTGAATGGAAAGGCTCTAAAAAAGGTGAATACAAACAGCCGAAATCAGGAAAAGTATTCACAACAGACGAGCTTATCGGCCACTGGGAAAAACTTGTTGACAAATATCCAATTATTTCAATTGAAGACGGACTTGATGAGGAAGACTGGGAAGGCTGGCAGAAAATGACAGAACGTCTCGGCAAGAAAGTTCAGCTTGTTGGCGATGATTTGTTTGTAACAAACACTGAACGTTTGGCAAAAGGAATTAAACTTGGCGCAGGAAATTCAATTCTTATCAAATTGAATCAGATTGGCTCTGTTTCTGAAACACTTGAAGCTATTAAAATGGCACACGCAGCAGGTTACACAGCAATCGCAAGCCACCGTTCCGGCGAAACAGCAGATACAACAATCGCAGATTTGGCAGTTGCTTTGAATACAAACCAGATAAAAACTGGAGCACCAAGCCGCTCTGAACGAGTTGCAAAGTATAATCAGCTTTTGCGCATTGAAGAAGAACTTGGAAAAGCGGCAGTGTACCCAGGAGCAAATGCGTTCAATGTACAAAGATAGATAAAATATTAGATTTTATCTAATACACAAACACAAGCTATCTGCGGAAATATTGACCAACCTTGTTTCCGCAGATAAAATTCTTTTATGTTTCTAAAAAAACAATCTGTTTTATTCATATTTCTTCTATATATATGCAATTTTTCTACGCTCATTTTTGCACAGCAGAAAATTCAAAAACTGAATGATGATTCTCCGCTTCACTTTAATCAATGGGAACTTTTAATTTATCGCCCGGAAAATAGCGGAACAATGAACAATATTCGCTGCTGGCTTAAACTTGAGGATGAAAATGGAAACGATGTGACCTATTCAAAATGCAAGGCAACTTATTATTACGCAAACAATGTTGTAAAAGATAAAAAAGCAGAAACCATGCAATTTGGAAGCATTTTTCATCGTTCTGCGCCGCGCCAGGTTTTTGAATACCAGAAAACTTATTTTTTGGAAGGCGGACTTGTAATGTATCTTTTGTTGCAGCCAGGAAAATATAAAATCAGCGTTTATACCCCAAAAGACCAGCAATATCTTGCAAAAATCGAAAATAAAAATGAATGGACTTCAAATGTTTTTGAATATGACACGGAAAATCCGGCAAAAGTTCTGTTTGTAAGTCCAACCGCAAATGACAACGGATTTTACAACGGCGGCTGGCACATTGATTTTAAAGCACCGAAATATTTTAAATTCACCAAGCCAAAAATGTAGAAGAATTGCAGTTGGCTCGACTAGCTCAATAACCATTTTTTTTCATTATTCAAAATAAAAAAGGACTGCCATACGACAGCCCTTTATAAAACAAGTTATTTGTTTACACGATCTTTCAAAGCCTTTCCAGCCTTGAATTTTGGAGTTTTGCTTGCGGCAATATTGATTGTTTCTCCAGTTTTAGGATTGCGTCCTGTTCTAGCTGCACGCTGGCCAACACCAAAAGTTCCAAATCCGATAAGAGCAACATCTTCACCCTTTTCCAATGATTTTGAAACATTTTCAACAAAAGACTTCAAGAAAGATTCAGCATCTTTTTTTGTAAGATTTGTGTCTGCAGCAATTGCATCGATAAGTTCTGATTTGTTCATTTCTAAACCCCTATTTTTTATATTTTTCTAGTATACACTGAAAATCAATATTTTTGAATAGAAAAAGCAAATATATTGAAAAAAGTTTTCACCACAGTCTGATTTTAGCCAATAGAAATTTTTATAATCTTAATTTTCAAAGCTGGCGTAGATTTGTTTTATTTCATCAGTGTATTCGCCGTTATTTTTATAAACAATCAGAGGTTTTTCAATTGAAATTCTTGGATTTGCATTTTTTCTGGCTTCAAGAAGAACAATATTCGGCTCTTTTTGCGCATAAGGATAAACAAGACTCATCCGTTTTGGCTCAATTTTATGGCGCTGAAGGCTGGCAAAAATCTCGGCAAGGCGGAACGGCCGATGAACCATATAAAAAACGCCGGAACTTTTAAGAAGATAATTGGCGGCAGAAACAATATCTTCCAGCGAGCAAAGAACCTCGAAGCGGGAAATTGCTTTTTCATCAGCAGGATTCTGCTTTCCGTGACCATAAATCATATATGGCGGATTGCAAGTTACAACCTCAACTGAATGTTTCTTGAAAATTTCTGAAACATTTTTTACATCGCCATTAATAATTTTAATTTTTTGAGAAAGATTGTTCAGCTCAACACTGCGCATCGCCATTTTTGCAGAATTCTCCTGAATTTCAAGCCCTGAAATATGAGCGGCACGACTTGAAGACGATAACAACAGCGGCACAATTCCAGTTCCTGTACAAAGATCCGCAACTGATTGTCCATTTCGGATTCCTTCCCGTGCAAACCAGGCAAGCAAAAATGCGTCAATGCCAAACTTAAAATTTTTCTTACCCTGTATAATTTTGTAGCCATTTTGCAAAATATCCTGCACTATCTCAGAATTGTTTTCAATTGTATTTTCCATTGCGATTCCCTATACTCTATTTTATGAATGATGAAAAATTTTACAACAATGGATTGCATTTTGAATGTAAAAGATGTTCATTTTGCTGTGGACACTCGCCGGGATTTGTATATCTTTCCAGACGCGATTTAAATTCTTTGTGCAGCTTTTTTAAAATGACAGAAAAACAATTTATTGAAAAATATTGCCGCTGGGTTGATTATTACGAAGGTGAAACCGTCCTTGCTCTTCTTGAAAAGAAAAATTATGACTGCATACTTTGGAATAACGGATGTACAGCCTACTCCGCCCGACCTGTACAATGTTCAACATGGCCATTTTGGAGTTGGATGATAAAAACAAAAGAAATGTGGGAAGAATGTGCAAAAGAATGTCCAGGAATGAACAACGGACGCCTTTGGACTTTTGAAGAAATTGAGAAAAACCGAAAGGCATACGATGAAAATATTCCTATTAGAAAAGGCGAAATCCAACTTTAATTCTGCTGACCATCAAGAATTCTCTTAATTTCGTTTGCAACTTTTTGCAAATCCGGGTCGCACAAGAGCGGCAGGATTTCTGCAAGTTTTTTGCCCTGAAAATCCCACCATTTAAGCTTTAAAAGAAGTTCTGTAAGCTCATCATTGAAACGCTTTTTTATGAAGTGCGCAGGATTTCCGCCAACGAGCGTGTACGGCTCGACATCTTTTGCCACGACAGAATAAGCGGCGATAATCGCGCCGTCGCCGATTTTCACGCCGGGCATAATCACGCTTTCGCGGCCGAACCACACGTCGTTTCCAACAACAGTGTCGCCTTTGTGAGGAAGCTGCGAAACGTGGTCGGGAGTGTTTTCCGTGAACGCGCCGCCGAACACATTGAACGGATAAGTTGTCACGCTGCAAAGCCTGTGGTTCGCGGGTCCCATTATAAATTTTGTTCCGCTCGCAATCTGGCAGAATTTTCCGATTATCAGCTTTTCGCCGAATTCAGGATAATTGAAAAGAATATTGTTTTTCTCAAAATCAGTCGGCGCAACCGAATCATCGTAGTAAGTGTAGTCGCCAATCTGAACGTTCGGAGCTTTCACAACATTTTTCACAAAGCAGGAAGTCTTGTATTCATTCGGAAAAATCTGGTTCGGGTCTGGAAGGTTTGCGTTTGAAAGAATTTTTTGTGCTGGCATTTTTTTGAACTCCTTGTTTTTTTCGCCTTAAAACTGCCATAGAACAGAAAAATAAACAATAGCTTCTAAAACTTCTCTGCTTTTTCAGCGAAAGACTTTCTGCCGTTTGTTCCAGTCTTCTCGTATATGTGGGTCAGGTGCTTTTTAACAGTCGCAAGGGAAATGTAAAGAGTTTCGGCAAGCTGAATATTTGAAAGCCCGCCCAGAACAAGCCAGCCGATTTCACTTTCACGCCGGGAAAGTCCGCTTGCAGCCGCAAACTCAAGAAATTTCTCCTTGGACGGAACTTTTTCCACCGGATTCTCCTTCACCTTCGGATCAAAAGATTCTGGCATATCACTCGCTTTATCTTTTAGCCTGCAAATCAGAAAAAACATTGCAAGAACAGCAAAAAATGAAAGCAGAATTCCAAGCATTGAGACAACTTTCAAAAGCCTGTCCTGAATGCCGACGTGCTGGACAAAAACCGCAAGCACAACCGAAAACGCATATAGAACAAGGCACAGAAGAAACAAGCCCTTCCTCATCGCCAGCACCTATTCCTCGTCAAGATTCATAGCGTCAATAAGCGCAGTTTTTACATTCGCGTCCAAAGGAATAAGAAGAAATTCAAGAACCGCCGTATAAAAAGCTGAAATGCAGACCACAGCAAGATTCTTTCCAAGCACGGAAAAATCCGAAACGTCCGAAAGGCACACAATAAGCGCGACGAACACGCTGAAAAATCCGCCGATAAGAACAAAACGCTGCATCATGGAAACCGCCTTTTCGCTTCGCTTGAGAAGAGCCACACCAAAATCCTTCTTTCCAGCTGAAAAAGCGCGCATAAAATCGCCCCACATTCCGCTAAAGACCATAGGCGGAACAGAAAAAAGCAGAAGCAGCACAAGCGACGGCAAATCCACGAACATAAGGACAAGCGACAAATTGCCTTTCGTCATAAGAAGCGACACGGCAAGCGCAACAATCATCACAAAAAGCTCCACGCAAACCACAAAACCGACATTCATTTTCTTTTTCATAAAAACCTCCGCTAGATTCTTTCAGACGGAAATAAAGCCGCCCGCCATTGCTAGAAAATTTACCACTGAAATTTCAGTTTGCATATTATACTTTTGCGTTTTTCAGGTGGAATTTTTAAGAAAAAACGAATTTTGCCATTCGTACCAAATCCGAAAGCCATTTTTTGTGCCGCCCAGAATATTTTCACCCCATTCGAAAATTTTTATACGCTCCCCAACGCATTTTCCACATCTAAATAAATTCCGAACCCCAAACTAACATATTTTTGCCAATCGGAACCATTCCGTTTGCTGACCAAAAGCAATTTCTTAAAACGGAATGATTCCGAAAGCTGTCTAAGCATATTTTTAACAAACGGAATAGTTCCGCAAGGCGATTTTGCTTTTTTTCTTTATAATTTATAATAAATAATAACTAACAAATTATAATAAATAATGATATTTCTTAGGCTTCAATTTTTGATGATTTATTCTTTTTTATTTCTTTGAAAGCACATCAAGTATCACTTTCTTTGCTTTCTCAAAAGACTCCTTCTCGACATTGTAATCAAGCTGGCTTCTTAGTTCCTGCTCTGCGACCTTTTTCTGCGTATCATCGAGAATTGACATTGTTGAGTTGATAACATCTGTGGCGAAAAGAGAGGCTGCCTGTTCAGCAAAGCTGTCAGACTGTTTGAATTTCTCCACTTCTTCAGTAAGGTTTCCGTAGTCGCAGCATATGCGGATATTCGGATGTTTCAAGGCGAGTCCATTTAAGGCTGGCAGAATCTGGTTTACATCACCCTTTACATTTGAGAGATAGAAGTATTCATCCTGTCCTTCAGGCTCGAAAATCTTTGTGTAGCTTCCACGGAATGTTACTGGAGAAACATAAATTCCGTCTATGTCAGCACCTTTTATATTGAAGTAGCTTATTGTACGCTCAATCTGTGCAATGCAGTTCCAGTTTCCGCAGACAACAACAGAGGTAAGACCAAAAGCACGCTCTATTAGAATATCCCATACACCTTTCATCTTTCTGCCAGATTTTGTCATAGGATAATTCGCAAGGATTCCTCCTGTTCCGATTCCTGCCTGGGTTACAAAGATTATCCTGTCAGGATTCTGTTCTGAGATGATTTTTGCAACAAGGCACTGCAAGTACTGCAAGTCCTCGTCTGTTGTCAGGTCTGAAAAGCTCCGGCAGAATCCGTACAACTCTCCGCTGGAATTGTCAAGGAACGGATAAGTTTCCTCCGTGTTCACTATGCAGACTTTTTCTCCAAGTTCTTCCTCATAGTATTTTTTTACTTTTAGAGCAGAGCTGAATTTTCCACAGGCTGAATTTGTTCCAACGACCATTGTGATTTTTGTTTCAGCCAAGAAGCCTGCCTGAAACTGTCCGTCGTATTCAGAAAGTTCTTCCAAATCATTTTTTGTTATAAACTTGTTCAGGCCGTTTTTATAGTTTCTTGCAATGTCATCAAATTCTTCGCTGAACGCATTTCCAAGATAAATCTTCTTTCCGGCTTGCTTCGCCTTTTCTATTCGTGCAAGGACAGTGTTGATTTTTTCTTCAGCAGCTTTTATGTCGCCCCAGTTGCCAAGAATGAAAGGAATTGACATAAATGTAACATAGCAGTCGCACCATTCAAGAGCCTTGTCAAAATCAACAGTAAATTTTGTACGCCTTGAATCATTGTCATCTGTGTCCTGCAACACAATCTCTCCATCTTTCAGAAGATAGTTCGTTGTGTTCACAAAATCCTTCCCCTCGATATTACACTCCATCGGGTCATAGAGAAGATACTCGTCATCTTTCTTTAAGTTCTTGTACTGTCTTGCAAGTGAGCCGACCTGCTTATCTGTCAAGTCAATAAGATATTTCATATTTCATTTTCTCCTTAATTGCATATTCTTGCAGAGCAAGTCTTGCATAAATCGCAGGCGAATTTTCCTGCCGTATAATTGTCGTGAAGATACGCCATAGCCTTAGCGCTGTGAAGAATATCGAGCAAATCCTTGTATGTGAAAGGTGAATAATCGTTTACATTCGCAAGAACTGCAAACGGCTTTCTGTACATTCCGGTACACGGATATATATTTCCAAGGCTGTCTATTGTAAGTGCCTGAAAGAGATTGTCGCAGTTATTGAACGGAACATAGTCGATTTTCTCTTGTTCACAGAAAACATCGACTATGTTTTCTGTAACATGCTGCGAATATTTTCTGATATATACAGGAATTATTCCGCTGTCCTTTATCGCTGTTATTTCTGGAGCGTCGGAATTTGTTGTTACTGTCTGGACTTGATAGCCGACTTCCTTGCAAAGTTCTGTTATAAAAGCAAGCGTCTTTGTGTACTGCTCATCTGTTATGTACGGAAAACTGAATGTGGGCGGATATTTCAGTTCTTTCAGATAGCGTCTTATGTTTCCAACGACAGTTTCAAAAGAGCCTTCGCCTTGCAGTCTGTTCCAGCTTTCTTCATCCCAGCCCCAGATTGAGATTGAAAGATGATAGCTGAATGTAAGAGAATTGAGCGTTTCTATGAATCCGTCGGGGATGAACCTTGCGTTCGTGTCCTGTGAAACAATCATTCCTGCCGTATGGATTTCCTCCATGTATTTTACAATATCATTAACATACGGAATGAGCGTCATCTCTGCAAGACATGACGGATAGATTTTCTTTATACGCAAGCCTTGGATTGTAACATTCAGAATTTCCTTTACCTTCTCAAGCGGCATATCAGGCTTGTTTATAATCTCTCCGCAGCAGTCCTGACATTTTGCATTGCATTTTGAGTTGAATGTAAGGGAGGCGTAGTGCATCCTGTATTCTGGTCTTGAATTGTAACGTGGGTGAATTGTTTTCATATTTATTCCTCGCTATCTGTTGTTCCGAATGAAAGATATGTGTTGACTGTAAATCGAGATACAACAGTGTTTACGCTATTAGTCCTGTCTCTCAAGCCTATTACAAGATGTGTGGCAGGGTCGCCACCAAAAGCACTCGCCCTGAATCTTACCTGAACAGACAATGTTTTTGTTGTAGAACCGTTCATTGGAATATCTGGATTGCTTACAAGACTGCCAGTCCAAAGCCCTGAGTTTGATACAACTATAAAATCGTATACATTGGTAGACGGAGCTGTTACCTTGACACTTATGGTGTAAATATGCTCCTGCCAGTGGTAGATAGTCTTTCCGCTATGTGTTGTTTGCCATACATTTGAAGAAGAGTATGCGTAAGCCCAGTTTGTGGCACTGAAAACGGACTTCCACTGTGCATAAAGAGTCATTCCATTGCCCTTGTAAGTGCTTCCGGCATTGTAAGAAGTTCCGCTTCCGTCTGGGGATGTGTTCCATTTTTCAAATGAATAACCACTTTTTGAAAATGCGTTGCTTTTGATTGTTATGGACTCACCGTCATCTGGATAGAAACTTTGGCTATCCATTGAGCCAGTGCCACCATTGGCGTTGTAATAAACAGTTCTTTTTGCAACAAAAGTCATTGACTTTGCAACATAATAAACTGTGCCATTCTTTTTAAAGCATAAGCTAGGAGATGAATTGTCTATATAAGTTTTTCCACTATCTGTTGTTTTGACCAGAACCTTTGTTCCTCTTGTTGCAAAGCCCGGAGAATATTTTCTTGCGGTAGAACCAGAGCCTGTGTTCATATATAGGCACAAGTTGTTTTCGGATGTCAAACCGTAAACTTCATAGTCTTCAACTGGAATATAGATTTTATCGTTATATCTAAACTTTAAATAGCCCATATTCTAACTTATCCAAATATCTCCGTTCTGCGGACTAGCTGGAGCTTTTGTTGGAATTCTAAGTCCACCTGAGAAAGTTTGTCTTTCTGTCCAAGTATATGCTGAGTTTGTATCAATTTTGGCACTCGTTCCATTTTTTATAACAAAATCTGATATAGAACCGTTAGATAATGTTACCCTTATTTTGTTTGTTCCGCCGTCTTCTGTAGAAGTTTCAATCTGTTCAACTTTTACAACAGAAACACCGGGTTCTCCTTGTTTTCCTTTTAAGTTTTTAAAAGCAAAATCAATATATTTTTTTGAATCAAAACCTTTTGTTGTTACAGTAACCTCTGGAGTTCCTATGTTGGCATCAACACTGGCAGTAATATCACCGAACCCGGCAGATTGACCTTGCTTTCCTTGCGGTCCGGTAGCACCTGTTTCGCCTTTTGCAGTAATGAGCTTTCCGTTTTCATCAAATTCAAGATATGCACCTGTGTCTGTTACATAGCGATAAGTATTGTTCAACGAATTAAAATAAATGCCTGTAAATCCGATTCCTGTTTCATATACAGCTTTTGTCTTTTTGTTGTACTGTTCAGATTCGTATGAACCGACAACACAAACTTCGTTATAACCGCTAGTTTCTGTATTTTGAAAAACTTTTAGACCACAAAAAAGAAACGAATTGTTGTCCTCCTGTTCATCTTTAAAAGAAAAACAACAGCAGGCAGTTATAGTATTGCCAATTTCACCATTTTTTTCGCTCAGCGATTGAACTTTTTTATAAGAAACAGAACCTTTCCAAACAGCTCCATAACATTCAACTTCACTTTCAGATAAGAATTTGTCTACAGAATATATGCAATAATCTTCCAGATTTTGAACATAAATCTTGTTGTCGTTACTGTAAATCGGTATATAAACAGATTTGTCAGCTTCTGAAGAAGAAACGTCATTTCCATAGATAGTTATGTTTGAAATAGCAGAAAGATTGTCTAAATTATTCGCAAATTCAAACATAGGATTTTCAAGCATAACAATTCCTTCCTGGTTTGCAGTTGAAGTATTTGTTGGAAAAAATCCAAATCGGCAAAAAACTGTTATACCGCCATCTTTTATTTGCAGATTTTTAGAAAATTCTGAAACATCACCACGAGGAATAAATGTGCTTCCTGTAACTTCCCATGTCATATTTGACTTGCTGAATCTAAGAAAAATGGTAACAAAAGAAGCTGTAAGCATAACGTATATGTAATTTGAATCATCTGTTGCAGCGGCTATGGATATTGTCTTGTTCGAGGCATTAAAACTTTCGCTTTTAGTATTTGTTGTAAGATTGTACAAGTAAAGAAGTTTGTTGTCTGAATCTGAATCGTCAAGATACATTATATAGTCGCCAAAATAAGCGATTTCTGTAAAATCAGGCTTGTTGCCCAAATCGGTATAGTTCGTGTTTGAACCGTTTGATATTTTTGTTTTTTTTATGCAGTTCTTTTTTTTGAAAAGAATCGTTGTTGTGGAATTGTAATAAATGTATCCATCCTTGAACCAATAATCTTTTGTTACTGCGTTCAATGTTCGCTTCAATGCTGTTGTTTTTCCAGAAACTTCGTATACAGATATGGTATATGAAGAGCTTGAATTTTCTGTTACTTCGGCAAAATACAGTTTTGAATCAAACCAATGATAATTTTCTGCTGTTCTTAATTCTGTTGGTGAAGTTGTTGCACTTGAAGCGTATATGTCAATCAGTTCGTTGGAATTATAAGTTCCTTCATTTACCTGTATCATCGCTTTTTCTGGCGTAAGCTGAAAAAGAACATTTGATTTTGAATCTTTTACAGTAAAATAGCCGCCTTCAATAAGAGTTCCTGTTGCACTCATTGAAAAATCGCCCACATGAAGTTCAACATCGTAATCGATTACCGCTCCATTTTCTACTTTTGGAATAACTTTTATATATTTGTTTACACCACCCACGCGAAACGCACCTTTATGCAAAGTTGAACCATCTTTTAAAACAGTATCGTTTACAGCCCAATAATTGTATTGGTCGCCTTGCAATGCTCCGTCTGTGATATAGCCGAGGTTCGCACAGACAGCGGAAAGCTCGTTCACGAAAATCTGGTTCGCACCAAGAGCGCCGTCAATCTTCACTTTCTTGCCGCTGTCGTTTATATCCCAAGCCTTTACAACGTCGTATGCGGAAACTGGCTTCACCTCAACAAAGCATGCGTCTGACCACCCTGACTTTCCGCCTTTTGTGAAAGCCCTTGCACGGTAGACATACATTGTGTTCATTGCACCGTCATTGTCCTGCCCGAACAGAGGAACGCTGAAAGCAACGCTTGAGCCTTTTACAGAGAGATAGCCGTCCTTGTCGCCTTTCTTGTAGTTCTCAAGGCTATCGTAAGGATTAAGACCGAGTGCAGGAGCAAACCACTCAAGCTCACTTTCATCAGTGATTACAGAATATTTTCCGGCTGTAACCTTGTAGCCTTTCGACACCTGTAGCTCACAGCCAAGGAAGTCATATACATTGTCGCTCTGTATGTTCCAAGATACAGGAACAGTACGACCGCTAACAGACAATTTTATATCAGGAACATCAGGAATCCACCCTTTGAACACTGAAATATCAGTTGCTATGTCTGAAATTTCCACAGAATCAGCGTCAGTGCTCACAGAGAGGATTATCGTATGTGCAAGAACTTCCGCCTTTGTAGGATATGTGTTCTCCTCAAAGAGCCAGCTGTAGTCCAATGTGTCCGCCGCAGAGAGAACTTCCTTACCGTCAATCGTGAGTTTGTATGCAGGTTTAAGGTAGTAGTCGCTTGTGTTATCAGACCATGATATGTGGATTCCCTGCTTATCCGCATAGGCTGTTACGCTAGGCTTTGTGATTTTATAGGTCTTGTATGAAGAAACATCAATTTCAATTCGTTCACTTTCTTTTGAGTCAGCTTCTGTGCTTACAACAACTTTAAAATCAAGGTTTTCAATGTCCGATTTTTCAAGATATTCAGAAAATCTGTAAAAATAACCGTCTGCAAAAATCTTTGTTGCAACTTTTTTAGTTCCTAGATAAAGGTCAAAAGATTTTGTTCCATAAAAAACACCGTCAACAGACCATTCAAAAATAATAAGATTTTCACTGGCTACAGCTTTTGCATAAAGTTCACCAAGTTTCCAAGTTTTGTAGTTTCCAGTTCCAACTTCTGTTGTTTCAAGCCAAGCAGATTCAAGTTTATAGGCGGAAACAGCTTTTATTCTGAATTGATATTTTTTCAAATCAGATTTTTCAGGAAATCCGTCAGAATTTCTGTCAAAATTATAAACAAATGAATTGCCGTAAGATTTTGTAAGTTCAGTCCAATTTTCCCCAGAATCTTTGCTTATTTGAATTTCAAAAAAATCTGCTTTAAGAGCCGCATCAAAAGTCTCAAAAGGTTGCCAAACCAGATTAATACAATCTCTTTGTGCCTGAGCAGTAAAAAAAGTTGGAGCTATAGGATTTAAAGAAACAACAGATTTAAAGTCCATTGAAGCACTTCGGTTTGAAGTATTTCCGCTTTTGTCGGTTGCAGAAACAGAATATTTATATGAAATCTGCTTTTCTACAATTTCATCAGTGTAAGAAAATTCGCCTACATCAGCTTCGTTTTTTACTTGCCCTACAATCTGCCATTTATTTACATCGCTTTTTCTTCTGTAAATGGAATAATAGTCAACTCCAGACTCACTATCTGTAGAACCCGAAAAAACAATAACCGCATTACCACGCTCTGTACTTGTAGCCGATTTTATAGCAGGAACTGTAGGCGGAACAGTATCTGCTTTTGGAAGAGCTTCTATTTTTTCTTCAACATTTTCTACAGTTCCCAGCGGAGCACTCCAATTTCCGCTAAAAATATCTTTTGCAGTTTTGTGGCTTTCCCAGCGGCTTTCTGCTGTATGAATTAAATGCCAACCGTTTTCAGTTCCGTCTCCAGTTGGAATTGCTGGCTTTTCCTTGCTGTCATTATAAGTTCTAAATGTTTGCCATTCACGAATATTTTCATATCCAGAATCGACTACACCACCAACTGTAAGTTTGTTGTCAAAATTTGGAACGATGTAAGAGCTGTTATCTACATTGAAAATTTCAGGAGCATAATCAACACACTTTAATTCTGCCGTAAAATCATCACTTGGTATTATTTCCACAATAATCAAAGGGAGCGTTAAAGAATTCCTTGTTCCAAAAACAAATAAATCGCCTTCTGCAAGCTCGTTTGCGTCCAATGGTGTTGAAAAATAACATGAGTTTTCCAAAAGTCTTGGTTGACTCAAAAAATAGGTAGAAAGACTGCCGTCCTGCTTTCTCACTCTTAACCCATAGCCATAAGAATTATCAGTTCCATACGAAAGCAAAAATTTTGTATCGGTCGTAATTCCTTTAATTTTTCCCTCTTCATTAAAAATCAAACTTTTTATACGTCCATAAGATTTTCCTGTTAATGCAGCATCGCCAGAATATTCAATAAGATCACCTTTTTGGCACATAAGACATTCAATGTCAGTTTTTATTGTGTAAATCGACCTTCTAAGATTTGAAACCGCATTTTGGTATCTTGCAAATTTAAAGACTTGTTCCGCATTTGTAATTCCCCAAACAGAAGTTTCTTGCCTAGTTTTTGGAAGATTTTTAGAATCAATAAGTCCATCCGTAGTATTAAAAACAGAACGAGTGTTTTGAGTAAAACCAGAGTTTTCATCAATAAAGTTGTAATCTAGCTGGTCAGGAATATCAGCCATTACAATTGATTCAGAAAAGTCAATTGAATTTCTTGGCGTAAAAAGCTGTACAGGAGAACTTTTTTTCTCATCTATAACAACACTGAATTTTCCATCGATTTTTACGATTGAAGCTCTTCCAACAGAGGCAATAGAACTAAATAATTCCGAAATAGTCATTGAATCTGTCAAAACCGCATTAAAGTAATATTTGTGCTCTTCGCAAAATGTATGCCATTTTTCAAATGAAGCCCAATCAATATCTTCGTCAGAAATTGGACTGCTATTAATTTTGCCTCTCATTGCATAAAGAACTTCGGAAGCAGGATTTTGTGTAAGTTTTTCAACCCATGCTTGTGCTCCAGAACCATTGCCAGTGTAATCAGGAATTTTTGACTGGACTATACAGTTAAAATTATCAATGATTCCCTGTGCCATATCAGAAGCCTTTATTGCAATTACAGCAATAAGCAAATCTTTTTGGCGTTCTGCATTAATAGGTCGTTCATCTGTATATGAGCGAATAGAGCCCAAATAGACTGTATCAACCTGTTTTGAGCTGGAACGGTCTTCTGTAACTCTTTCAACTTTTACAGTATATTTTCCAGGTTCTAGTTTTCCAGAATAATGTGAAACTCTTATAGTTTTTGTGTCTTTTTTAGAAAAATTCCAGTCTTCAATAAGTTTGTATTTACTGTCATCTTCGTCTTCTTTTTTATACCAGGCTTTTACACGGCAGTCTAAATAGTCAACATTTCCTTCATCATTATATTGAAAAAGCCCAGATAGCCAGAATATATCAACATTGATTGCAGTGCAGTTATCAGCTGTAGTTCTAATAATTGCCCCGGAACTGCCAGAATCATTCGTGTGCTTTAAAACAGCATTAACCATGTCCTCTTTTACATATTTTGAAAAATATGCTGGCGATGAACCGTCTTTTATAATCTGCATATCAACAAGTGCATCTTTTCTTTCAAGGATTTTGTTTATATCTTTTGTAGAAGAAAAATCTGCAAGTTTAGTATCACCAAGTTTTATGGAATCAAGTTCAATTTCGCTGTTGTTATATCCAAGACAAAAAAGCTGATGAATCCATTGAGAGCCATCGCGGTTATCTACAAAAGTATAAGTTTTGCTTGCAACATCTGCATTTATAAGATGTCGTCCAAAAACAACTGGCAAAGAACCATACTGCCGTTCTTGATTCCTTGCACCTTTTATTGAAGGGTCTTGTTCAGGACTTACACGGTCTTTTACAGTAGGAACATTTACCTGTGAATTATAAAGAACAACTCCGCCGGCAAGAACTCCTGCTCCGCTCATAATCAATGCAGAGCCTATAAAACCGCCAACGGCAGGAATAAAACATGCGGCAATTCCAAGAGCCATAAGAATACCGCCACCCCATTTCATCCCTTCGCCAACTTGCTTGTTGTCTGCACCTTCTCCTTCTGGAACAATTCTTATGTAAACACGGCTATTTTCTTTTGGAACCTGGTCAAAATCTTTTGTTATACGCTCATCTTCAACAAAAATAATCGCATTTTTTATATTTGTATTTGTGTGTAAAGAATTAAAAATATTCTGAATGGAATCTTGCTCAATAATTGAATCTTCATATTTTTCTGAAAACGGATGAATCTGAGTTCTTAGTCTTAATGCCATAATATCCTTCTATTCGGTTTTTAAGGTCATAGTCAGAAAGTCTTTGCAAAACAGTTCCAACTTTTTTCACCGTATGAAGTATATAATTGTCTCCGGCATAAATGGCTAAGTGGGTAGGCAGTCCTTGATTCAGAATAACAACTAAGTTTCCAAGTTCAGGAACTTTTTTTCTTGTTCCTACAAGCAAAGGTTTGTATTTATTTACAAGCGGATTTGTTTGATTTGTAGCAAGGGCATTTTCATATTGATTAGAAAGAAGAGGCAACTCATATTCAAACTGTTCTTTCCAAACAAGGCGAACAAGACCATAGCAGTCAACACCATCACGTGTTCTTCCACCAGAAACAAAAGGAATACCAATGTAATTTTTTGCCCATGCTGCTATCATTTTTTATTATAATTTCCACATTTATTTTTGTTAAAAAAGACCAGGAAAATTCTGCGGATTATAAACACCTTCTGGAATCTTTCTGTCATAAACATAAAAATCGTAAAGTTCACCGCTCACCGTTGACTTGTTTATTGTTACATCTCGCAAAATAAATCGCAGAGGACCTCTTTCAATAATATCAGGAGTCTGAGCCATTACAACAGAAATTGTGGCATATATTTTTTTCTGTGCTGCATTTGCCTTTTTTATAGTAGCACTTATTATCTGGTCAACATTGTCAACAACAAGTTGGCAAGGCTGAATAGAACCATCTTCTGTTTGAGAAGGAAGCACAACCTTAAAAGCAGCAGGAACATAAGTCTGACCATTAGAAACAATAGACTGAGTATTGTCAACAAAATATAAAGTTTCATAACCTTGTGCTTCAACCTTTAAAAGATGAAGAAACACCGCAGAACTTTCAGGTTTTACAATTTCTGTTTTTGCACTTTTACTTATCATGGAAGCCTCTCTAGTGGCAATGTTATTTCCCAAAGACCGCTGTCATTGCCAGTTTCAGTTGGTTCATCTGTAAATCTGAATTCTTCAATTATTCCTGTCTGTGGATTTTTCATTTTAAAACGCAAAGTTCCAAATCCTAAAGAGTCTGTAAAAAAAGAATCCAAGACTTTACGTTTTTCTTCTGTTAAAATCAACTTACAGGAAAAGACTTTTGGAACAGCAGTAAATCTCTGTCTTTGCTTTGCAGGTCCTGCATCCATTTCAGTTCTTATTACAGCCTTTGCATAATTTGCACCAAGCCCCGAAATCATAGGAATAGGCAAATCGCTTGGCCATTTTATGGAAGTTGCCATTAAACACCCCTTACTTTTAGCCCGAACCTTGAAGAAAAAGTCTTGTCAAAACTTCCTTTATTTATTGCACTTTTCATAGAGCCAACAATTATGTCAACAACCTTTCTTCCGTCACTGCCAGTTGATTCTTTTGTTTCTACAGAATCATTCGCATACACATTTACAATAACAGTTTCGCTTTCAGAATTTCCGTTTTCTGTACCATTGACTGCAACACCTAAAGAACCGTCCGCACCACGCTTTAAAGGCATTATAGCTTCTGGACCAGCTTCTCCCATAAGACCGTTTCCAAAACCGCTGCCATTTGCAAAACGAAATGTGGTCGGGCGATCAACAATTGAATTTGTAAAGACCCCACCGTTTGCAAAAGCAACTCTTCCGTTTTTGTCGTAAATTCCGCCGTCTGCATTTGCCTGCGTTGAAGAATCGGAAGTTCTTCCATTCACAAAGCCCGATGTAATAGCAGTTGCACCAGCTGCGGTAATAAAGCCTAATCCCATTGCCCATTGACCTTGTGCAATAAGCTGCAAACCAGCCTGTAAAAACATAGTCGGAAGTTGATTCAAAATCTGCTGTGCCATATCCGCCAAAGCCTGCGTAAGAGACTCTCCGGCATCTTTGCCTTCTCCAAGAGCCTGCCCAAATGACTCAAGCCCACTTAAAGTCGCATCAAAAGAAACAGAGGCAAGGTTTGTTCCTAAATTAGAAAGAACGCTAGCACTTTCCTTGTCAAGTTTTGAAAACTTTTCAAGAACATTTTCAATTCCAGTACTGAACATTTCTTCCCAGGAGTCAAATCCATCGTGGGTATTTTTTATTTGCTCATCAAGGTTTTTCCAGCGGTCAATAAGAAGCTGTACAAATCCATCTGTAGAAGTAAAACTTTCATCAATTTTGTTTGGGTCAATACTGAATAAAGAAACCAAAACTTCCTGAATCTGTTCCTTTTCATCTTTTAAGGAATTGGAAAGTCTGAAACTTATTCCCAAACTCTGTGCTGTAAGCCGCTTTCCTTGCGTTTGAGCTTGTATTCCGTCAATAAATTGCTGCCCGGCTTCCTTTCCTGTTTCAAAAGTATTTATATCAACACCGGTAAGTTCAGAAAGCCAGCTTTGCCAGGTCTTTTTTCCATATATGCTAAGCGTTTTTATTTTAATCTTTATTTGCTTTTCCAAATAATCCAATTGGTTCAAGGCTTGGGAAGTATCAATTCCTGTTGTGGTGCTTAAAAGCTCATTTCTGTTTTTAGCAATTTTTTCAAGTTCCTGATTGAATGATATAAGCTGCTTTGCTGGATCTTGCTTTGCCATTTTATCATATTCGGTATTTATCGAATACATCAAATCATTGATAGCATTTTCAGCTTCACGGCGTTCGTTTGCGGCTTTTTGAAGTTGTTGTTCTTGATGTGCAGCTTCTTTTAATGCTTCTTTTAATAAAGCCACTTCATGCCGCCAAGCATCAAGATTAACTATAGAATTGTTGATTTTTTCTGTATCGCCAGTTTCTAACGCCTTTTTATATTCTTTTTGCCAAATTTCAAGTTGAAGTGTTGCCTCTTCCAGTCTTTCTGTATCAGAAAGTTTGTCATAAAACTCATTGTAACTATCAGTTTGCAAAGCTATAAGTTTTTTTGCATTTTGAACCCCATCATCAAAACTATCTGCAAGAAACAAAAGGCTATCCTGTATAATGTTACTTAATTTTGAGCCATCAAATTCATTTCCCAAATCACTTATAAATTTTCCGACCCCTTCAAGAACTTTTCCCCAAGCATTTTTTATCTGCGTAACAGAATCCGCCGCCGCTTGTGACGCACCGCCAAAAGTTCCTGCAAGCTCGTCAAGAATGATTTTTTGTGCACCTGCCACATTGTTTGTTTCAAGCATATCCTGGATCACTTTTTTCTGTGCTGCCGAAAAATTAAATCCCTGTTTTTTCAAAGAATCCATTCCGTTTACAGGGTCGTCCAAAGCCTTGCCAACAGACTGAGCGGCACTCTTCAAGTCTGTTCCCATAACTTGAGCCATATCCAGAATAGCCTTTGTTGCCTGCTCAAAATTTTCTCCGCTTATATTCTTGAATCCCAAAAGAACAGACTGCATCTGCATTATTGACTTGCCGTCAAAGTTTGTTACTTTTTCAAGGGAATCTGCCATGGAATTAAGCTGTTCGGCACTAGTCCAGGCGTTCGCACCGGTAGCCTTTACCGTAGAAGAAAGAACCGCCAGCACCTGTTTTTGACTGTTATATGCAGAAAAAGACTGTGCTGTAAATTTTACTAAAGATTTTATTGCCAAGGCATCCGAAATCCTTTTTCCAAGAGTCTTAAAAAGGTCAGAAGTTGATTTTGTCTGCTTATCAAGCTGCTTCATATTGGAAACAGCACGTTCTACTTCCGCAGTCACAAGAACTTTAAGTTCATCTGTTAGTTCCATTTTTTCTTTCCTCCGCCTCTTGTTCCCTAATTTTTGCCAACGCTATATCAAACAATTCTACAACGGCAAAAACAGTTGCTGGCAATGCAAGGTAACCACATTGATATGGAAATCCATAGTTCTTTATCCGTTGCCACAAAAGCAGAGCGTTCCAAAAGTCTTGTGAAAGATATTTTTTGATTTCTTTTCTTTTGATTTTTTTATTACAGACAATAAGAGAAGCCTCGTCATATTCGGCTGACCATTTTTCCTTATGCCAACCGTCATAGACGAGGTTAAAAGCTATTTCAAGATTTTTTTTTCTGATTCAGTTATGCTGTCAGAGGCAACCTCAATGCAAATAAGGTTTACAAGTGCCTTTGATTCATAAAAAACAGCTTCGGAAAGTTCCTTGCCATTTTTGATTTTACTCAAAGATTTTTTTCCGTCGCAGGAAGTTTCCTCAACTTCAAGGTTTTTAATTTCGCCCACACAGTCATGCAGAATCTTTGAAACATTGAATTTTGAATCCGCCGTTACAGTGCCGTCGTCAGCTTTTCTTACACTCACTTTTGAAAGCTCATTTTGGTTTTCAACAGTAGGACGTATAATTTCAATCTGAAGCTGCTTGTCGTCCTCAAGTTTTAGGTTGTCGCCAATATCCGGCACAAACCAATATTTTCTGATTGCAGTAAATTTCATAATTCCTCACATAAAAAGTTTTGTCTTGATTTCTAGTTTTATTCTTTTACAGTGTAATAAATCACACCGGGATTATTTCCGCCATCAACTTTATAGTTGAAGTTAAAATTCTGCTCACCGTCCAAAGGCTTATCCATCTGAACGCTTTCCACAATGACCGGAAAATGTTCCCATACGGCAGTTTCGCCAGGAATATCTGTTTCCCTTCTGCTCATCATAAAATCAAGGTTTCTCTGTTTTGCAGGCAGCCTTGTTATATGAGTTCCATCATCAACAGAAATTTCTTCAAATTGATTCAAAAGTTCGCGCTGAGCATCTGAATCGGTTTCAAAAGTTCCGTTGATTGTTCCGTTTGAATCCGTAAAAGCACCTGTAATCCATTCGCGAATTCCGCTTTCAAGGTTTTCCTGTGTTGAAACATCAAAGCTAGAACCCTGTTTCTGGTTTGAAACATCCTTTACAAAACCAATCAAAGCAAGTTCCAAAGGAATTACAGAATCGCCTGTTGCAAGCTCCTGTTCTTTCCACAAATGCACAATTTGACCGACTTTTACACTTTTTCCGCCAGAAATTGAACTGTCTAAGGCCGGAAAAGAAGTGTTTTCCGACGCTATGGATTTTATTTTGTAGAATCCAGATTTTTCAATTTTTACGCTTTCGCCGCCATTAAGAATTTCACCTTCCTTTATTGAATAAAGTTTTCCATCTTTTCCACCTGGTTTCATTTTGAACCTCCAAAAGTCTATTGCAATAATCTTGACGGCAAATCAATTTCAATTCTGTACGGAATGTAATATTCAGCACTCATTGAACCGTCATTATCACTAGGATATATCCAGCCAGCACTTCCGCGGCTGAACCAGTAGGCACGCAAGGGAACATTTCCAACCAGAACATTCATATACTCGCTTGAAAGTGCAATGATTTTCCGTTTAAGTTCGATTGTTTTTGTAAGCCATTTAAAATGCGTTCCGCCTGTTCTGTATTCAGCAAAAAAAATCAGCTTTTCACCACCGTTTCCGTTTTCTGCAATATCTTGATATTGAATTTCAATATGTGCAGTGGAGTTTTTTGCAGTTTGAGGAAGAATAAAAGTTTCAAAACCAAGTTCTTCCTTTATTGCCGTTTTTAGTCCATCAATTATTTCTTCTGCCGTCATTGCTTACCTTCCTTCAAAGAATCTTTCACCATTTTTCTTATTTGTCTCTGGATATATTTTTTATCGCTTTCATCAATATACAAAAAAGGGCGAGCAGGAATTTCCACGCTTTCCTTTATAACAAAAAGTGCAAATGGCTTTCCTCTTTTTGATTTTGCAATGCAGATATTTTTATTCCTGTAAATTGAATAACCGTCCGCTTTCATTGCATAAATAAGTTCTCCGGCTTTTTGAGCATTGTATTTGCGCATTAAGGTCCGTGTATTTGCACTTGCTGGAATCCAAAGACCACTGGATTTTTTAGAAGATATTGTTCCGCCTTGCTGGTTGATTTTTGCATATTTAAGGTTTGTTCCTGCCGCCGCCCAGTTTTTACCGCTGTGAGCTGCAATCGAAGAAATCAAATTTCCACTGTCGCGAAGAGTTTTAGAACCTTGCTTAACCGCCTGCGTAAGAGGGGCGTTTGACGGCTCAATTCCGTTATTGATTTTCTTTTGAGCAGAAGAAACAAGATAGTTTGAAATATGCTTCATGCAGGAAGAAAGTTTTTCTTTTTTTATATTTTCCATTATCTTTGAATATTCCTTTGCTTCCTTTAATATCTTTATCCCCATTGCCCGGAACTCCTGTCAAGCGGACTCATCTTTCTTTTGTTCATCACTCCATAAGCAGGGCCGCCATTTTCATTTGCAGATGAATCATTTTTTCTTATAACAGGACCAAAATAGCGTTCAATTAAAAGCTCGCAGTCTTCCTGCTTTTCCCTTGCTCTTTGCTCCTGGCCACAAAAACCAAACAGCTCATACAAAGCCCATTTTAAGGTTGCCTCCCGGCAGATTTCATTCAGTTCGTCATAACTGTTTCCAGTACCCAAAACCATAGCCTTTACACAAACTTTAGCCTTTAAAAGTGCCCGAACAGCAACAGTTTCATCACCCAAAGTCAGAGTTTCATAGTCCTGAGCCGGAAGTTCCTTTTGTAAATCCTCAACAGTCAGCATTTGCGTGTATTCCATTCAAGTCCTCCGTTAAAAAAAATAGAGCTAGATTTCTCTAGCTCCATATTAGTTTCTTGTTTCAGCTTACAACTTTTTTAGTACAACATTATGCACTCTTAAAGCTTACAGAAACACTCTTTGCTCCGTCCACAACAAGTGAATATGTGTTGTCCGCAGTCTTTTCAACTTCAGAACCGTTATCTCCAGACCAAGAATCAACAGTGTACGAACTTGAAGGCGCAGTTGTAAACACAACAGTTTTTCCGCTTTCAACCTTGTCGCCAGATTTGATTGCTTTTCCGTCAACTTTTGCGCTTACCGTTCCATTGGTTCCGGCTGTAAATGTAACTGCAAAACTGTCTGGTGCAAACTTTCCCCACACAATTCCCTTTATGTTCACAATAGGGAACGGCTTTGACTTTGAATAGATGTCTGTTCCTCGGTGGTCATTGCGTTCAACGCTAAAAGTGTAAAACGCAACCGCATTCTGCTGAACACTGTCGTCCAGTTTGCAGAATGGCATTGACTGCCCGGCGTTAACCGCACGTGCACAGATTTCGCCAGAACCGCAAAGGCTTTTTACAACCTTTTTTCCGTCCACAATGTCTATGTAGGAATCATTGTCCTGCAGAACCTTGAACTTTCCAATCTGAACAGAATCGCCGGAAATCTGGAACTGCGCATTCTGTTTTGTTACAAGATCTACAAGCTGCGAATACACGTCCGAAGCCGCAATGAATTCCACAGGACCGCCAACACCGTTCTTTCTGATTTTCTGCTCAAGCTGCGAAAGATACAAAACAACCTCATTGTATTTCACGCTTGAAAGACTCTTTGAAAAACTGTGCTGCATTGCGCTAATTTCTTCGTCCGTTCCATATTCAACAACATAGCGTTGCAGACCGCTTTCAGTTTTCATCATGTAATCGATTTTTCCACGGTGAGCCTGACAGCACAATGCGTTCATAGTTTCACGAACCATGTCGTAGTGCTCGCCTGTGAATTCGTCAATTATCTGATTTTTGCCCATTTCGGTCGCACGTTCATAGTTGTCCATTTCAACGGCACTGATTGTATCATCAATCTCAATCGGCATAGGCTCAATCATGATTGTTTCAGCACCGTGTTTTGGTCTTACTCCAGGACCGCCGCGCCCAACAACAGGAATGTTTCCTGTTTCCCTTTTGATTTTTGAAGCAGCAATTTGTGTTGAGTTGTGCATTGGGCGGCTTTTAAAATATGCTGCGGCAAGAGAAGTGTTCTCTGATTTGGTTGCCTGCATACGCACAATATCCTGCTGAAGAATTCTTCTAAGTGGCATTTTTTCCTCCGTACAAACAAGTGGCTTTAAGACCACATTTTTTAGTTAAAATTAGATTCGTCCCATTCTGCCTGAACCATATAGATTCCGGCAGCAGAAAGTTTTCCTTTCAAAGTTTCACCTGCGGCATTTCCGTCAGAGCCAAGCAAACGGCTTTCAACAACAGTTCCGTGCATAAGAACACGTGCTTTTACCGCTTCATCATGCTTTTCAACATCCTGAATCAAAACCGCCTTTGGCGTGTCATTTGCATCGCAGGGTTCATATTCCTTGTCAGAAAGTTTCAGAACAGTTCCTGCTTTTAAGGCACTTTCACTTGCTGCCAACGCAACAACGCCAATAATAGGCGGATGTGCCGGCGAAACAATTCCGCGGTCAAGGTTAGTTTCTATCTTTTCCATAGTTCACGCTCCTACATTTTTGCGGCAATATCCGCAGGATTCACACGCTCTTTTCCAGATGTGCCTTTATCAGAAAATTCTTCTGCTTCAAACTGGCTTTCAAGAACAGAGTTCTTTTTCTGCTTCTCTTTCATTCCTAAAAGAACGTCAGCAAAAATTTCCAGAGCAGAAGCCTTTTTGTTTCCAGAATCATCTGCAAATTCACATTCAGTGCAGTCTGCAAGTTTTTCTGCAACAGCCTTTACTTTTGGCATAAGGCTTACAGGAATAACATCACTGAATTTGTCAGTAACATTTTTCACACGTGCAGTTTTTGCTTCTTTTTCAAGACGTTCACATCTTGCGGCCATATCCGCAAATTCCTTTTTGTGAAACTCGTCATCTTCCGCATCTTTTGCAGTTTTTTCGTCATCAGACTTTTTTGCTTTTGCAAGCTCTTCTTCAAGCCGTTTTTTTTCAGCTTCAAGAGCTTCCATTTTCTTCTTTTCCTCTTCTGTCATAGAAGAATCCTCCTCATATTCTATCGAATCGCTAAATTCAAACGATTCAACCGTGTCCTTGTCCGAATAGCTGTTTTTTACCATAAGCTGTTCAAGACCGTTGATTTTTGGCGGAGTTCTACCGCAAATTGCCAGACTGTGCAAATATCTTTTGCCGTCGCTGGCTCTTTTAGGAATAGTAACGCTCCAGCCTTCATAAGTTCCGTTGCCGTCGCCCTTGTCATCAAACTGTTTTTCAAGTTCCGGATGTAGAACAACTTTTCCAACAAGAACTTTTTCGCCAGGATGTTTTGCGTCTGGATAAATTCCGTCAATTGCAAGAACATCTCCAAACTTCGGAAAGTTGTCCGCACGGGCTGCTTCATGTCCAATAGAAATCGGACGAGGCGGCACGAATGTGCTTTCAATATCCTTTAAATCCTGCTCGGTGATTGTCGCTCCGTCTGCGCCAAACGTTCCAGTCCGGCACAACTGCCAAGTTCTTATCTTTTTCATAAGCTGATTATTGCACTGCAAAAAACATTCAGTCCTTTTTGTGTAGGCATAAAATCAGTTTTTCTTAAAATCCAGAATCGAACTGTTCAGATTAAAAAGAATCAGCTGTTCATCTTTGCACGCACGGCGGAATTCTTTTTGCGCACCTTTTGATTCAGTCCAACCAGGAATAAAATAGACGCACTCGCAGACTTTCTGCATCGCCTTTGAAACTTTCATGTAATCGTTCCAAGAAAACTCTTCGCCTTCGCCAATTCTTGCAGGATTCATAACGCAGTGTCCTTTTTCTTTTAGAATTCTTTCCGCACTAAAAAACTGTCTTTTATAATCAGGATTTCCTGAAATCTTTCCGGCAATATAAATCTTCATATTATTTTCCTTGTTCAAATTCTGATTTGCTAAAAATCTGTTTTTGCCAAACATTCGCTCCAATGTAGGCAACCGGCACTCCGCATAAAAGTTGCGCAATGATTATGAACTCGCTTCTGTTTGCAATCACAATGAACGAAACCATAAAAATCGCCCAGATTGTTACCCAAAGTTTTGCAGACCTGAACTTGCTTTTTTTGATGTCAGATTTTTTTTCTTTTTGTGCATTATTTTCTACAGACATAAAAAGCCTCCCGACAGGGGATTGTTGCACACTTAAAAAAAATGCGGCATTTTTTGGACTTTTATACAGAGATTTGAAAATTTAAAAAAACGTTAAAAAAAGGTACTTTTGCCCAAAAAACTATAACTTGCTATTAAAAAAATGTTCACCGAAATTCACCGCCGTTTTTTCCGTATAACACTTTGTTTACTGCCATTTGCAGCACTTGTTTTTCAAAGATTTTTGGAAAATAAAAAAGCCCCGATTTTTCGGGGCAACTATTTAATTTTTTTCAACAGAATTCAGAAATACACCAACTATTTCGTCACCATGTTTAGTAACAACTATTTTCATTTGCATTTCTTTTTTATCAGTAGAATCTTTTAACATTTGATAATCATCTTTATCAATTATACCTTCAAGAAGATTCACGTTTTTATAAACAGAGCCATCTTTTCCTAAAATATCAATTGAAATATCTTTATCAGAAGAAACTCCACTTTCATGAATATGAATATCTGTAACCTTAAATAACCCATTGATTACTTCTTGGAAATTTTCTTTTTTTTCTCTAGGACTTGCAGTTATCTTTTTTATTGACTCAGTATCTATTTTTTCTCCATTGATTTCAATTTCTTTTGTTCCTGTTTGTTTTGATATTTCTTTATAAAATTCAGTGGTCGCTTTGATAGTTTCAATCTGAGCCTGTGCTGCATTTTTTTGAATACCTACTAATGTTTCTGCTTGAATCTCTAATTCTTTCATTTTTTCTTTATGATTAAGGACTTTCTTTGTGGTAACACAAATTGCAGAAATAATAGAAACTACTATGATACTTATTAAAACTTGATTTGCAGTCATTTTTTCTATTTTCTCCGAAACACATTGAATTATTGGTGCTGGAATTAGTTCTATCCATGAAGAACCTTTGTCAACTTTAACATAAAGTTCCAACATTTTTTTTTCTTCTGGAGATAACTTTTTTACATATCCATAAACATAAATAGAATATTGTCTATAAATGGAATCCTGAAGTTTTAGAATTGATTTCATCAATGTTGTACTCATCGTGGAATCAAAGCGTTCTCCTTTTATGTGCAATTTTATTCCTGGAATATTTTTTTTGAAAGAAAAAGTGTTTTTATTAAACCACTCAATATCATTAGGCAGTTTATCAGCATAGGTCGCAAGTTGGTTAAAATCTGATATTTCTATCGTGTTCATAGAATTCTCCTTTTTATGATTATCGGAGAATAGTTAAAAAAGTATAAAAAAAGCCCCGATTTTCCAGGGCGACAACTCAATAAAGAACATTTGAATCTAATATAAATCCATAATTTTTTACAAGTGGAAAAATTGCCAATCATATCTCTTAATTTTTTTCTTTATTTAATTCTTCTGATTTACTTAAAATTCTTAAAATTTCTTTATGATTTTCTACTATTTCAAGTTTTCCATTAGTATCACTTACAACGATTGGAAAACCTAAATATAAACCTCTTTCTGCATCAGAATTAACAACATACATCTTTGAACCATTCCAGTCATCAAGTAATTTTTTACAGTGTTCAAATTTGTACGGAAAATTACTATTTACATAATCAAGAATTCTATCATTCATAAGAAGCCTCTAAAACGTATTTTAATATATTTTCATCTAAATGCAAGTGGTCAACTCGTAATAATTTGGGTTGAAAATATTCCTTAGAAAAATCTATGCGTTCAAACAAATATATAAAATCTTCTTTTTCATAAATATTTCCATCCTGTGGATCATAAAAAAATAAAGAGCCTTTATTAGGTTTTATTACAGAAATAACATGACCATCACCATCTTTCCACTTGAATGTCATTATATATCTTTGATTTCTTTTTACTGTTTTTTTTACATAATTTAACCCATCTTTCCAGTCATTAAAATTGGGTGCTTCTAACCATTCAGGATGTTTTCTTGTAAATGGATCTATAAAAGATCTTGCCGGATTTCTTGAAAGTCGCTTAAAAACTACACTTGTATCATTATAACTTTTAGCTCTTACTCTAAAGCCTCGTAACCTTGCTTCAAATGCTGCTACACAAGATTGACAATTTCTTGAAAACATTTTTGTTTGACCAAAAAATGGGTTTACTCTTCCTCCATCAGCTTCATCAAATGTCATTTCTGTACCTTTTAAGATATTACCTATTTTCTTTATTTCTTTTTTATTTATAAGAACATTTTTTGCTCCAAGAATCTCCTCTTGAATCCCATAATCTTTTGCTCTTGCGCTCTGGCTTTCAAGTTCTTGCCACCAGGAATCTGTGTTTAATGGGTATTCGCCAAAGCCTTTTGCGCTTGGAATATCTTGCACACTTTCAAAATGTTCCGGCAGTTCGCTTTCGTCATAGATTGCACGCACTGTGGTTCTGCAATTAAAATGAAAAGGTGGCCAGTGAGTTTTCCAGAACGGATCATCGCTTGCAAGAACAACGCGTTTTGTGGCATAAAGTCGGCAAATGTCAGTTGTTCGATTATCGTCAATTGCTATAAGCTCGTAGGCAAGTGGCTTGTCCTGTTCAAAAGCCATTGCACGCCACACATTGTAAGCCGTCTGCACATTGGTTCTATAAACGGTTTCCCAGTACCAGCCCTGATTTGCACCCATTCCAACTTTGCTTAAAAGCTCATCCTTTGTCATGCTCAAAAAAGATTTTAAGCCATCGCCAGAATCAACATTTTTTATGAGCTCTGTATTAATTCTTTTAAGCAAATCTCCATCGGCAATTCTGCTGGCAGTAAATGCTCTAAATCGCAGTTTGTCGGAAAGTTTTTCGTAGTCAACTTTTGAAAGAACAGAACGCTTTTTTAAATATTCAACAGCTTCTGTAAAAGGCAGATTTTCAATGTCTTCAACATTAGGAATTTCTTCAAACTCATAATGCCGCACGCTGCCGTCCATTCCCATTAATGCCGATTTTGTAAAAAGTTTTGCGGCCGCACTCATTGCCACAAAATCAGCTGGAAGAGTTTTTTGGCTGTTCATTACATCATTATTTTTTATAACATCTTTAATATAGTCTTTTATTCTTTGAGCGTAACTTTCAGAAATCAAAAGCCATGCTGCGGCACAAACTTTGTCAAGCCTGCGGTTTCTTTCCAGTTCCTTTTGAACTTCAGGGCGTGCTATTTCCTGAAAAAAAAATCGTCTTTTCCATTGTCGCTAAAACCGAACGAAGGCTGTTGTTTAACAAAACTGTCTTTTTCGCTTTCTGGTTGTGGCAAATGGATTTTATTGTAAAGGGCAGAAAGACTTACAGGTATTCCTAAATTAATCGCATCGCGGATTGTTTCCCAAGAGGCAAAGTCGCTTGAATCAATATCATACTTTGGAGCAGGTTCGCCAGAAAAATTAAGTTCCACAAAAGCACGCACAAGCTGCTGGTCGCTCTGCTGCAAAAGATAAGCATCACCTTTTATAATCGTGTCAAAAGTCTGAATATGAGTGTCGCTCTGTGCACGTGTTCCGTAAGTTCCTTCATTTGTAGAAAGGCTTTGAGCCGTTATTGCGTAGGCAATTTCTCGGTCGCACGTTTCAACAATCGTATTAAAGTCATTAATCTGGCTTTGAACCTGCACAATCTGCTTAACATTTCCAAAAGCGCCGGAACTTCCGCTTTCCCAGTTTTTTAAAGCACCTGTAAGTTGTGCCGCACGTTCCTTTGCTTCGGGTTCTGTCTTTGCGTCAAAAAGGGCAAGAATAGAAGGCACTCCGACCATCTCTGCCGCACTTGCCCAAAATCTTACACCAAGCTGCTTGAACTTCCAAAAAATATATGCAGAACGCAAAACCGGGCGACCCCATTGCGAAAGTTCACCATCGCAATTTCTATGGACTATAAACTTTCTGCTGTCATCAAGTTTAATATTCTGCGAACTTATAACAGGTGTCATAAAATCAATTCCACTAACACGCGGAAAACTCAAGGCTGTTCTAGGAATCGGCGTAAAATCATAAGGAACGTACCAACCGCCAGTAAACTTCCATTTGACTTCGCAAGCAGCAATTCCAAAAGGCACGGCATTTAATAAAATATTGTTTAGGTTGTAAAAAGTGTTGAACGAAAGAATCTTTTCACACGCCAAATCAACTTTTTTGTTGCCGGTTGCGGTAAAACTTCCGTAAAGTTGAAGAACACGCATTTTTCTTTCCTGCAAAAGAGATTCAATCCTAGAATCATCTCTCATCTTCTGGAACACTTCCTCACGCTCTCCAACGCTCATAAGCCAATCTTCCGTGTCTGCCATATAAGACGCAATCGAGCGAAAAGAGTTTAAATCAATAACCTGTGCTGTAACTGAATTCTTTTTTGACATAAAAAATACCGTCCTGTAATAGAACGGTATCATACGCAAACGCTTTTTAGGCTTTTTATGTAAACATCTGCCACCAAAAATCTTTTTTCTTTTCGGCAGCATAAAAACACGGAGCAGGATTCACAGCACATTCTCGCCAGGCACAAACCGAAAGCATAGCCGCACTTGCTCCGTCACCATGCCTAAAACTCTTGTTGTCGCGGTCGCTTGTTCTTACCTGCGGAATTGTAGGAAAACCATTTTTTAGAACAACAACACCAAAATCCGCCTTTATAATATCATCGTCAGGAACTGTAAAATCTCCCGATTCCATAAGTGCATGAAGCTCACTGCCATACTTTCCGTACCAAGAAGTAGTTTCCATAACCGCAACAATTGCTCCCGGATGTCGCAAAACAGCGTGTTCCGCAATCTGCTGACCGTTTCCCCTTGAATCCAAAGCTCCGCCGCCAAGCCTTTTGCTTTCTTCCAAAAAATCAGTCAAGAGATCGTTAAAAAGTTGCTGCTGCTCAAACGGAACATTTCTCATTTCAATTATCATTCTTGTGGCAAGAGAAGTTTTTTCAATCTCTTCGTTTATCCAGTATGTTGTAAGGTCGCCGGAACGTCCAAAGTCATTTCCAAAAAAAATCAAACCTTCATGGCAAAGCAGAACAGGTTTTACTTCCTGCTTAAAAAAGTTTTCAATTTCACGATTTTTTACACTTTCTGCCTTATTAAAAAAGTTGTCTGAACAGTCAAGCCGCCTTATTGCAATATCATCATTACCGGCTGTGCAAAAATCTAAAAGTCCGCGACCAAAATAACGACCACCGCTAGCTCGTGGAATTGCATTTAATTCTTCATCTAAGTTATCGCCATAAATTTCTTCTATGTCTTTTACAAAAGAATCTTCCTTTTCAAAAGTCCACTTTTCACCGTTCTTTTCACAAATTCTCTTATAAAGACCTTGTTTTACAGCGTCGCTAAAAGTTATCCTGAACAGTTTCCACTTTTTTAGTTTTCCACAACGAATATCCTTTATCATAAGATTAAAAGGATTGTCTTCACCGTTATGCGTTGAAATTATAGAAAACTGACCGCCCCAGATTAAAAGAGCCTGTGCCGCCTTTACAACGCCTTCCATGTCAGAGCAGAATGCCGCCTCATCTAAAATAACACGACCTTGCTTTGAACGCAGATTGTACGCATCGCTAGGCATACCAACCACTTCAAATCCTGAATCAAAAAGAATTCTGTACATCGTAATGTCACGGTCTTCGTGTTGAACAACAGTTTCTTCCATTTCGCTAGCTGCAATGTTCAAAATCTTTGCAAAAAAAGCCACATCAGAAATAAACTGCCGAGTCATTGTCTTGTTATAAGAAAGATAATAAGTGTTCATTCCGCCAGCTTCAACACTGGCAGCCGCACAAAGACAAGTTCTGTAGGCTTCCGCCCAAGAAAGCCCTGTACGTCTGCCTTTTTCACAGATTTTTAAAGGCGAATCATCAACAATCCATTCTTTTTGATACGGCAAAAAAATACCGCAGTCATCTTCCGTTTTATTCTTCATCTGTGTCGCCATCTGGAACCTTCTGACCTGTAATCTTAGCCTTGATTATTGCAAGAGTTTCCGCAGAAAGACCGGCTTTCTTTCCTTCTTCCTCAATAACATCCGCCGCTTTGAACAGCCCTTGACGATAGCCCTTTGCATAATCAAGTTTTATTTTTGCAATTCTAGCCTGTGTCATGGCATTCTGGTTCGCAGCCTTTAGAACATCCTTTACTTCAAGAGTTTCAAAACTGCTGAATTTTTTAACTTCCTGCAAAAGCTTTGTCTGTAAAAGTTGCGTTGTGGCTTCCGCAATTTCAAGACCAGGAGAATCTTTTAGCTCCTTAACAATTTCAACAGCTTCTTTTGCAGCGTTGCGGTAAGCCTTCATCTGCGAAGCATGAGAAACAAGAGTTCTTCCAACACCACTTTTGCTTACGTCAAAACCTTCGCTTTTTAGAATTTCCGTTATTTCAAGCTGCGACTTCTTTTCCTCATAGAACATCTTTACAATCCGTTCCACAAGATTCTGCATTTCAATCTTATTTCGTTTAGGCATTTCTTGTCTCCTTCATATCTTTTTTGATGTCCTTTAAGTCTTCCTGAATAAACTTCATAGAAGCTCGCAGCTCGCCAGAAAATTCCGCAAAAGTTCGTTGAAAATCCTGCAACATCCTTGAATCAGCATCTGCCTTTTTCTTTAGTTCAACAAACTTTGTTTCAACTTTCTTTTCAAGCTCATCACATTTCTTGTTCAAATCAGAAATATCATCCTCTTCGTCCGTTATTTTCTGCTTGTACTGACCAATGGAAACAAACAGTCCAATAAGCGTCACCAGAGAAACACAGAATCCCACAACAGCCGCCACCGTTCTGAATGTTTCCATAAAATCACCTCACTTATTCAACAAAAGAATCGTTCCTTCCGTTAATGCAGCACCGCTCATCACAATCGCAATCGTTCGCCAAAGAAACGTTTTTCTTTTCTGTTTTTTCAATAATTTGCAAACATCTTGAAATTCCGCTTTCAAGCTCTGCAATTCCTGCCGCAATTTCTGCACCATTGACTGTAATTCTATTGTACTCTTGCTTGAGTTCTCCAATTCCTGTAATGCCGCTTTTAATTGAACTTCCAGCGTTTCGCACTTGCTCTGCCACCTCGCTAGCACGCTGTTCTGTTCGCTCTGCAAGTTCTTCAACATCTGCACTTCGCTTCTCATACTCAAAAGCTCTTTCTTCAGTTCCTGCAAAACAAGAGTGGAAGAAGATTCCGCATACAAAGAAAACAACTGCAAAAACAACAATGCATACAACCAAAAAACAAAACTTTTTCTTTTCATTCATTTTTACCTACCATTTTTAAAAGGACGAACAAAATGCCCCATTTTACGAACAAACCCACAAGGTCGAATAAGCCTCATAAAATCGCCAAGAGGCATTTTTACATCATTCCCATTATGACTAGCGTATTCTGTGTGATAATCACCCCAAGAATCATCGATAATAAAATCCGTTGCTTCATCAGAACTTTCATAACCAACAACAGCAACAACATGACCAATCGTCTTTTTTCCTTGCGCAACAAAAACACCGCTGCAAACGTAAGAACCGCCGGCATCCATATTTTTTATAATATCGCTAAAAAAAATATCCTCTCGCCATTCAACCACATTCTTTGAACAAAGCCCCGAACTTTCTAACCAAAGGTTTGTTCCATACGCAAGAACAGGATGCCATTCATTAGGCGGACACTTTCCGCACGGATCAAGCCGTTTCCACATATTCTGGCAGGCATTTGAACTTAAAATGAAATCCATCAAAGAATCTTCCGGCTGAGGATATTTTTGTGTACCAAGAGTTTCCACCGCCCAACCAGCCGCCGACAATGCCGCCACCATAGCAGTAACATTACAAGCTCCATTCGGCTTCAAGCGATTGTTTCTTTGAGTGTAATAAGGTTTATCTTTAGAATTGTTCTTTGTCATATAGTCCTCCAATTGGAAGACTAACATTTATGACTTGTAGATTGGCTTTTGGTGGTGGTGTGTGAGTGGGGGGGATGTAATTATATTCGTAGTAATTCACAAGATAATCTAGGTAAAAAATAACAAAATCTTTGCATTACGAAATTTCTATCAAGGGCTTTATTTTCAACTATTTCATTAAAAATATCATTTAAAAAACTTACAAGCCTTTTGGAATCTTTTGCTAACAAAAGATTCTTAAATGTTTCCATTCTTTCAAAATTTATAATCTCTTTTAAAAGTTTATAAGAAAACAAAAAATTAAGATACAAGTCTGCATAATCATCAGGAAAGTCTTCAAATCCTGTCCTAAAATGTTTATCGCTAAATAATGATATGTTTTGAGAGTCGTTATTTTCTGCAATAGTTCCCAAAGCTTTAAAAAGTTGTGTAAAATCATCAGATGTTGTAACAGTTAATTTCTCATTTAAAATAGATTTTAGACGTTCAATTAAAGGATTCGGTCCAGTTCCCAACAATGAAATCGACATTAAAATTGCAACACAATGAACAAATTCATGAATTCCCAAAGCTTTTCTTTTCGTTCTAGAATCCAAAGAATCATTATTAAAAAGATTTTCATCTATAACAATAGAAAGTATATAAAGATTATATTCTTTGTTATAGATAAAAGTGCAATAACCAGACTGTCCATCAGAAATCACTTGTCGCTGAACAGCAATTATGCATCGCCCCATACCTTTTACAATAAGATTTCTAAAGTCTGCTGTCTTTATAATTGTTGGACTATCTTTTGAAACATTTTGTAAATGTAAATCCTTTAAAAGAGGTCTAAAAGTTTCTACAGCCCATTCCACATTTCTATTGCTATTACTAGGAGCTTCTGTTTTCATATTAGTGATAAACCTTTTCCGCTTTATTAATTTCTTTTGCAAGTTTAGAAAGATCAAGATTCGACATTAATTTTTCAGTAGATTTTATAGCGTCAGTTATTAAATTTGATGACAAATCTCCAGATGCTTCAATACTTACAATTCCAAGTTCATCTAGTTTTTTCTGAATCTCTTCTTTTGTCATAGAAACACCGCCTTCCCAAATATAATTTCCACATATATATAATACTACATTTTTACAAAAAGTTACATAACTTATATCATTTTTTATTATAATTAATCCACTTTAATCTATTAATAAAATAATAAAAATACAAAAAAATACTCGTCTTTTGATAAAAAGTTATTGACTAAATAACATAAATAGTGTATTATAAAAATATCAGGAGGCAATTATGCAAAAGCGTAAAAAGAAAAAGCCACTGACGAACGGCGAAAAGATAGCTCTCGCAATGCTGATTTTCGAATTCATCAAGTGGCTTGTCGAACTTCTAAGGAAGTAAGACACTCGGGGGCGTTGCCCCCTTGCTTACGCTTATATTAAATAAAACAATATGAGGTGTCAACATGGAAGAAAATGAAAAAAAAGAAAACTCTGAAAACAAAAGAATGAATTGGATTTTGATTGCAATTCTTATTGTAAGCGTTCTGGATTTTGTAACAAGACTTATAAAGGGGTAAACAATGCCTAGAGGTGGTTATAGAGAAGGCGGCGGTCGCCCTAAAGGAAGTCCGAACAAAGGAACAGAACTTGGACGCAAAACACAATTCAAGAATCTTTCTGTTTCTGGCTATCCAGAAGAAATTGAGGCAATAAAAAAACTTGCCCAAGAATCTAGAAAAAGCGTTTCAAAGTTTATAATTGAATCAATACTGAAAAAATAAACCCCTTGCCCTGCAATAAAACCTTGCAGGGCATTTTTTATTCTCCATCAACAAGATGAATCCAACTGAAAACCCTGCCAAACAGCATGAACCGTTCTGCAAAGCCCTCGTCCGTGCTGTTAAGCGTTTTTATAAGTTCCGCTTTTTCAAGGTCTGCAACACGAACAGAATATATTTTTATGCGGTTGGCAATACTGTCAAATTCAAGCCGCTTGCAGTAGGCATCGCCGTCAAGACCAAAAACATAAATACCATCTTTTAGCCGCTCTTCTTTAGTGCTAAAAAGAACAACATCGCCATCGCGGATTCCTGCCCCCAGCATACTTGTACCGCTTACCCTAAAACCATAAACATCTTTTGCATTCAATTTTGGTGAAATAGCCCTTATATCAAAATATTCAACAACATTCTGTTCACTTTCCCAATTCTGACCAGGACCGCAAGAAACCTTCTGATTCAATATAGGAATCTTATAGCCAGCCTCGTCATTACACTTAATCAATTCAGATGCTGACTTTTGAAACATTTCACCTTCACCAGTCAAAAGCCAGTTTGGATTTAATTTAAACACTTCAATAAGTTTTAAAACAAAATCAGAATTTGGATTTTTACTTTTTCCAGAACGAAGATCAGACAAATATTGTGATCGTATTCCTAATTCTTTACAAATAGATTTTCCTGATTTTTCTTCAATTATGTCGATTATTCGACCCCATTCCATAATATACTCCGAAAATTCTTTATTATTATGTCGATTTTTCTTGACTTAACACGATTTATCGACAATAATTCAGTTAAGTTTACAAGTAAACTTTCATTTTGCACTAAGAAACAATGAAAGTGATTTGTCAACTAATCAAATTATCGGAAAAAAAAGGAGGATAAAGAGTGAAAAATATTCCACCAACAAACGAACAGATCCATGAAATGATTCGTCAAAAAATTGCAGAGAAACAAGAAAAATTATTTTCTCGGGCAAGCAAAAAAATCACCTACGAACAAGGCTTGTACATAAAATACCGGCTCAAATGTGCTGGATGTACAAGTACAGACATCGCCACAGAAACAGGTTGCTCAAAACAGGCGGTACAAAAAGTTCTTTCTGGCAAAAGCCATAGCCAGCGTATAGAACACCTTGTTGCCACAAAACTAGGTTATTCCAGTTGGAATGCAATGGTTCAGGAACTAAGAGAACACGCCGCATAAAAACAAAAAAGGAGGCAAAAAATCACATTTTTTAAGAACGGCAAAAAACCGCCGTATATGGAAAGCACCAAAAAAGACCTTAATGCAGAAAAAATACTGTATGCAGTCAAAAATATGTCCTACCAAGGTTTGCAGTATTTCGCAGCTTACGGACTTCTAGTGCTTGCAAAAATCAAAAGTCCGGCACAAATATGCCAGGATCTAGAAACATTAGACCAACAGGAGAAAAAACAATGGAAATCTACGTAGACGGAAAACAAGTAGGCTCTCTTCCGCAACTTACAGCAGAAGAAAAACTAAAACACGCAGCAATCAAACTTTCGAAGTTCTGGAACACACCATTACGAGAGTTTTGGAAAAACGTGTATATAAATTACCGCAATGAAGAAAGAAAAAGCCGAGCAACACCACATTGCTCGGCCAGTGGAAACAATGACGGCAATCCTGCCGCATAGTTTCAAAAAAACACAACAAAATTATAGCACAGAAAAAAAATCTGTGTAAGGAGCAAACAGTTATGGAATCAACAGAAAAAAAATTCATGGTAGACCCACAAGGTCGCCAAGTGCCAGTGGAATTGATTAAAGACATTGATCTTCTTCGAGATCAGACAGTTTCACAAATAATGAAAAAAGCATTTGAAATGCGAAACTCGCTTCAAAAGTTCAAGGCACAGATTGCACAAGACATAAACACATTCTGTCAAATGTCGGCAGAACAACACAATGTAAAATTCGGTGGCAAAAAAGGAAACCTAACACTCTCAAGTTTTGATGGCAAATATAAAATCTCCATAAATGTCGCAGATAACAAAGTTTTCAACGAAAAACTGCAAGTTGCAAAATCTCTTATCGACAATTGCATCCGCCGCTGGTCGCAAGGTTCACGTCCAGAAATCAGAATTCTTGTAGAAGACGCATTTCAGGTAGACAAGCAGGGCAACGTAAACACAGGAAGAATTCTTGGTTTAAGAAGACTAAAAATTGAAGACGAAGAATGGAAGCAGGCAATGGAATGTATAACCGAAAGTCTTTCTGTAACAGACAGCAAATCATATCTTCGCTTCTATGAAAGAAAAGATGACGGCTCATATCAAAACATTCCATTGGATATTGCAACATTATAAGAATAATCTGATTGAGTTTTCTGGATGTCAACTCAATCTGATAAAGGAGCTTTTTTAGAATGAACAATGTTTTAGCACCAAAGAATACGACTCTTACACCCGAACAGGCTTTTCCATTCCAAAAAGAAATAGACACTTGGAACATGGAAAAAGCCGTTCAGACCATTGCACCAAAAGTTGAACAGCTAAAGAAAATCAGTGTTGAAGTTGTCCGTGAACTCTGGATAGCACACGAAGCACTTGCTAGGCGTGGTGGCGACCGTCGCAGTGAGGACGCACAAATTTTTGGGTTCTGCAATTTTCTTGAACTTGTAGGAATCTCAAAAAAGACTGCATATATGTGGCTTAAACTTTACGATGCTGCAAATGACAGAGTTCTTACACCCGAAGAATATTCACTAGTAAATGCCAAAAGTGCAAATCCTGCAATTGACAACGGCCACGAAGTTCGCGTTGCCCATGCAATGGCTACAGGTGAACGACTGGACGGCTGGACAGAAGAAGACGAAAAAGAATTCAAAACTCGCTCAGCGAATGCACGTTTTGCAGAACTGGCAAAAAAATGGGGTTCAAGAAAAATCCAGCTTGACCCAAAATGCCACGACTATTTTAGCGATGCCATGAAAAACGCAAAACAGTATGCAAGAATCTCACTTCAAACAAAAGAACAAACAGAGGCACAGTTTACAATCTTTGAGCAAATAAGCGTTTATCTTTCAACATTTGTAGACCCATCCACAAGACTCTCTGCCGCATACAATGTAGGGCTTCGCGTCCGCGATATTGTGAACGAACTTGCAAACACAGAAGCTGAACTTGCACAGTTTGACAGTGAAGAATCAAAAACAGGAGCTTGATGAATGATACAAACATTCTTTCCGATTGTGCCAGATAAAAAACATCCGCTCCGATGTGCAGTCTACGACCGTTTCCGCCGCCGCGACCCACTAAAGTCAAAGGCAGTTACATATCAGTCAATTGCGCAAGAGTTTGGAATTTCCGTTCCTACAGTGCAACGCTACATTCGCCAAGTAGAAAGTGGAAAAATTTCAGACCCGGCAAAAAAGCAAGGTCGTCATGTCTACGCATGGGATTGCGAAGCACTCAGTTTTTTTACAAATTTCTATCTGGCAGCAATGGCAGAAGTCGGCGGTTGTTCAGTACGTAACGCATACAACTATACACGGCAAGAAGCCTTAAAAAACGGCTGGAAAATCGGAAGCGAACAGTCAGCTTACGTTCATGTGCGCGAAATAAGCCCTGCAATGATAATGCTTGCAAAAGGCGGACAAAGAGCATTGGACAATATGTTCTACATAAGCCGTGACTTGTCAAAATTGCAGCCTTTTCAACTGATTGTAGGTGATCAGCACCGTTTTGACTTTTGGTGTACAAACGAACAAGGCGAATACATTCGTGCAGAATGTTACCTTTGGCTAGACATGGCAACCCGACTTGTTTACGGAATAAGTTTTGACCAGCATTACAACACAAGAACCGTAGTCCGAGCTTTGCGCATGGGCATTCAACGCTTTGGAAAATTCGAATCAACCTACAACGATAACGGTTCTTCCGAAAAATCAGCATTGTCAGACAGAATTGTGCAAGCCTTGCAGAGTTACGGTGTTCGTTTTTTGGATGAAGCAGACCTTTACCACGCAGAAAACGGACGTTATATCGTTGAAGACACAGAAGGTTCTGTTGTTGATGTTGTTCAGACAAAACGCGAATGGGAACAAGCACACAGAAGAATTTTTGCACGTGTAAAAAACGCAAAAACAAAACCGATTGAACGTTTTTTCAACACGCTTGAACAAATTCTTCGTGATATGTGTTTGCCAGGTTACGTAAAAGAAATGGGAATGTCAGCCCCTGAAGAAGAGCAAGCAACCAAACGGCTTGCATGGCAAAAAAAGCACGGCTACATACTCACTTACGACGAATTCATACACAAAGTTCTTGACGCAGTAGAATTCTATGAAAACCGCAAACATTCAACACTTGGCTGCACGCCACGAGAACGCTTGCAAGAATATGCAAAAAACGGCTGGCTTCCAACATATATCAACAAATGTGACGAAGCCTATCTGTTTATGGAATCAAGTTTTGCAACCGTAAAAGGCGACCGTGTAGTTCTAAACGGCGTTGAATACGTAGGTCCAGAACTTACACAGCAAATGATTACAGAAAATCGTGGAACACTTGTTGCATACAACCGCAAAAAAGTAGAACTTCGCTACGACCCAGAAAACCTTGATATAGGAGTTTTTGCAATCGAGCCGGGAACAAACAATGCAATCGCTCTTCATCCAGTTCAAAAAATAGATATGCTGAACCATGAAGAAATGGTAAAGCAGCTTGAATGGAAAAAACGCAATATCCGTGCCGTGCAAAAAGCCTTTGAGGAAGCTACAAAAAACAAGAACGTGAAAGTTCTTTCTGATAAAACAAAGTTTGCCGAATTACGAAAATCAGAAGAACTTGCACAAAAAGCATTGGCTTACAACGAACCGTCAAGCGTAAAGCAAAAAATACCAGTTGTTGCAATAAAAACTGATGCAAAAGAAGCTCCTATTCGGCAGATTCCACAATCTGTTTTCAAAAAAGAAAACAGTTACGACACAATTCCGCAAACAGCAAAACATACAGACTGGGAACTTTCAGATCAGGAATTCATGCAGGGATTGGCAAGCCGCATATCATCAGAAAATGTTCTTCGCTCCCATACAAAAAACGTTTTTATGACAGACCGCGACCGCTACCAATATGTAATAACACGTTTCTACAATGGCGAAAAACTTACCCATGAAGAAACAGATTTCATGTTCCTTTATCAAGGAAAAATGACAATGCAGGAAGAATCCTATTGGGATTCATACATCAAAACAAATTTTAACAGAGGTTAATTATGATTACATTAAAAGACTATTTATCAAACAACAGACTTTCCATGAACGAAGCAGCCAGAGTAATCGGAGTAGACAAATCGCAAGTTGTAAAAGTTGCAATGCACACATATCCTCACTGGGAAGAAAAGGAAATGGAGTTTATCGAAAAGCTCCGAAACTCCGGCTACACAAACATTGTAGCACAAGGAATAAAAATAAATACTGATATATTAGTGCTTACTCCGTCAGTTTCAAACTTTCAGTCGCTTGCAGATGACCTTTCAGACCCAGATGGAACAATGTCTTCTTCAATCGGAATGGCAATTGGAACAGCAGAACGAGGAAAAACACATTGTTCAAAATGGTATGTTCAAAACAATCCACAATCCTCTTATGTGTTATTTGTAGACGGCTCAACAAAAGTGCAGTTGCTCCGCGACATTTGCGACGTTGTTGCACATACACGTCCATACAGCTTTGGGCACTGCATTGCCACATTGGAAGAAACTTGCCGCTATAACCGCCGTCTTGTAATAATCGATGAAGCCGACAAAATGTCAATCTCCCACTTGGAAATGCTGCGCGGAATAAACGAACGCTGTAACCTTCCATTGTTACTTGTTGGAGAGGAAGGCTTAAAAACAAAAACAGACAGAATCCCACGGTTGCGTTCACGAATCCGAAAACCAATCGTCCTGTTTGAATCAGCACACGCAGTTGATGTAGTCGCATACTATCAGTCAGCCGCAGGACTTGAACTTAACCGTGAAACCGCTGAACGCCTTGCAAAACACGCAGGCGGAGGATTCCGTTCAATCGTAAACGATTCAATTGCAATCAGCAAAATGAGCCGTGCCTCAGCAATCAACACAATAACAGAAAATATGCTGGAACAACTTTCCGCATAAAAACAAAAACTGCAATTTTTCAAATACATTGAGAAATTGCAGTAAAAAAAGTTTTATATTGATTTTATTTAAGGAAGAAAAAATGAAAGACAGAAGCACAAGAAATCGCCTTATCAGCTTGATTCATGCACAAAAAACAGTGGCACAGCTTACAGAAGACGAATATCGCCTTATAGTTTCAGAAGCAACAGATCATACAAGTTGCTCAGAATGTACAATAAAAGAACTTTTTTCCATATTTCGTGATTTGAATATAATCCTTTCAAAACAAGGAAAACAAAAATTTGTATTCTCAAAGCAAAAGACATTTCCAAACCTAAAAAATGCAATTCTTGCAAGAGCAAAAAGACTTTTGGGTTCAGAATACGAAATACGCCTAAACGGATATTTAGCTAGACTAAAAAGAACTTCACTTGATGACTGCAACAATAACGAATTGCGTCAAATTATGGGATTTTTAAGCACCCTTGAACGAAAAAATAATACAAAAACAGAAAACACAAGAGGCTAAAAATGAAAAATCTATTCACTTATGAAGAACTAAAACAGTCACCATTAACTCAAATACAAAAAAAAGAGTTGCTAAAAGAACTCAAACTCCGTGCAGATTTTGGTGCACAATACCTATACGACGTAAAAATCACAGCTGCGATGCTGCATTTAAGCTATGACGAAATGCAGACCTTAATTTATTCATATAAAATAGATGCAGTTGCAGTACGAGCCTCAATAAAAATCCCATGGTGGTCAATTTCAGAATACATAATAGATCCAGCAGATGATCTGGAAGAAGCTCTACGTAAATATGTTCAAAGTTTACCACATCGTAGAATTAAAAAATCCAATACAACACCACACGAAGAAGCTAAATTTTGCGTCTACGGCACTTCAAAAACACCAAAAAGGAAAGCGTAATAAAACTTTGTCTAAAATAGCGTCAAAGTTTTTATTCATAAATTCTCAATTTATTTTTTATGGGAGAAAAAAATGTCCAAAAATAGCATAATTCAGAACGGATTTATCGACGAAGAAGCAGCAATTTCATACCTAAATAATTACTACAAAGGCGTAGAACTTTTACCAAATATTCCAGAAGAATTAACAATAATAGATATGGCCGCTATCCTGAATGTATCAGTTCCAACAATAGAACGAATGATAATCGACAAACAATTAACACTAACAAAAAAATCAGTTTTGCACTATATCATGGAAAATATGCTCTGTAATCGCCCGATAAACCTGGATAAAAATACAACAACTATATAGAAACAAAAATGAAAAAACAAAGGAAGAAAACTTTATACTAAAATCATGAAAAACCAACTCAGACAAATGTGAATTCTATGATTCTCCGTAACTGAAAAAATGGCATTGTAAAAACTTCAAAATCAAATTCTGTAAAGATTGGAAAGACCATTCTTTAGTCTACAAACAACAATACAATATAAAACATAAAAAAGCAGTTTTATCTAATTTTGAAAAAACTCTTTCAACATCACCTGCAGTAAAAAGACATCAGAATTTGCGACCTTTGTAAGTATTTATATTGAAAAAAAAATACTCACAAAAAAAGAACCTTCCAGCCCCCCTAAAAAACACATCCCTATTCTTATCCCACAACACCCCATTACACCCCAAAAAGCCCCATAAAAAAAATCATTATTTATTATAATTTCACATCAATTTTTTTTGAAATTGATATTCTTGTCTCGGAAAAATTCCGTTTGCTGAATTTGTTTTATTTCTGCTCTCGGAATCATTCCGCGACCTGCCAAAACATATTTTCTGCCTGCGGAATTTTCAAATTAGTCTAAAAACACAAAAAGCGGAGCGTAAAAGCTCCGCTTTTTCTTTCACTTCCTACTCATACTTCCATTCGCTCGCCTTTAGCTGCGTGGAAATCATCTTGCTGTAGATTCCGCCTTTTTCGAGAAGTTCCGCCGGGCTTCCCTGCTCGGCAACAACGCCGTCTTTCAGAACGACAATCTTGTCCGCGCTGGCGACAGTCCGCATGCGGTGCGCAATTATCAGAACGGTCTTGTTCTTTATCAGCCGTGAGAGCGATTCCTGAACAAGAGTCTCGTTGTCAACGTCTAGGCTCGCGGTCGCCTCGTCGAGCAAAATTATCGGAGCGTCTTTCAGGAATGCGCGTGCGATTGAGATTCTCTGCCGTTCGCCGCCAGAAAGCTCCGAGCCGTTCTCGCCGATTACTGTGTTCCATTTTTCAGGCAGCTTTTCCACAAAGTCGTCGCAGCGGGCAAGCCGGGCTGCCGCAATCACTTCGTCGTCGGTCGCATTTTTCCGCCCGATTCTGATGTTCTCCATCACCGTGTTGTTGAAGAGAGTAACGTTCTGAAACACGATTGAATACATTCCGAGGAGCGTCTCCGGGTCGATTTTCGAGATGTCCATTCCGCCGACACTGATTTTTCCCTTGTTCAAGTCCCAGAAGCGAGCCGCTAACCGGCTAACAGTCGTCTTTCCGCTTCCGCTAGGTCCGATTAACGCCGTAACTTCGCCCTGCTTTGCGGTGAACGAAACGTTTTTCAGGATTTCCTTTCCATCATTTTTTGCGTTTGCGTCGTAAGAAAAGCCCACGTTCTCAAATGCGATGTCAAATCCGTTGTTTGAAAGCTCCGCTTTTCCAGTCTGCTCGTCGTGGCTCAGAATTTCATCCATTCTTGAACAGCGAACGTCGCAGCTGATTATCGCCGCAAGATTCTGGAGCGAAACTTGAAGCGGGTCGTACATTCTTGAAACCACAAGCAGATACATAAAAAACGTAAGAATGTCGATTTCGCCCGAGGCAAGAAGAACCGCGCCTGTAATCGCAACAGTCCCGATTCCGAGCTTCAAGACCATCTGCGCCGAGACAACGAACGCAGCCGTGGCAAATTCCGCGACAATCGAATGTTTTTCCACCGCGTGCACTTTTTCCGCAAAGCCTTCAAGATAATTTTCCGCCGCGTTGTACGACTTCAAGTCGCGCACAGTCTCAAGCCCCTCCTGAATTCCGTCCGCGCACGCAAGCTTGTACTTCATGCCCTTTTCACTTACTTTGTACTCAAACTTCCGCGAAGAAACCACAATCACAAACGCAACCGGCATTACCCACACGGCGGCAAGAGTCATCTTCCAGTTGAAAAAGAAAAGGCAAAGCACAACAAGCTCCGTTGAAACAAGCGAGCCGACAAGCTCAGGAATCCAGTGCGAGGAGGCAGTCTCCAGAACCGCGCAGTCGCCCATAATCGTGCTGGTCAAATCCGCCAAGTCCTTTTTCCCGAAGAACGAGAGAGGCAGCTTGCGGAGCTTTTCCGCCAGAGTCCGCCGCCTGATTCCGCTTTCCACATAAGTCGTCAAAAAAGTTGAGCGGTACTGAAAAACCGTCGTTATAACAATCAGAGCGCACGCCGCCACAATTCCGCACGCAAAAAACGGAAGAGTCGAAAACGCGACAGAGCCTGAAAGCAAGTTCCGCATGAGCGCGTATAAAAGCCCAACCGGCAGCATCAAAACCAGATTCGCCAGCGTAACCGCCAAAAATGCGCGCAACATTCCCCTTGCCCCATAATCCGAAAGGGCGTATTTATGCTTTAATTTTTCGTTTATCGTCATTTTATTCTCCTGCACACACTTTCCATTCTGCGGCTTTGTTGTATTCCGCCCACATTTTCGCGTAGATTCCGCCGCCAGAGATAAGCTCATCGTGCTTTCCCGACTCCGCGATTTTTCCGCCGCTCAAAACAAAGATTCTGTCCGCGTTCGTTACGGTCGAAAGACGGTGCGCAATCATAATCACAGTCTTGTCCTTGGAAAGGTTCGCGAACGCCGCCTGAACTTTCTCCTCGTTGTCCGGGTCTGCAAACGCGGTCGCCTCGTCCAGAATCAGAATCTTTGAATTTTTAAGGAACGCGCGGGCAATCGAAATGCGCTGAGCCTCGCCGCCCGAAAGATAAACGCCTTTCGCGCCAATCACCGTGTCGATTCTGTCCGCAAACTTCGCGATGATGTCCGCGCACTGAGCCTTTTCAAGAGCCGCCAAAACTTCTTCCCGCGAAGCCGCCGGATTTCCGAGCCGAACATTTTCCAGAATCGACATTTTCAAAAGCTTTGAATCCTGAAAAACGTAGGAAACCTCGTTCATCAGCTCTTTGGAAGAAATGTCACGAACATCCACGCCGCCGATTTTCACCGAGCCTTGCTGGGCATCCCAAAAGCGAGCCACCAACGAAGCCAACGTTGTTTTTCCGCCGCCGCTAGGACCGACAAACGCAACGTGCTCGCCCGAGCCGATTTTGAGTGAAACGCCGTCCAACGCCTTTTTTCCCGAATCGTCGTAGGAAAAGCTCACACTGTCAAATTCAACCGAAGAATCAGCAGGCATTTTCGGAGACGCACTTTCAGCAAGCGGCTTCATCGAAAGAATCTCGTTCATGCGATTCAGCGCGTCCGTCACAATCATCGAAGCCTCGCCCGAATAAGCGATTTTCATCAGCGTCGTCGTCAGAATCGGAGTAAGAATTATATAGAAGAGAAGATTCAAAATCAGCGTGTCAGAGACGCCCTTTCCGCCCAGAATGTAAGACGCCGCAATCAGAAACGCAAAAACGGAATTCGTCGCAAGCGTAAAAAGAACCATCGGCTTCATCATGCTTTTTGTGTAGGCGACCGTCCACTTTTCGTAGCCGTCAATCGCCGCCTTGAATCTGTTGAACGAAAACACCGACTGCCCAAAAGTCTTTACAACTGGAATTCCGCGCACATATTCAACCGCCTCGTTCGACATCGTCTCAAGCGAATCCTGATATTTCGCCATGTCCTGCTGCATTTTCTTTCCCATCATTCCGCCCATAGCCAAAAAAGCAAGCAGAGCCGGCACAAGACACAAAAGCCCGATTTTCCAGTCGAAAAAAAGCATCATCGCCACAAGGCAGACCGGCGTAACGTAGGAAACAACCTTGTCAGGAAGCGAATGGGCGATAAAAGTCTCGGTCGCCGCCGAAGAATCGTTCACAATCCGCCTGATTTTTCCGCTGCCCTCCTTTTCAATCAGCCCGAGCGGAAGCGTCATAATGTGCCTCATCAGCGTAAGCCGAAGATTCGACTGAATTCTGAACGCCGCCTTGTGAGAGCACATCAGCCCGCCCACGTAAATCAAAAGAGCCGACAATGCCGAAACAACCGCCGCCCAGCCGTAAAATTTAAGCGAACCAGCCGCCGACGCAAAGTCAGGACGCACCGCCAGAACCTCGCGAATCAGCCGCCAGATAAAATAGAACGGAGCCATCGCCAGCACCGCGCTCACACCAGAAAGAACCCACGAAGCATACACGAAAAACCTGTGATTTCCCGCAAACTTCATCAGCTCGCCAACCGAACTTTTCTTTTTTTCCATATAAAACCTCTTAAAATTGTTTTTTTAATCTCTTGGTGACTCAGCCTGCTGAAATCTTCGACAGCAATTTAACCACCATAAAAAAAACTCAAATCCAAAATATCCGGGGTCATTTTTGCCAGTCCGCCTGCGTCGTCCAGTCAAAAACCGGGCTATCCGCCGTTCCGCTTTCGCTTCATTCCTACGTTTCACTTCGTTACGCTCCGGAACGCCTCCGGCGCGGCTACTATCCCTTGCCCATGCGCTTCAGTTATCAATCCGTAAATTTGATAACCGCATAAAAAAAGAGGCCTGAAAGCCTCTTTCTAAAATCCCATGAGTTTTGTGTTTTTTTATGTAATCGCGTCATTTTCGTTTTCTTTTGTTATCACTGATAACAGTTTTTTAACAAAAACGAATATATCATAAGAAAAAGTTAGCGTCAACTAACAGAAAAAAATAATTTTATTTTCAAACTGAATAATAACCAATAATCCTGAGCGACATCAGTAACCGCAAAAGAATGTGTAGAATTGATTAAATTTTACTTTATTGCCTCAAGTTCTTCCATTGTCTTTACTACAACTTTTCCCTGACGAATCTGTTCATCCGCCAAATCAAGACGAGCAAGATAAGCCGCATTGTTTTTCGCCTTTTCCATTTCCTTGAATTCCTTTTCGGAAATGATGACGACATTCTTGTTTTCCTTGCGTGGAACAATGACCGGCTCACCGTTAAACGCCATGTCAAAATATTTTTTTATATTTGCGCGGATGTCCATCTGTTTTGCGATTGTCATAATTGCCTCCAAAAAATCGGAATAAAATTGCGTACCAAAAACCGTACTGTTTGTAAGATAAATCGGAATCAGGAGATTGTCAAGAAAAATGGAATAACATTCAGCTTCGGCAACAACAAAAAAAGCGGGGAACTTTCACGCTCCCCGCTCGCTTTTTATTGTCATTGCCCGGCGTTATTCTAATGTCATTCCTGTGCCACGACACAGGAATCTCTGCACGCATGGATTATCGGGTCAAGCCCGATAATGACAGTTTGACGAGATTATCCGGTCGAGCCGGAGGATGACAAAACACAATGTCATTCCCGCGCTTGATGCTGCGATGTTTGCGTAGCAAACTCGGTCAGGAATCTCTTTTACTCGCCTGTGTAATTACAATTTACAGTCGCATCTGAAAGAGCCTCATTTCCCCCTTTTGCAACTGCATCTGCTTTTAGTTTGTTCCATTGCTCTTCGCTTCCCTTGTAGTTTACTGTCGTTAAATTGTTGCAATTATAGAATGCGCTCATACCGATAGAAGTAACGCCGGCAGGAATTGTTACGCTTGTTAAACTGCTACATCCAGAGAATATTTTATCGATAAAAGTAACACCGGCAGGAATTATTACACTTGTTAAGCTACTGCATTCATTGAATGCAGCATAACCGATAGAAGTAACACTGTCTGGAATGTTTACATCTGTTAAACTACTGCAGCCATAGAATGCATATTCACCGATAAAAATAACACCATCAGGAATTGTTACACTTGTTAAACTGATGCAATAAGTGAACACTGATTCATCGATAGAAGTAACGCCGTCAAGAATTGTTACACTTGTCAAACCTGCGGCAGCCGCAATTAAAATTTTTCCGTCTCTTGTATAGATACAATTTCCATCACTTTTATAGGTTGAATTATCTTCAGATACTGTCAATTCTGTTAAGCTTGTGCAATCATTGAATAGTTCCTTACCAATAGAAGTAACGCTGGCTGGAATATTCAAACTTTTTAAGCTGCTGCAATAAGAGAACGCATTAGCACCCATAGAAATAACGCTGTTAGGAATTGCCACACTTGATAGAGTGCTGCAATACTGGAACGCACTATAACTGATAGAAGTAACGCTGTCGGGAATGTTCACACTTATTAAATTGCTGCAGTTATAAAAAGCAGATTTACCGATAGAAGTAACGCCATCTGGAATATTCACACTTACTAAGTTGCTGCAACCATTGAACGCATCATTACTGATAGAAGTTAATCCTGTTGTCTGGCTTAAATCAAGGCTGATTTTTGCCTTTCCGTTATTTTTCAGTGCAGTCCTAATCGCAGATACGTCTGTTAGTTCTCCAGTTACTGCGATGTTGTATTCACCTGATTCAAGTCCTGTGATTAACTCTGCCGCTTTGTCTGCGGCAGTAACAATTCCGTCAGTGCAGTGGATTGTGGCGTTTAGAAGTTCATCGTTTGAAGTGCCGACTTTTTCCGCAGCAAAGGCTTTCCATTCCGCCATTGTGCCGCCGTAGTTCACGGTCTGCAAACCTGTATAATAAAACGCCCTGTTTCCAATAGATGTTACGCTTTTGGGAATTGTTACTGCCGCAAGTTTTTCGCAGCTGGCGAAAGCAGTTTCTCCTATCGTCTGCACTCCTTCCTCCAGCACGAGTTCCTCAAGATTGGCACAGGAACCGAAAGCCGAATTTTCAATTGTCTTGACACTGCCCGGAACTGTTATCTCTGTAAGGGAATTGCACACTTGGAAAGCCCATTCGCCTATTGATTCAAGTCCGCTTCCGAATTTTATGCTTGCAAGACCGCTGCCTTGGAATGCAGCTTCGCCTATTGTCTTTACACTGTCCGGAATTACAATGCTGGTAAGATTCGGACAGAATCTGAATGCATACTGATTGATGGATTCAATGCCTTCCGGCAACACGATTCCTGCAAGTGCCTCACATCCAACAATTTCAATATCATCATAGAACGCATATTCAGGAATTTCGGTAAGCCCGGTTGTGCCGCTTATGTCAAGATTGATTCTTGTGTCAGAATTTTCAAATAATGCTTTGCTGATTGCAGTTATTGTTTCTGAAGAGATTTCGCCGGTCAGAACAATGTTTGTGTTTCCTGCCTTGATTGCCGCAGAGATTGAGACCTGCGTAACCGTCCATTTTGCGTAAAGCGTGATGTCGCCGGTCTTCTCGCCCGCGTTCCAGCCGGTCAGCTTTTCGCCGGAGAATTCCGCGTTGTCGTACCAGCCGCCGAATTCATAGAATGTGCGGCTCAGGTCTTTCAGTTCGACAGCATTGCGTTCCAAAAATGTCTCAGGATTGCTTTCGTCATTTGTTCCGCCGTTCAGGACATAGGTGATTGTATGCGCGCCTTTTTCCAGCCAGCGCACATAAAGAGTGACAGTTCCGGCTTCCGTGGTAAGATTTTTTACTTTCTCTCCCGGCTTGAAGTTTATTCCGTTTCCGTCAGGCTCCGTGTTCCAGCCGTAAAAATTGTAGCCGGTTTTGGACATGGTTGTGGTTTCGGGCAACGCAAATTCGGTGTCGTAGGTTGTCTCTATAATTGCATCATCGGCATTTCCGCTGTCATCGCAGAACCTCACCTTGTATGCGTTGGGACTCCAGTTTGCAAAGAGAGTTGTATCTGCGGTCAGTTTGAATGTCGATTTGTCCGCCTGGTCTGTGCCAGTTCCATCGTCTTTTGTGTTCCAGCCGGAGAATGTGTAACCGGTTCTGGTGAATGCGTTTGCGGTAAGGGTGATTTCCGTGCCTTCTTCTGCGGGCTGAGATTTCATCTCGCCGCTGCCGCCATTTGCATTAAAAGTGACTGTAAATGTCTTCTTCGTTGGTTCGGTGTTGCCGCCGCTGTCATCGTTGCTTTCAACTTGGCAGCCTGCAAGAACTGACAAAGCTAAAAGCAATGTAAAAATTAGGTGGGGGGGGTAAAGGAATTGTTATGAATTTTCATCGCTTTCTCCATAAAAAGTGCTGGATTTGGTCTGCTCCGCACTTTTTGATTAAATTTAGTATGTTTCTACCATTAAATAGGAATTTCTGGAAAAAACAATGCGGAAGTGTAAAAAGATTTGCCGGGATTTGTGGTGGTTTCGGCAGTCTCAACCACCGCGTTGCTTTATGTCATTCCCTTGCTTGACAAGGGAATCCCTTGTTCAATATGCGAGATCTTCGGGTCAAGCCCGATAATGACAACTTCTGCAACTTTAACAGTTAAACGCGGACTGATGAAAGTCCTTCTATTTCTGTGAAGTGCTTGTCCTGAGAATAAAGTGTCTGATTGTTTGCGATTGCTGTTGCAGCTATCCATATATCATTTTCAGGCATTATGCGTCCTTTCCGCTGAAGTTCTGCCTTGAGTTTTCCATAGGTCAGGGCAACTTCCTTAGTTATTTCAAGAAGCGGATACGACAGGCAGAAGTTGAGATATGTGTTTTTATTGCTTTCTTTCAGATTTGATTTTTCTGCTTCGAATATCAGCTCACCAAGAACAACGACCGAAATTGAAATGTCTGTCAGTTCAAGAAGAATTCTCTTTATGTTTTCGTCGCCGTTTATTAGTCTTATAATTACATTCGTGTCCAGAGAATTACCATTAATTCCAATCAACCTTCCTGCACTCCTGAACAGCATCCATCATCAGTTTTGAGTCCGCATCATTTACGAGACCGGCGAACTGCTCTATCGGAGAAATGTTTTTCCGTCCGGCTTCGGGGCTGAGTTTTTTCAGCGACTGCGTGATTTTTCCAAGAAGCGCAAGGCATTGGTCGTAGGAAAAAGTGTCCACTTGAGCCACAATCGAATTGAATGCCGCTGTTTTCATGGCAACCTCCTTTCAGTTCTTAAAAAAATATATCATATTCCTGATTTATTTCAAGGCTGGAATTTGTATAGAAAACCTGATTGGGGATTTGTTTGGAAGATTGCCAACCGAGTTTGCTCCGCAAACATCGCGGAGCAAGTCCGATAATGACATCTGAAGTAAATCCGACAATGACAGGTTGCCTTTATGCAGGTTTTTACAGCGCAAAAATTCGTGAAGAAAAATGTAATTTTGTAGCGAACGTGGCTTAGGGCATGGAAGCCCGGAGTTCCAAAAAGTTGGTTGAGCTTGTCGAAACTGACTTTTTGGAATGAGCGTGAGCGAAGGCTGGAACGCCCGACGGCAGCGGCGGAGTGAAACGGAGACGATGCCGGAAGCCCCAAAAACTTTTTCTAGAATCCCATGAGTTTTTGCCAGCCGGGCATGAAGAACTCTTCCACCACCGAAAGGCAGTGCTCGGTTTCCGCCTGTGTGTAGTCGTGAACGACCGGCTCGAGCATTGCCGTGTATGCCGCGCTCAAAATCGTGTGCATTTCCTTTTCGCTCACCTCCACGACTTTGTTTCCGCGCGACTTCAGAAAATCCAGCACTTTCAGCATTTCCTTCTGGTCCTCGTTCACCATGTCATGCAGAAAATTTTCGTAGCGCGTGCCTTCCGACTTTGTGAGAATCAGTTTGAAATCCTCGCGGTGCGGATAAATAATTTCGCGAATCATATCGATATCGTTGTTTTTCATCAGCTCGGCGGCGGAAACTTTTTCTTCAATCTGCGAATATTTTGTAGCGATGTGATTTTTGCGCCAACGCCTGAACTCGTGCAGAGAAGGCTCGACCAATTGCGAAAACAAATCCTCCTTGTCGGTGCAGTGCCGGTAAAGTGCAGCCGAAGTAACGCCCGCCTGCCGTGCAATCTTGCGAATTGAAGCTTTTTCAAAGCCATTTTTCATAAATTCAGTGCGTGCGGCTTTTAAAATATTCCCGTGGGTTTCAGATTTGTCTTTTGGCATAAGCGGTTTTTCTTGAAATCAGTTATCAGTGATAACGATTCTTTAACAAAAATGAATATAGCATAACAAAAAGTTAGCGTCAACTAACAAAAAAATCTCATTTATGAGGAAATCTTTATTTTTTTCTTGCCTTTACAAAGTTTTTACAAATATAATATATAGAAGAAAATTGATAAAAATCATTCACTTTTGGATTTTTCGCGAATTATGACGCGGAAAATCATCATTAAAAAAAATAAAAAACTGAAAATTTTGGCAAATGGTTGTCAATTTTTTTCTTTGGGGGAAATATGGGATTTTTAAAAGATAAAGTTGCAATCATCACTGGCGGTGGAAAAGCTGTTCTTAGCGACGGAAGCTGTGGGTCAATCGGTTATGGAATTGCGACCGCTTATGCGAAGGAAGGCGCAAATCTTGTCTTGACAGGCAGAAATCCGCAGAAGCTGAATGATGCGAAGTCGGATTTGGAATCAAAATATGGAATCAAGGTTCTTGCTGTTCAGGCTGATGTGAATGCCGGTGCTGACAACGAAACTGTTGTGAACGGTGTTATAAAACAGGCGATTGATACATTTGGCAGAATTGATGTTCTTATAAACAACGCTCAGGCTTCGGCTTCGGGGGTTACTCTTGCCGAACACACAACCGACCAGTTCAATCTTGCGCTTTATTCTGGACTTTACGCGGCATTTTACTATATGAAGGCGTGCTATCCTTACCTGAAAGAAACAAAAGGTTCGGTGATAAACTTTGCTTCGGGCGCAGGACTTTTTGGAAATTACGGACAGTGTGCTTATGCCGCCGCAAAAGAAGGAATCCGCGGACTTTCACGCGTTGCGGCAACCGAATGGGCACCAGATGGAATTAATGTGAATATAATCTGCCCTCTTGCCTGGACAGCCCAGCTCGAAAAATTCCAGCAGACCTATCCGGACGCATTCAAGGCAAACGTAAAAACTCCGCCGATGGGTCATTTTGGCGACGTTGAAAAAGAAATCGGCCGCGTATGTGTTCAGCTCGCTTCCCCGGACTTTAAATATATGAGCGGTGAAACAATCACACTTGAAGGCGGAATGGGGCAAAGACCTTAGAAGGAAAAAATGCCCGGTTCTTGCGGAATGTGTTGGAACCGGGTGAAAATTGAGTTTTTTTACAGCACCGCTATTCTTTTATTTTTACAGTGTTGCTCACGGACTCTAAAAATTCCTTTCGGGTAACGCTCGCGGAAATGTAGTTTGTTTTTATTACGATTCTGTACTCTTTAGAAGAATCCAAAGTTTGTGGCACAAAGAAGTTCAGTTCTGCAGGCTTGTTGCGGAACACTTTTGAATCGTCAATTCTTATCCAAGTGGAAGAATCTTCCAATTTTTCGTCTGAGTCAATAGCCGCAAAATAGATTCCGCTTTCTTCGCTGCCAAGCTTAAGATTTGCGCCGGTTATTTTTGCCGGTTCGCCTAGCGAAAGAACATTCTCTTTTTCAGAACTGATGTCTGCCACAGAATCAATTTCAGGAGACTTGTCGTTGTAGACGATTTTGTCAATGCTGAGATTCTGCAAAGAAGAGCTTGTAAGTTTTGTAGGAGAAAACCTTACCTTGAACTTTCCGTTCTGTGGAACTTCAGTTTTTGACTTTGCAGAAACATTCATCGCGATGTACATAGTTCCAAGGTCAAGAATGTTCACGGCTTTTCCCTGCTCAAGAAACTTTAAGATTTTCTTCTGCATAAGAATTGCGCAGTACTGCAGAATGAACGGGTCAATTCCTTTGTTTTCTTCCGCAATCTCTGAAAGAATGTTCCTGAAACTTGCCTTGTTACGCGTTACAGTAGCGTAATAAGTTCCGTCTTTTTTCAATTTGTTTTCTTTTAATGTTATGCTCACCAAGGATGAGCTGTTTTCTAATGTTGAAATATGTTCCATATGTATATCCTTCTTCAACTTACGGCGTGAAGAGCCTTTTGAATTTTGCCATGCGGCAATGTTTTTACCGGTAATTTTAATCATCTTGTTTACCGGCACGCTGTTCTAGCTCTTGCAAAAAGGCAGAATAAAAAGTAGGATATACAAAGTTATTTTTGAGTTAGCATATCTTTACTTAATTCTGTAGAACTTGAATCTATTGGTGTAGGTTCAAGTTTTTTTTGCAAGAGCACCGGCAATTCCATTGCGCATCCGCTTCCTCCTTATAAACTCATATTTCTTCTTCATTTTAGACTGCCTCCAAATAATTCTGATTTAAAACAGGATTTTTTGCATTCTCTTCTTTTATAAAATCCAAGAACTGTTTTCCAACATTTTTTATCAGAATGCAAATGAGCGAAAGAACTGGCTTTAGCACATACTCGTCCAGAACCTCCTCCTGTGTTCTGCCCTTTGTGATTTCTTCCGGGGAGAACAAAAGCCGCATTATTGAATCAGTCTGAAACTCATGCTCCTGAATCTGCTCAGCCTTGATTTTTGAAAGCTCCTTTTTGAATTCTGCGCAGTCAAAAATTCTTATGAATCTCAAGATAATCGACTGAATACAGTGCACTACTTCATGCGCAATCGAAATCAGAGCGATACAGTTTCCATTCTGAGCGCCTTCGTAGACATCGCTTCTTATGACAATCATGTTTTGAACCGTATTGTAAAAAGCTACAACATCTTTTCCATGTTTCCAGGAATCTTCAGGTTCAATCAGATAATTGAAAGTTCTGTCAAAACTAGGAATTATATTTTCCATTACAAAGAGCGGATCAAATTTTTTGTTTGTGGTAGCCGTGCAAAGCAAGTGGCTCCAGAACGAAGTGATTTTAATTTCGTTTTCAGAAAGAACCAGAGTTTCTGAATATTTTACGTCTTTTAATTGTGTCTCATACTGCACCACTTCCATTTTTCTCTCCCGAAGATTCCGCCTGAAACTTTTCAAGCAGTTCTTTCATCAGTTTAACCTGCGCTTCTGTAAGCTTTGAAAAATCCTTGGCAAACATTACAGCGGTTTCAAGATATTCGCTTGAATCCTTTTGCTCGCCAAGGGGAACATTTACACTGCCCTTTGACTGTGCCTGTGCTTCTTCAAGCTCCTGTTTTTCTGCCTCTGAAAGACCGTATTCCTTTGCAATCTTTTCAACAAAAGACTCCGGAATTTCACGCAGACCATTTTCAATTGAAGAAAGGTAAGCCGCACTTACGTCTAGCCGCTTTGCCATATCCCCAAGAATTTCAGAAGAATCAATTCTTCTTTTCCTTAAAATTTTTCCAAATGCCGTTACTCCCATAAATGTACCTCTCGTTTTAAGGCTTTAATGAACCTTTTGGATTCTTTTTCGTTTAGCATCTGAGTAAAATATATATCAGTTTTATAAACAAATCAAGTAATTTGTAAAATATTTTTCACAAATTTGTAAATATTATTCAAAAAACTTTTACAATACAGACAACCTGTACAGCAACTACAGACTGGCTGTATAGCAAGCCCAGACAAACTGGGGCGGCTATACAGTTTGTCTGGGGCATAAGCACAGTCTATCTGGGGCGCTTATACAGCAAAACTGGGAAACAAGTACAGACAGAATGGGATGCAGGAATTTAAAATCATGAGGAGGCTATGATAATTTTCCGGTAAGAACTTCGTTTTTCAGAAAGTCGTAGACATAAAGCGGGCTTTGAAAATAAAGCCCGGTCCTGGGATTTATGAGCTTCTTGTAAGTTTTTGAATTATACACAACACGCAGAGCCTGCGGAACAGTCATGGAAAAATGAAAACGCATACACAGCCGCTCTAAAAAATCCACAGCCTTAAAGCGGTCAAGATAATTAAAAGCCTCTTTTGCGGAAAGATTATATTTTTTTGCGAATTCGCTGACAAAAGCCACAATATATTCTGTCTTGTCGTTTTCAAGATTCATAGGGCTATTATAGCACGTGAATGGGGAAGATTCTATTGATTTTATTGCAAGGGAATATCTTAGCAATTTCCTTCAATCGCATTAGCAAGCTGTTTTATAAGTTCATTGTCCTTTTTTGCGGCGTGTTCCATTACCGTTTTTGTATCAAGAAGAATTCCGTGGATTTTGTGCCAGGATTTTTCTGTGTTTTCCGGGCATTCAACATAATTCGCGCTCGCATAGCCGATGCTTTCAATCTGTTCCGTGCAGGAAGGCATTATAAACGCATTGAAAATTGAATTCTCAGTCCGGTGGTGTTTTATTTTTTCCGGAATTGAATCGTTTTTTTCTATATATTCCGCATAGGCAAGCTGCTTTACAATGCTCGCGCTGTCCGGAAGATGATTATTTATTTTTGTCGCTCCGTAGCGGTAATATTTTGAGTCAAGCACAAAAATTTTCTGTCCGGATTTTTCGCGGTTTGTAATCATAATCGTGTCAGGACGAAGCGAGTTGCGTTTTTCATCATTATTTAAATAAAAATGCTTTTCATCGTCATTTCTGCCTTTCAGCTTCCAATAAACTTTTGGATAAAATTTTTCCTTGTCCGTTTCGCCAAAAATGCAGTCAACAAGTTTTTCCCAGATGACATGGAAATTCTGCGTTCCATAAATGAATTCCTTGTTTTCAGAGTTTTCACAAAGAAAATTCAGCACATCAAGCATATTCTTAAAAAGAAGCAATGTGTTTTCATTAAAAGTCTGAGCCATCGCTTTTTTTATGGCGGCTATAAAAAGATTCTTGTTCAGTTTTAATTCAGACTTTTCGGGCATAAAGCTTGAAAACAAAAATCCAAGTTTAGAAAAACATTCGTGAACGCAAAATTTGTGGATCTGAGAAATCAGCTCGGTATGGCTGTAATTTATCTTTTGCGTTATAAAATCAAAATAAAAAGGCTGAAAATCAACAAACTGAGGCTTGACACTTTTTATGGTGCGGCTCCAACTTGCTTTTCCGAACGGACTTTTTGAATACAGATTTTCCTTTTGGACATAATAACCGTTCGACAAAAAATCACGGATTATAAAAAGATACGCGTGAACCGGAAAACAAGTCTTTTGATTTTTTGCAATCAGCGGCGAGGAGGAAAGATTGTCATTTTTTTCGCCAAATGCTTTCAAGACATGAATAAGGTTCAGAATGTTTCTGCGGATTTCTTTTTCGACTTTTTCAGGCGGATTGTTTGATTCATCAGGCTTTCTGTAGCCAACAGGAAAATAGACTTTCAGTTTTCCGTCAGCATACTTCAGGCCGACAAATTTTTCCGAAAGACTTTCAGCGTCATTTTTATCTTCGCCAAAATAAACGCAACATGAGGAAAGAGAATTTTTTGATTTCATTTCAGCATTATTTTTCATTTTTTGTCAGGGCGTTTCCCTTCGTTTCGTTTCACTGCACTTCGGGTCGCTATGTCCGCACTTCCGCTACCGCTCCATTCGTTGCAGAAACCTACAACGAACGCCTTCGGTGGTGCTACCAGCGCTAACGCAAATCTAATTTTCTGATTCAGGCGGTTCTGATTCATCAGCAGGAAAATCAATGTTCTTGAAAATCCCGAAATTTGGCTCACTTATTTTTACTTTTTCCAGCAGAGCTTCAAAATTATCGGCAGCTTCAAAAATATCTTCGTGGCTGAACTTGAATGCATCATCCCAAAGATATTTCAGAATTTTGTGTTTAAAGGAATCTTCAGTGATAATATAGTTTCCGTCTGTGTCATTTTCATCAGGAACAGCCTTGACGAACCAGCAGCCAAGCCGCTTGTCTATCATGCTTGAAAAATTGTTTTCCTTAGAAAACTGCGAGATTTTGTCATTGACTGTTTTCTGGAAAGTTTCCCATTTAATTTTAGAGCCTTCGATTAGTGCCGTTTTCTGCTGGTCAATATTTTTTTGTTCTTCTTCAGTTTCCGCTTTTCCAAATTCATTTTTTACAAGAACCATATCCCAGCGGCGTTGAAAAGCATTGTCCAATATAAAAACATTCTGGTCGCTTGTGTTCATCGTGGCAAGAATTGAAAGGTTTGGAGGAAAGCTGATTGAAGTATTTTCTGTGAAAATAAGACTTCCAATTGGCACAGACATTTTTACCTCTTTATCAGAATATTTGTCATCATCACTTCTGATAAATGAATTCAAGTCCAAGTTTTCAACAGAATATGAACTCCAGCCGTCATTTTTTCGGTCAAGCAGCTGAAACAAATCGCCAAAAATTGCAGCTGCATTTCCACGATTAATTTCTTCTATTATCAAGTAGTATGGCTGAAAAGGATTTTTTAAGGCCCGCTTTAAGATTCGTGCAAAAGGACCAGCCTTAAAACGATAGTCAATTCCATCTGCTGTCTGTACAGGTAAAATCTGCCCGACAAAATCAGCATTAGTATATTCAGGATGAAACACAACTCGCATTTTTTGGTCGTCAGCCAAATCTTTAGTTTTCTTATCAATCTGATTGCTTTTTCCGCAGCCGGGAACTCCGTAGTAGATGGTTTGGGAGAAGTTTTTAATATAAGAAGTGCTATATGATGAATTATTTTCTTTTGGTGATATATAAACTATAGTATTGTTATTTGCAATATTAAAAATAACATCGCCAAAAACACTTCTTATTCTCTCCTTTAACTCTGGTTCTCGATCTATAATTGCTCTACATAGAGCAGCGATTGCTTTATCATCTTCGATAATTCCTAAAGCCTGATTTCGTTCACCTTTTGTACTTGGACCAATTCCTGTATCAAAAGTTTCTGGATATTTTGAAAAATCCATCTTTGTAAGATGTTTTTCCAATCTAATAATTACCTCAAGTTTAAGTTTAAAATATTTTCCATTTTTAGCAACTTCATAACCTAAATCAATTGGACATGAGGAAACTTTGCATATTCCTGCTAAGCCATTCTCCCAAGGAGTCCCATCTCCTCCAAATAAAAGAAAAACAGGAGTTCCTATCTTTATTTGATTATCATACTGTATTAAATGGTCTACAAGGATTTCTTTATTAGATACATCTCTAAATGAAGCATAAGTATTTTCATCACCTGTCTTTATTTTAAAAACTGTCATCTCTCATTCTCCCTTACAAATTGAATTACATTTCTTGCAACGCGTTCTATCAGTGGTTCTGTTACGCTGTTTCCTGCCTGCTTGTATTTTTTGCTTTGTGCAATTGTGTTTGGAAAACGGAATGGATTTTTTATATCAACTGGAAATCCTTGAAAACCTAAACATTCTTCCGGCGTCAACTTTCTGATTCCTTTTGAAGTCCGGACAATCGGAACATTGTGTCCGCCCTCGCCCATATTTGCGGTTAAAGTCGGGCAAACTCCGCTTTTATTCTCACGGATATAGACTCTTCGCCATTGATAAACTGTGTCCTGGTTCACAATCACATCTTTCATTCTCTCGTAATAAAGATGATTTTCTTTGTAAAAAAGATTTTCCGTTTCAATAGAATCATCTATCACATCATGAATATTTTTTGTAAGCCTAACTTTTTCTGGAAAAGGAAAATTAAACAATCCGTTATGAAAATTTTCTTGCGGAATTTCAATCTGATTCGGATCAAAGCCGACTATAAAAATTCGCTCGCGATTCTGAGGAACATTTGCATATTCACACGGATTCATAATTTTTGAATCAACAACATATCCAAGACGATTTTGCAGAACGTCCATTATCTTTGCAAAAGTCCGTCCTTCGTCATGCGATTTCAAGTTTTTTACGTTTTCAAGATAAAATGCCTCTGGACGATGCTTTTCCAAAATATCCGCGACATCAAAAAATAAAGTTCCGCGGACATCTGCAAAACCTTTCTGGTAACCGGCAATAGAAAATGCCTGGCACGGAAAACCAGCACAAAGCACATCAAATTTTTCTGGAATCAAAGCTTTTGTTTCAGGCTTTGTAATATCACCAAACGGAACTTCTCCATAATTTTCAAAATAAGTCTGCTTTGCGGCGTCGTCCCATTCAGAAGAAAAAACGCACTGACCGCCACAGGACTGCATTGCAAGCCGAAATCCGCCGATACCAGCAAATAAATCAATAAAAGTGAAAGTTGGATTTTTTGTTGCGACAAATGGAACATTTCTTTTTGTGTTGAAAGTGCCAGTTTCGGGAAGTTTTGAAACATCAATTCCATTCTGCTCAAGAATTTCTCTGTATTTTTCACCGGAAACAGAATCTTGAAGCTGTATATAATGGCTTAGAAGCGCGTAGTTTTCATCAAAACCTTTTTCGCCAATATATTTATCTAAAACTGTGTAGTTTGCTTTTGATTTTTTTCGAGGTATTTTCTGTCCTAAAAATCGTTCGTTTTTTGGGACA
>ONHK01000012.1 GCA_900317625.1 uncultured Treponema sp.
AAAGGTCAGAAAAACGCTTTTGCGGAGGCTTTAAGAAATCTTTTGCGTGCTTAATACGCGGACTAAAAGGATAATTCCCCGGAAGCACAGTTCAATTGCCATTGCAATCCATATTCCGACCAGACCAAAAGGTTTTACGAGCCATACAGAAATTCCAAGGCGCACAATCCACAGGCTGATTAAATTCAGTATGCTTGGAACTAGTGTGTCGCCTTTGCCGCGCAGAACGCCTGTTGAAACTATTGCTGCCGCGAACATTGGTTCTGCAAAAAGTTCAATTCTTAGAATCTTTGTGGCAAGGTTTTGAATTTCTTTGTCTGGCGTTAAAAACTGAAATAAAAATGGACATAAAAAATACATTGCAATACCGATTAAACTCATTATCAGAATTCCTGCGGCAATTGTAATCATTGAAAAAGATTTTGAAAGATCATTGCGTTTTGCGCCGTAACTTTGTCCGACCAGTGTGCTTGCCGCTTCTTGAACGCCATAGCCGGGCATATAGCACAAAGATTCTGCTGTGGTTGCAAATGAATTTGCCGCAATTGCAACCGCGCCCAAAGGTGCAATTATTTTTGCTACGATTACGAGTGCGCCGGAAAATGCTGAGCTTTCAAGACCGACTGGAACAGCAAGTTTTATTGCCTTAAAAACGCAATATCTGCTCATTGAAAAGTTATTGAAATTCTTCAGATTTAGATAATCAGAAAATCTCAGAGTGTAAACTGCCATAGTCAATGCGGTAACAAAAGCCGCCGCTGCTGAACCTAAAGCCGCTCCCTTTACTCCAAGATTAAGTTCAAAAATAAAAAGCCAGTTGAACAAAATATCCAGAAGGCACATTACTGCATTCATTGCGGCAGGAAATTTCATATTTCCGGTTGACTGCAACATTCCGCTCATCAGGTACACAATTTCAAAAAATGGTGTTGAAAGTCCAAAGATAAGAAAATACATTGTTGAGTCATGAAAAAGATTCTGCGGTGCACCAAGCCATTTTGGAAGTTCATGGCAGATTGAAGAGGAAATTCCTGCCAGAACCAGCGAATAAATTAGGCAGACGATTATCGACTGAAAAAAAACATTTTTTGCCTTTTCTTTTTCGCCGGCTCCAACAAGATGTGCAAGTTGTACGTAAAAACCGACGCACATTGCGTGCGCCAGGCTTCCGATTACCCAAGTTGACGATGCTACAAGTCCGATTGAAGCGGATGCCTGCGCGCCCATTGAACCGACCATTGCCGCGTCAATATACTGCATAAGAATTGAAGAAATCTGCGCTAGAATCCCGGGAACGCTAAGCTGCCATACAAATTTTATTTGCTGTTTGAACGAAAGCGACGAGGAATTCTTTAATAATTGCGAAAGATCAAAATTCTGCATTGAGGCAACTTTGGTTTTTGTTCTGTTTAAAGCTGCTTGATAACGTTGACCATTTCGATTGCGCCAAGTGCGCAGTCATAGCCTTTGTTTCCGGCTTTTGAACCGGCGCGTTCTATTGCCTGCTCAATATTTTCTGTTGTGATTACGCCGAACATTACAGGAACTCCATTTTTTAGGCTTGCCTGTGCGATTCCTTTTGAAACTTCCGCGCAAACGTAATCGTAATGGCTTGTTGAACCGCGGATTACAGCTCCCACGGCAATAACAGCGTCATATTTGCCGCTTGCAGCCATTTTGTCTGCGATTACAGGAATTTCAAATGCGCCTGGAACCCAAACTGCGGTGATGTTTTTGTCTTCAACTCCATGGCGAACAAGCCCATCCACCGCGCCTCCGAGCAATTTGTTTACAATAATCTCATTAAAGCGCGATGCAACGATTCCAACTTTCATCCCTTCCGGGGCAACAAGTTTTCCTTCTACAAGTTTAATTTCATTCATATCAATATCCTCTTTTATTTTAAAGACTTTCCTTGAAAATATGTCCCATTTTATCGCGTTTTGTTTTTAGGTAAAAGCGATCGTATTCTTGTGGGGCAATTTCGATTGGTTCTCGTTTTGCAACTTTAAGACCAAATCCGTCTAATCCGTAGATTTTTTCAGGATTGTTTGTAAGAAGCCGTAGAGATTTGCAGCCTAAATCCCTAAGAATCTGCGCGCCAATCCAGTATTCGCGTAAATCAGGCTTAAATCCTAGTTTTACATTCGCTTCAACCGTATCAAGTCCTTCTTCCTGAAGTTTGTACGCCTTCAATTTGTTGATAAGTCCGATTCCTCGTCCTTCCTGACGCATATACAAAACGATTCCGCGTCCTTCTTCCGCAATTTTGCTCATTGCCGCATGCAGTTGTGGACCGCAGTCGCAGCGTTGTGAACCAAAAACATCTCCTGTAAGACATTCTGAATGAACCCGGCACAGAACATTTTCGCCATCGCCAATATCGCCGCGAACCAATGCAACATGATGTTCGCCGGTAATATCGTTTATGTAGCCATAAATGTCAAAATCACCCCATTCGGTCGGAAGTTTTGCTTTTGCCTCTTGAATAACGTGTTTTTCGTGAAGCCTTAGATAATCCTGAAGTTCTTTTATCGTTATAAATTTAAGGTTGAATTTTTTTGCGAGTTCCCAAAGCTTTGGCGTTCGCATCATTGTTCCGTCATCATCCATGATTTCGCAGCACAAACCACATTCTGGAAGTCCAGCAAGTCGGCACAAATCAACGGTTGCCTCTGTATGACCGTTTCTTACAAGAACTCCGCCTTTTCTTGCAATCAGAGGAAACATATGTCCAGGCCGTCTAAAATCTTCCGGCTTTGATTCAGGATTTACACAGGCCAGTGCAGTTATTGAGCGTTCTGCCGCAGAAATCCCTGTTGTTGTTGATTTGTGGTCAATTGAAACTGTAAAAGCTGTCTCATGGTTGTCTGTGTTTTCTGCAACCATCGGAAAAAGATTCAGCCGCTTTGCAATTTCATTGCTCATCGGAGTGCAAATCAGTCCTTTTGCATGCGTTGCCATCATGTTAATGTTTGCCTGTGTCGCAAAAGTTCCGGCGCAAATCATATCACCTTCATTTTCGCGGTCAGGATCATCCGTAACCAGAATAATTTTCCCATTGCGAAGCTCTTCCAACGCTTCTTCTATTGTGTTGTATTTATATTCCATAAAAACTCCAGCCTAATCTGTTACAATATTTTTTGAAGAACCCGGTTCGCGTCTTTCTGCCGCAAGAAATTTGGATTCTTTTCCGGTTATGTGTTCAATTTCCATAACAAGCATACGCAGCGCAGAAAATTCCAAGTCAATTTCCCTGTTTTTTTCTTCGTTGTGATTTGGACGGTACTTTTCTGCAAGTTCACTCACCAGCCGCCGCATTTCTTCCGGTTCATCAACAATATGGATTTTTCCAAAAGCAATTACGCTCTTAAAAAATGTTGAATATTTTTCTGGAACAACTTTGTCCTGCGCGATTATTGTAAAACTGCATTTTTCATTCTTTTTTATTGCATCGATTTTGTGCCCTTCGCGTCCGCAGTGAAAAACGATTTTTCCGTCAAGAAAAACAAAACTCAGCGGAACTCCGTAAGGATAGCCGTCGTCACCGATTAGATTCAAAACGCCGCTTGTTGCAGAGCGCAAAATCTGTTCAACTTCTTTCTGGGGAATATATTGCCTGCATCTCCGCATTTTTCTAAATTCAGCCATTTTTGCCTCCAAATTTTCTTTTTAAGGGCGGACAACAACGTTCGCGTCTCCGTCGCTCACTAATCTGCAAAATCCCAAGTTCTTTTGCAGACGCCATATTCTCAAACAGAAGGGCGGGCGACCGCCCTACGCCTCAAACCTTGCGGTTTTCGGCTACCCACCGAGCGGGCTTCAAACGCCAGCCCGCAACGCCCGGCTCATCCATTCAGCCAGTCTAAAAGTTTTTTGTCTTTTTCTGCCTGTCCAGAATTTCTGCAGTTCATCAGTTTTTGAACATATTTTCCAATCACATCATTTTCAAGATTTACAATGTCACCAACTTTCTTGTTCAAAAGAGTTGTTTCTTCTCCTGTGTGAGGAATTACGCTCACGGCAAATTCTTTTTCATCAACTTTTGCAACCGTCAGGCTGATTCCGTCAATCGCGACAGAGCCTTTTTCAATAATCAAATTTAAAATCGAGCTAGGCGCAGAGATATGAACCCAGACAGCATTTCCGTCATTTTGTATTTTTAGGATAGTTCCGGTTCCGTCGATGTGTCCGGAGACAAAATGTCCGCCAAACCGACCGTTTGCCGCCATTGCCCGCTCAAGATTAACTGGGCTTCCTTTTTTTAGTGAACCAAGATTTGAGCGGCTTAAAGTTTCATTCATTACATCTGCGGTAAAATCCAGCGGGTCAATTTTTGTAACAGTCAGACAAACGCCATTTACCGCAATGCTGTCGCCGATTTTTGTACCGTCAAGCACTTTTTTTGCCGCAATGCAGATTTTTCCATTTCCTGCGGAAAGAATTGTTCCAGTTTCTTCAATAATTCCAGTGAACATAAAAAAAACCCTTTTCAGGGCTTAGTTCAAAATAAATTCCGCAATGATAAAATTGCGCTCAATTTACTTCTTTCATCCAGACTTTACTGTCGGTTACGGAATCGCACCGTATCTTGCAAAATATTTGCTCGCTGACTTACGAAAAACGCACACAGCCGGTGAGGAATTTCACCTCGCCCTGAAGTTGAATATATGTTAGCTAAATGCACAAAGTTGTTCAAGCAAAAAAAAATGCTCCAGCAAGTGGAGCATTTTATGAATCTAAAAAAGATTAGTTCTTTGCACGTTCTACGAATGAACCGTCGCGTGTGTCGATTACGATTCTTTCGCCGTCATTGATGAACAATGGAACACGAACTTCAATTCCTGTATCAAGAGTTGCAGGTTTCAAAGATTTTCCAGAAGTATCGCCTTTTACGCCAGGTTCTGTGTAAGTGATTGTGCGTGTAACCTGAACTGGCATTTCAATACCAACTGGTTTTCCTTCGTAGAATGTAAGTTTTACTTCAAGATCATCTTCTGGAGTGATGTAACCAGCGTAGTCGCCAAGATTTTCTTTTGGAAGTTCAAACTGTTCGTAAGTTTCCTGATCCATGAAAACGTAAGTGTCGCCATCAATATAAGAAAGTTTTGTTGTGTGTGCGTCAAGGTCTACTTCATCAAATTTTTCGCCGGCATCAATTCCAAGATCCATTGTTGATTTTGTAACAAGATTCTGAACGCGAAGATTTGTAACCATTCCGGCACGACCAGAACGCTGACCAAGCATTTTCTGAACGATAAGTGGATTGCCTTCGTACATAAAAGCTGTTCCAACTTTTAACTGTGATGTCATTAACATAAAATATAACCTCAAAAATAAAGTTTTTTGCTAAATAATTTCGACTATTATACTGCTTTTTTTTTAGATTGTACACTGTTCACGGTTTGATTTGGAATTAAATGCGCAACAAGATAAATACAAAATAAATTGCGCAAAAATTGCTATGCTCTCAGCCTAAAACAAACATTGGCTAGGTTGCAATTTTTTTTAGGAAGAAAAACCTCATTCGCATGGCTCATTTCAGTTTTTCTTTTATGCCTGCGCATAGCAATTTTTTATAAATTTAATTCATTGCATTTGTTTCTATAAATTCCAAAAGATGTTCTGTAAGGTCTCCGTTTTTTAAAAGTGAGGCTGAAAATTCTTTGAATCCGCCGCAAAGATTTTTGTAGTTCTGCAAAAAATTGTTCAGCGCGTTTTCTAATTCTTGTGGGGCAGCGTCTGTTGTGTTGTATATTTGCCAGCATTTCTGGATGATTTTAAAATTTTCCGTAGAAAAATGAATGCTCATTCTGTCTAAAAGCGCGTTTACTTTTACAAGCTGATATTCTTCTGACTGCGGGTATGCGTGCCATACAAACGGAACTCCGCAAAGGCAAGCGCGGCTTAAGCTGTCTTCTCCGCGGATGAATAAAAGCGGTGTTTTTGCAAGAAGTTCATCCCATTCGCTTTGGGGAAGAAACGGCAGTTCGTTCAACGCAAACAAGTTTTTTTCCGCAGATTTTTCAGTTTTATATGCCGCCCAAAATGAATCAAATCCAGCGCCTTTTGCCAAAAGTAAATTTATTTTTTTTTCATTTTTATTGTTAAAATTCTGCAATGCGCGAATTACTGGAGAATAATTTCGTGGATATCCAAAAAATAACACATTGAAAGAATTTTCAGTTTCATCTTTTCGTTTTTTCAATGCAGAAACAAAAGGTTTGTCTAAAACGAGTCCACCGGTTTTTTCTGTAAATCCAGGCATAAAATTGACTTTTTGAACTTTTGCGCTTCTTGTAAGGCTTTGCAGTTTGTGAAAAGTTTCCGCGTAAGGTTCTGCGGTAAGGTAGTCAATCATGATTATGTGGGCAATGTTAGGAATTTTTTCTGTAAAAAGCAATGTTTCAAGCCATTCCGGACGTCCGCACTGAAAACATTCGAGTATTACTTGTGGCGGATTTTTGCGAAAAGATTCAAGGCAGGTTTCTTCTGCGTTCCAGTTAAAAATCTGCCAGTCATTTTCATTCTGCTCGTTTTTTGATGGGTCAATTTCTGGGCATAAAAGGCTGAATGATTTTAAGTTGTCTGCAACGATTCTGAGTTTCAGTTTTGGGCAAAGGTCAGAAAGTGCGCGGGCAAGGCGATGAACAAATCCGATGTCGCCAAAATTGTCTACGACTTTACAAAGAATTGTGATGTCTAAAGTTTTTTCTGGAAAATCTGTCACGTTGAAAGCCATAAAAATATTTTACGCAAAATATCAGCTTTGAACAATCTTTTTTGTAATTTCTGATGTTTGGTTTATCTTTTCTGAAAGAAATTGAATCAGCTACCAGAAAAAGCGCGTCAATTCGCCATGCTGAGCGTACAAAGTATCAGACTGCGCAATTTTTCTTCAAAAATTGCTTGCTATCGCTCAGAATAGCTCGGTTGCCGCTTTCTTTTTCTTCCCGCTTATTCAATTTATGAATTCAGAATAAAAAAATCACCATTCAATCTATAACATTGAATTTGTTGCGTTTCTTCTATTATAATATGTCTATAAATTGAAATTCTAGGAGCGCAAAAATGGAAAAATTGAAGATTCTTTTGGCTAAGGGCCGAATTTATGAATCGGTTTATGAACTTTTGAATGATGTAGGAATTTCCATTCATTTGCCGGACAGAACTTATTTTCCTGTTACAAATCAAGAAGATTTGGCTTTTCAGGTTGTAAAACCGCAGATTACAAGTGCATTGCTTGCAAAGAATTGTGCTGATGTTGGATTCAGTGGAAAAGACTGGGTTTATGAAAATGGCGTTGAAAACGATGTTGAAGAGATTATGGACTTGGGATTTGATCCGGTTCGCATTGTTGCCGCAATTCCAGAAACAAAAGATTATGAAAAACTGCTGAACGGTAAAGTTACAATCGCAACTGAATATCAGAATCTTACAAAAAAATATATTGACTCAAAAAAAATTGACGGAACTATTTTCCGCACCTGGGGAACTTCAGAAGGATTTGTTCAGGATAACGATGACGCGCTTGCACAGATTCTTATTGATAACACTTCAACAGGTTCTTCTTTGCGTGCAAACCGGCTAAAGATTGTTGATACGTTGATGGAATCTTCAACGCGAATGTATGCTTCAAAAGAAGCAATGAAGAATCCTGCCAAAAAACAGAAAATTCTTGAGCTTAAAATGCTTTTTGAGGCTGTTCTTGCGGCTCGTTCGCGTGTAATGCTTGAAATGAATGTTGCGAAGTCTGATTTTGACAAGTTGATAAAGGGAATTCCTTCAATGAAAAGTCCGACTGTTTCTCCTCTTTTTGGAGATGACGGTTATGCTGTAAAAATTGCGGTTCAAAAAAGTGAAGTTCCAACATTGCTTCCAAAACTTCAAAGTCTTGGGGCAACAGATATTCTGGAATATGAACTGCGCAAAGTTATTCTGTAATTTTTAAGGATTCAATATGGCTCGCATATCAACTGTTGAACGAAAAACTGGGGAAACTCAGATTTCTCTTACATTGAATTTGGATGGTTCTGGCAAGTGCGAAATGGAAAATCCGATTGGATTTTTTGACCACATGTTGCGTTCTTTTTGTAAGCATGGACTTTTTGATTTAAGCGGAACAATAAAGGGCGATTTGAATGTTGACCAGCACCATTTGATAGAAGACACAGGGATTGTTCTTGGTTTGTGTTTTGCAAAGGCTTTAGGTGACTGTGCCGGCATTTACAGAACCGGTTCGTTTTTGTACCCGATGGATGAGGCTTTGTTGCGGGCGGCAGTTGATTTTGGCGGTCGTCCGTTTCTTGTGTGCAATGCTGAGCTTACAGGAATTCCGCTTGTAAGTTTGAATGCAAATGGTGTGGAGGCAAGTTTTCAGACTGATTGTTTTGAGGATTTCTGGCAAGCCTTTGTAAATAGCGCGCAGTGTAATCTTCATCTTGATACATTGCGCGGCCGCAGCGACCATCATAAAATGGAAGGTTTGTTCAAAGCCGCTGCCCGCGCAATCCGTGACGCCGTTGAAATAGATCCACGCAGAAACGGTGCAATTCCTTCAACAAAAGGCACGATTGGTTCGTAAATTCTAAAACAGAAATAAAAAGGCAGTTCTTTGTTTTGCTTAAAGAACTGCCTTTTGTTTTAACTCAGAATATAATTATTTTTCTTATTCGTCAGTGCCATTAATTACGCTGCTAAGGTCAAAAAGCGATATATAAGATTCAAGGTCAGAAATGTTTGTGATTGTCTTATAATTGTAGATAACATTTCCGTCTAAATCGCATACATTGATTTTAAGAGAACCTTTTGAAGTTTCTGAATTGATAAATGTTTCTGGAGAAATAGAACATTCTGTGTCATCATTTACTATTTCATTATAAATTTTATCAAAATCAGTGAATGATATAGCAAGATTTAGTTCTGTTGAAATCTTTCCAGCAATGCCTTCGATTACGAATGAAGTGTAGCTAGTTGTTTCAAGATTTATTTTTGCAGAGCCAGTGATTTTCATAAAATCAGAAATACTTGTATAATCTCCATTTTGAATCTTATCTGAATCAATTTTTGTTGGGTCGATAGTTGTTGCAATGTTGTAATTGTAGTTCTGTGCGGAATTTACAGCAGTTTGTTTTAAATAGCTGTCTGAATCTGATTCAGTTTTTGTGAAATCTTTAAAGTATGTGGAGCATATTCCCTGTGTGTAAGATTGCGCTGTAGTAGTTCCGTCTGACGAATAGGCCGCTGACTGAGACATAAAGAACAACGGAATTGTCATTTTTATTCCTTCTGGAAGTTCGGTAATTTCACCAGGAGCTATAGAGTAGGCGAAGGAAGCTTTTCCATTGTTTTGAAGGTCTTGGTTAAAGTTTGTAATTTTTTCTTCCAAATCTTTGTAGATTTTTGTTCCCAGTTGTTCAGTTGTCATTGCACGCATTGAATAATAATCTGAATCATCTTCATCGTCTTGAACAAAGCCTGAATAATCTGTTGCGCCGGCGATAATTTTGTCAATTCCTGCAGAATCTAACGCAGCATTGATAGTGCTTTTGTCTTCTTCTTTTACAATCGAATCATACGATCCTTCTTCTACTGATACAGAAGCGGATGTTGCTTTATTTACGGTTGCTTTAAGCTCGTCGCTCCCCCCCCCCCCATCATCGTTTTTACAGCCAATGATACTTGCCATTGCAAAAATGCAAAGGCAGTTTGCAAAAAGTTTTAATACTCTTTTCATAAAAAGACTCCTTGTTTTTTTGTATTTTAACCTAATTCATAGGTTTCATCATATTTTACCACCGACACGTTTGGGAATCCATGTTCGTGCAGGTAATTTGTAAAGAATTCCTGGGCATCTTTTTCACCGTGAACCATGAAGATGTTTTTTAGTCGGCTTGTGTTGATTGTTTTTAGCCAGTCGGTCATTTCCTCGTAATCGGCGTGGGCACTGAATGCGTTTATTTGCTCAACTTGCGCTTTTACCTGATAAAGGTCGCCTAGGATTTTTACTTCTTTTGCTCCGTCACGGATTCTTCGGCCCAAAGTATTTTCTGCCATGTAGCCAACTATAAGGACTGTGTTGCGTTCATTACTTATTTCATTTGCAAGATGATAAAGGACTCGCCCGGCTTCGCACATTCCGTCTGCGGAAATAATAATCATCGGTCCTTCTTTTTTATTAAGAGCCTTTGATTCTTCTACGCTGGTTGTAAATGTAAGTGAACCAAATCCAAACGGATTTTTATGGTGCTTTAAGAACGCTTCGTTTACGCTTTCGTCATAACATTCTGGATGAACGCGGAAAACGCTTGTTGCATTTGCTGCCATTGGAGAATCAACATAAATTGGAACAACCGGAATTTTTTTCTGGTCTGTCAAAAGATGTAAATAGTAAACAAGTTCCTGGACTCGTTCTATTGCAAAAGATGGAATTATGATTTTTCCTTTTTTTGCGCAAGTGTCGCGGACAACCCGTTCTAGCTCCTTGAGCGCAAAATCTCGGTTTTCGTGCTTTCGGTTTCCGTAAGTTGATTCAAGAACAATATAATCTGGAGCTGGAATATCTGTTGCCGGCGGACGTATAATCGGTTTTTCTTTTCGTCCAATGTCGCCTGTAAAAAGAATCCTTGTTTCGTTTTCTCCTGTTGAATGGACATACGGAGTGCTTAAACCTGAATGCCATCCACGGATTGAAAGGCTTGCGAACGCTGAACCAAGAATGTGTCCCGCGTCAAAAAATTCCAGCTGAACATCCGGGGCAATATACATTTTTCTGTTGTAAGAAAGAGAGATGATTTGGTTTGCGCATTTTACAACATCATCTTCATCAAATATTGGCCGCCAGTTGAATTTTTCACCTTTTTTCTTTGCCTGTTTCGCAAGAAATTCCGCATCTCTTGCTTGAATACGTGCGCTGTCCATCATTACAAGGTTTGCAATGTCGCGGGTTGCAGGAGTTGCATAGATATTTCCGTTGTAGCCTTTTTTTGTAAGAACCGGCAAAAGTCCGCAATGGTCATAATGTCCGTGGGTAAGGATTACGGCTTCAAGTTTTTCGTGGTTAAAGTCAAAATTTCTGTTTTTATCGTCAGATTCTTTTCGTTTTCCCTGAAAAGCGCCGCAGTCAATCATAATTTGACGGCTGTCGATTTCTAGAATATGTTTTGAACCGGTAACTTCCTGTGCCGCACCGAGTGAATACAATTTTATTCCCATAAAGCATCTCCTTGGCTGCAAAAATTAATAGTGTTAGATTTGAGTTTATTGATAATATGATAAAAGCGTAAGCGAAGTTTTAATTTGTGAAGACTTTGAGCGATTGAAAAAGTTAAAGTGCGTAGCACCCAAATCAATACAAGCGTAGCGCGAGCTCAACCGTCTGGAGCAAATTGAAAATTCGCTGAGAGCGATTTTTCACAATTATTGAAACTCAAATTTCATACTATTAATTTTAGCACGGTGTTTTTAATTAACAAGAAAATTATTTGATAACTGCAATAGATTCTTATATAATGTATGGAAATTGTTTTATTTTATTGAGGATTTTTGTGTATTCTAGACCTCTTGTAAAAGCGCCTGACAGTATTGTTCAGAACGGAAAAATTAATTTTGGTTCTTTTTCTGGAGTTTCTAATGCGGTTGACATCCGTGGTGTAAAGGCTCCGTTTGCCGGCGTTCCGACTTCAACGTTTTTTTCTAATTTTAGAATAAAGAGTCGGGTTTGCTTTGTTTTTGCGGTTGAAAACTATATCGGGCTTGCAGAATTTTTTGATGACAAGGCATTTGGGCTTGCGGAAGTGATTTTCTGGAATAAGGAAAATGGCCAGAAACTTGCATATCATTCTTTTATGGGGCCGAGAAGGCGTTTTGTTCCTGTGAATACATTCGAGGCGGCCTGCAATACTTTTTCAAGCACAAGGTATATAAAAATCAGCTGGAGCAGAAAAAGGGATAAAATTGCGTTGTCTTTTACTGTTCGTGGGGATAAATTTAGGCCGGCGGTGAAGGCAAAATATATTGCGCATTTGAACAGTGATAATAAAAATGCGAATGAAGTCCTTTTTGTGAATCCGGCTCCTACAATGCAGCGTTGTACGGCAACCTGGTTTATTCCCATGAGTCTTGAGGGTGGACTGAACACAGGAAAACATCGGCATCATATAAAGGAAATTCCGCAGGGCAAGGGGCTTGGGCTTTTTATGTTGAACAGAACATATCTAAGACCTCGTTCTTCCAGCGAAATTATGTACGGAATGGCAAATATAAACGGCAAAGATATTGTCTTTTCTTTTGGGAACACAAGCTATATGGCGTTGGATGAAGATACTTTCAACAACGATATGCTTTCTGTTGATGGAGAAATTACTGCTATGCCACCTGTTCAGATTACACATCCTTTTGGAATTGCAAAAAAATGGGTTGCGCAGGACACAGAGGGAATGGTCGATTTGGCGTTCAATCCTTCATCTGTAAGCAACCGGACTTTAAATATCATTGTTATGCGCAATGTTTACACAACAATTTACGGCACTTTTGACGGCGTGCTTGTTTCAAAAAACGGAGATAAAATTATTCTTAAAAATTGCCCTGGAATCGTGAAAAAAAGTCATATCCGGTTGTAGCAAGGGGGAAAATTTTATGCAGGAAGATGGAAAAAGAGCCAGAGAAGCTGACTGGGCACCTGGAACATTGGATAGAACAAGAAAAGCGATTGGTCAGTTGAATCCAGGTGAAGCAGAGATAATGTCAAAAAAACTTGGAGGAGAGATTATGTATGAACGTTCAGATAGTTCAAATTCTACAGGAAAATCTACAAAAGGCACAGGGCGTTTGATGCGTCAGACTTCTTCTGGAAATTCGGAAAATTCCTCAAATTCAAATGCTGGCTCAAATGAACATCATGGAAATGGTTCCCGCAAGCGTCAGGAAGAACTTGCTCCTGTAACCGCAAAGCTTAATTCTCTTTTTGACAAGCTTATGATGCGCGATGAATATGGAATCAAGCCAAATTATGGACTTTTTAACTTTATAAAATATTTTCAGCAGAATGGGCATGAGCAGGTTGTCTCAGAATTCTGCACGGTGACTTTAAAGCATCACATTGAGAATTTGTCCGGTTTTATTACGGTCATAAAAACTTTGATTCAGATTGCTCCGGCTTCATACAAGGCAAAAATTGCAAGCGGAACGGAAACAAAATTCAAATTTCTTAGGATGATTGCCGGCTGGACAATGCAGAACGTAAAACTTTCACATATTGAACTTTTGGATTTGCCTCAGCCGTATGTTGTTCAGGATTTGATTCCATATATCCGCTCGGTTTATAAACTTTTGATCCAGGTTTATTATTACGGTGAAAATAAAATTCCAAAGCTCATAAAAGAAATTTACACAGATGAAGTTTCTTATCCGGATTCGCCGCAGGAAAAACTTTCATCGCTTGCAAAAGAGGCGATTACCGACTGGCTTTATATTCAGAATGAGATTGTGAAAAAGTGCTATCCGCTTTTAATGAGAATGAGTTCCGATACTTACGAGGAATATCCGGATTTTTTCAAGGTGAAAGTTGCAGATATTCTGAAATTTGTAGGGCTTCATAAATACGATTTGCTTTTGCAGGAAAAAACTAAAACTGTGAAAGTTGAGGAAACTGAAAAAAAGAAAAATACGGTCTTAAAGCCGGAAAAAGGAATAAAAGATCAGGTTGTAACAACAGGAATCAAATTGCTGGATCAGCTTTTTCCACAGGCGGGATTTGCACAGCTGGAAAAACATCCGGATATGTATCCATATTTTCAGCCGCTTTATCATTTTGCGGATGGATTTAACGTTCTTAGCCCTGAAAATCCGCTGCAGGTTACAGTTGTTCTTCTTCGTATTTTGGAAGACTGCTTTGTTGGTTGCCGGAATATAAATTTTGTGCCAAATGCAAATTCTGCGGCAAATAAGGAAAAGGATTCAATTTCTTCTATTCTGGATGACTGGTCCGCTTACCGCGAAAATGTTTTTGAAAAGCTTTATTGCGATCCGCTGAACGACCTTGTGAACCAGATTTATTCACAGGACGATTATGAAGATTCCCAGTTTGGAAAAAAACTGATTACATCATTGCTTTGGCAGACACAATGGCATTTTCTTCCGCATTTTAAATTTGACCAGCTTATTTTGGAGCGGCCACAGGATGAAAGCAAATACCGCCCGCTTTTTATGCGTACAGATTTTGCGCGCTCATATTTTACGGAAGCAGTTGCTTTGTGTGATAAAGTTGCTTCAATGCACGGCGATGTTTCTTTGGTTTCAAATCCTTGGGAACATTACAAATTTGATATTTCAAATGAAATTTCAAAACGTCTGGATACATTGCTTGGGGCGAACAACACAACGGCAAATACAAATGCGAACAATGCAAATCTTTTAAAATACACGCTTTGCATTCTTGCGGTTCTTGATTGGTGGATAAATAATCCTGAAAGTCCGGCGTATACAACAAATCCAAGACGTATTTACCGAATTTCAGAAGAAGATGGAAAACCGAAATTTTCAGTTCCAGAGCGAAATGATCAGAACAAATTGTTCGCCGCTCAGATTCGTGCCGCTTTGACAAAAAAGGCATAATGTTTTGTAATTATAGAAAAGTAGGAAAAAATGGATAACGCAAAAATAAAAGAAATTCTTATGGACATTGCGCCAACGGAACTTGATTTTTCAGTAATTCAGACAGGAAAAGAAAGCAAGCGTGTGAATGGTTTTTATATGCCAGACACGCACGAGATTTTTTTGCACAATAAAAATTTTCAGAACGACAATCAGCTGATTTACACGGCGGTTCATGAATATACTCATCATCTTCAGTCAGAAGAATTGCTTTCCACAACCGGGAACGCTGGAACAGTTTACAATGCAAAAGTTCACAACCAGCATTTTTGGGCAAAGTTTAATGAGCTTCTTTTGGTTGCGGAAGAAAAAGGTTATTACAAACTTGAGTGGGAATCTAATCCTGAACTTTTGGCGCTTACTGAAAAAATAAAAAAGGAATATCTGGAAGCAAACGGAAAAATGATGCAGGAGTTTGGAAAACTTTTAATAAAAGCGCACGAACTTTGCGAGGAAGCAAATATCCGTTACGAAGATTATATTGACCGCGTTTTGTGCCTTCCGCGAAATACTGCGAAAGATATTCAAAAAGTTGCCCGCGTTGAAGTGAATCCTGCAATCGGTTTTGAAAATATGAAAGTTGTGGCTTCTGTCCGAAAAAAAGATGAGCGTCAGGAAGTTGAAAAAGAATTTTTGGATGGAAAAAGTCCTGCATCCGTCCGCGAAATGATGAAGCAAAAAGCTGCTTGTGCAACAAAAATGGATGCGCGCGGAAAACTTGAAAAGGAGAAAAATCGGCTGGAAAAAACAATTGCTCAGCTTACTCAACGGCTTGAATACGTGGAGGAAAGCCTTGCGAATATGTAGGAATTTTCTTTTAAGATTTGTACTTCTTTCTGTTTTTTGTGCGGCTTCATTTTGTCAGATGGAAATGCCTTCTGTTTCAATGCCGTCAATTTCAAGTTCGGAAAGCCCTGCGATGCCACGAATTTCAGCTCCAGTGTTAGGAACAAAATTTTATACGCCAGGATTTGTGAATACAAATATCTCAAACAAAGAAAATAAATCAGATTCTTCGGAAAATGAAAAAAAATCATTGCAGGCAACAGTTGAAAACGCGGCAAAATCAAGAACTCAGACGCAGGATGCTGTTTCAAAAGCGTTGAATTATCTTTCTGCGGATGATGTTTCGTACTTAGGAAGCAATGGGCTTTTTGACGGAATCTACGGTCTGCTTGGAAATGACGTTGCTGTTTCAAATCAGTTTGCAAAAAATAATCATAATGATGTTCTGTTGAATTCTGTTATGGAGGAACTTTCTGATTTAAAGAAAAAAACAGAACAAAATTCTCAGGCGTTGAAAAAATCGAATTTGCCGGTTACAAATTCCGGGGCGGCTGGAGAAAATTCAAAATTCAGCCCGAAAATTCTAAGATTTGTAGTAAATGGCTACAGCATCAAAGACACAATTCGCACGGTTTATTTCAGCAAAAAAGAAAACGATGGCTCATTCTTGCTTACCGGCGACCGAAAATACACAAGCGACGGAAAATCCCGCGATGAGACTTTTTATCTTTTGTTCAAGGCTGATGGAAATTGCGGAACTTCTGCAGGATATTTTGTGGAGCCGCAAGTTATTCAAGATTATAAAAATGAATATTCATTTCTTTATCAACTGACTCAAAAACCAAAACTAAAAGCTGAAAAAACTGGAAATCTTGTTTCGCTGAAATATGTTTCAAACGGTTGGAATATGGATTTTTTGCTTGATATTGGTGATGAATAATTTTCAGGAATAAAAATGGCAGTATCAGAAAAACTTTTGAACGGATTAAAACTTATTGGAATTCCGACGGAAAGAATAGAAGATTTTTCAAAAAAACTTGATAAGTACATCAATGAGATAATTCTTTTTAATTCTGCGTATAATCTTACGAACACAAGCGTTTATGACGAGATTGTTGTGAATCATATTTTGGATAGCCTTGCGCCATATAAGATTTTTCTGGAACTTTCAAAAGAATTTAACGCCGAAAATTTTAAGATTGCGGATATTGGTTCTGGCGGCGGACTACCAGGAATTCCGCTGGCAACAGTTTTTCCAGATTTTAGTTTTACTTTGGTTGAGCGCATGGATAAGAGATGTGCATTCCTTGAAAATTGTGCGGCGATTTGTGGTTTAAAAAATGTTTCTGTCCTTAAAAAAGAAGCTGAAAAAGTTCCTTCTGAAAGTTTTGACATTTCAACATTCCGTGCGTTCCGTCCTTTGGATGAAAAAATGACAAAAACTTTATTGGCTCTTACAAAAAAAGGCGGAATTCTTGCTGCTTACAAAGCAAAGTCAGAAAGCATCGAAAAAGAAATGGAAGAAATAAAATCGCTCGGGTTGGAATTTTCTGTAAAAAAATTGTTTGTTCCGTATCTTACAGAAAATTCTGCCGGCAAGGATGAACGCGAGCGAAATCTTGTTATAATTAAAAAATGTGAGTAGTAACGTCCAACTTTTTTAAAACTTGAATAAGTTTTGTTTTTTCTATCAAGTCGATTGGACGTCCTTCAACATATTTTTTTGCTTCTTCTGTAAATGAACCGGCTGTTACGCAAAACGCTTTGTCACATTTTATATCGCGGATTTTTGAGTGCAAGTCACGCACATATAATTCCCCGATTGCGCCAGTGCTTCTGTAAAATCTGAACAGTTCTGTGTCTGTCCATTTTGAAGCCTGAACTTCGCAAAGGACTTCTACACATTCAGCGGCAACGGAAATATCCTCAATTTTAATAAATGCGTCCGGGTAATATCCTGAAACAAATTTTCGGCACAATGCGACAAAATCGCTTGTTCCAGACATAAGGTACGCCTGAAGATTCGAGTTCTGGTTCAATTCCTGGTAGCGGTTGATTAAAACTTGAACATCGCGATAGCCAGGGGCAATATTTTGAATCTGTTTTAAATAACCGAGCGCGCGCCCGATGTTTTTTTGTGAGATAAGAGTGTGGGCGAGCCTATAGTAAATTGTGAGTTTTGTTTCCTGGTCAATATTTTCAAGTTTTAGGGCAATTTCGTAGTCTTGAATTGCTTTGTCCGGGGCATTCTGCTTATCGTGTATTGTTCCTGCAGCAAGGCACGCTTTTGCACCAAAAACTGGGTTCAATCTAAGATGAAGGAAAATTTTCAAAGCCTTATCGTTGTAGCCGGCTTCATTCATTGCGGAAGCAAAATAGAACAGAGCCTCTTTGTTTTCTGGATTCAGTTCAACAGTTCTTTTTAAATAAACAAGGCTTTCTCTGTATTTTTTTGCAAAATACAGAGCGTATGCCAAATTCTGAATGACTTCTGTCTTTTCCGGGTTGAGCTTTGATGCGCGCTTAAAAACCATGATTGCTTTTTCATATTCTTGTTTTTGCATTAAAACTTTGCCCATATAGTTGTTTGCGTCAAAATTCTGCGGATCGTCGCGCAGGCTTGTTGCAAGCGCTTTTAACGCATTGTCAAACTGACTTTCATTAAAGCAGCAAATTCCGTATCTTAGGGAAGTCTGTTTTTCATCGATTGTAGGATGAACTTTTTGCAGTCCCATAAGCCGCTGATAAATCGGCATGGCTTTTTCATAATTTTTGGTGCTGTAATAAACTTCGCCCAAAGCTGTTAAAGCCTGAATATTGTTCGGGTCATGAGTCAGTTTTTTTGTGGCTTCTTTTATAATTGCTGAGTTGTTTTTTGGCTTGCCTTTCTTTTTGCCTTTGTCGTTATTTCCATTGGCTTTGCTGGTTATCAAAGTTAAAATGATAAATAAAGATGCAGCCGCGATGATAGCAATTAAGATTGATAAAGTCATTCAACATTCTCCAGTTATTTTTTTGAACTTTTTAATTCCGCAACGAATTCTGCAATTCGTTCCATTGCGATTTTTATTTTATCGATTGCGGTTGCATAGCAGACGCGGATATGACCTTCGCCGCCAAGTCCAAAGACACTTCCAGGAACTACAGCAATATTATATTTTTGAAAAAGTTGTGTGGCAAATTCTTCGCTGGAAATTCCTGTTGAAGTAATATCCGGGAACATATAGAATGCGCCTTTTGGTTCTGGAACAGGAAGCCCCATCTCATTGAATTCTTTTTCCATAAGATTTCTTCGCTGCTGATAACTTAAACGCATTTTTTCGACATCTTTCCAGCCATTGCGCAAACCTTCTGTTGCCGCGTATTGACTAAAAATCGGGGCGCAGATTGAATTGTATCCATGAAGTTTTGTCATTTGTGTAATAAGATCTGCCGGTGCCGCGACATATCCGATTCTCCAGCCGGTCATTGCAAATGATTTTGAAAATCCGTTCAGAATAATTGTGTAATCTTTCATTCCTGGAAATGAACCGATTGAAACGTGTTTTGCGTCATCATAAATCAGTTCGCAGTAAATTTCATCGGAAATACACCAAATCTGATTTTTTACGCAAAGTTTTGCGATTTTTTCCAGTTCTTCGGCTGGAATAATTGTTCCCGTCGGATTATTCGGTGTGCACATCATTATTGCTTTTGTTTTTGGCGTAATGACTTTTTCAATTTGTTCAGCAGTCGGATAAAAACCATTCAAACTTGTGTCAATTGGAACAACTTTTGCTTCTGTAAGACATGCAAGAGGCTCGTAATTTACGTAGCAAGGCTGGCAGACAATGATTTCGTCCCCGGGATTTAAAATGGAACGCAAAGAAGCATCAACACCTTCACTTGCTCCAACTGTAACAAGAATTTCTGTTTCAGGATTGTAATACATATTGTATCGTTCCATGTATTTACAGATTTCCTGTCTAAGTTCAGGTAAACCGCGGTTTCCTGTGTAAGATGTATGGCCTTTTTCAAGGTGATAAAATGCTTCTTCCCTCATTGTCCAAGGAGTTGGAAAATCTGGTTCTCCGACAGAAAGAGAAATTACATCATCGTGTCCAATCAGCATTTCAAAAAATTTTCGGATTCCGCTTGGTGGAATTGATTCCATCAAATGGCTGAATTTATCTGGTCGTGTGTTCATAAAGTTACCTTTTTGTAAAAAAATTAGTGGGCGTTGCGGGCTGGCGTTTGAAGCCCGCACGGTGGGTAGCGCAAAACCAAAGGTTTGGAGCGCAGGGCGGTTGTCCGCCCTTTATGCCTGTGCTTCCCGCCGGTCGCGTTCGTCTTCTACGTAAACAATGTCATTTTCTTTGTAAGTTTTTAGGATGAAGCAAGTTTTTGTAGCACGAACACCTTCCAAGGTTGCAAGTTTGTTTGAAACAAAGAATGCAACTTCCTGCAGGGAATCGCCTTCGATGATTACTTTGAAATCATAACCTCCGCTCATTAAAAAAAGCGATTTTACTTGCGGAAAACGGTAAATTCTGTCGGCAAGAGCATCGAATCCATGTTCTCGTTCTGGAGTTACCTGAAGCTGTATTTCAGCCCGGACTTTATCTTTGCTTTCGCCGGATTTTTCTGGATTTACGATGGCCGCATATTTTAAAATAATTCCGTCATCTTCCAATTTTTTGATAATTGCGGCGACTTCGGCTTCAGTTTTTTTTGTCATGCTTGCAATGTCTTTTACGGAAAGACGCGCGTTCTGTCGCAGTAATTCAAGAATTTCTTCCATGATTTGGCCTCGTAATGGTATAAAATTTTTAGTTGAATATGGAGTTTCTGGTAATCAAATAAAAGCGCAGGCGAATTTACAATTTGTGAAGACTTTGAGCGATTGAACCAATTAAAGTGCGCAGCACCCAAATAACTACAAGCGTAGCGCGAGCTCAACCGTCTAGAGCAAATTGGAAACCGCCGTGAGCGATTTTTCAGAATTAATAAAACTCTATATTCAGACTATTTGATTTTAATAAGTTATTGCGTTTTTTACAATTGAGAATATTATTATGATGATAAATTGTATATGAACTTTTATTCAAACCAGTTTTCGTAATAAAATACACTATCGATTTCTGTGATTGGCTCAAAGTGTTTTGTATTTCTTGTAACAAGAATCATTTGGTTTGAGATTGCAATGGCTGCGATTTCGGTATCGGCGTAATCAATTGTTTTTCCAGATTCTTTTAGGCGCATTCGTATATCAGCTTGAATCCATGCGGCATGATTATCAAATTGAATTATTGGAAATATTTCTTGAACATCATTGATTAATGTTGAAAAAATGAAATCCTTTCTTTTTCCTGAAGGCATAATATTTGCTCCGAACAAAAGTTCGTTCCATGTTGTTGATGCAATTGCACAACGCTTTTCATTTTCGGAAAACTGTTTCAAAAAGTTGCGGTTTGGAACAGTTTTTAGTAATTCTGAAACTGCATTTGTATCTAAAAGATAAATTTTCTTCATAAGTTAAACCTCGTCAAAAAGATGTTCTTCTGAATCTCGTGTCATTGGAATTTTTTCTTTGATGTTGTCATAGTATGATGTAAAATCAAAATCGTCATTTTCCAAACTGAAAGTCTTGCGGGATTCGTGAATTCGTTCAATCAACGACTTTTCCTTAGGTTTTGCCTGAATTTGTTGTTCATATTCTTCTATTGTTTGAAGAACGAATTCTGGTTTTCCTCGGTTACTTATAAAAACAGGACCTTCTTCTTTTGCTTTGTGCAGAAAATATGAGAGTCGGTTTTTTACTTCAAAAATGGGAATTGCCTTGTCGTACATAAAATCCTCCTGTGTGTTGAGTTTTTTTTTGATTTTGAATCCAACTACGCTAGCATTGATTTCCTAAAGCTCAGCACATAAATTATCGTAGCTTTAAAATAGCTATATGTCAAATTTATAGCTATAATATTTTAGTTTTTTTTGGAATTTGCATGGCGGGCGCTATGGCTGTAAAATATTTAAAAGGAGTTTTGCGTTGAAATCGGTTTATATTAATTCTGGAATTCCTGAGAAAGAGGCGAAAAAAAGATTTTGTTTTCCTGAGAATATCATGATGGAAAATGCGGCTGCTGCGCTGGAAAGGGAAGTTTTGTTTTATGCGCCAAAAACTGTGCTTATTCTTTGTGGAACAGGAAACAATGGTGGCGATGGTTATGCGCTTTCCAGACGGATTTTTGGAAAGGTGCAGAATCTTTTTGTGGTTGCATTTGGTGAACCAAAGACTGAAGAGGCAATTCTTCAGCGCAAAATGAGTCGTTCGGTCGGCGTAAAAATTTCCAACGCAATGGAATGGTTTTCAGGTTTGGGAAAAACGCTGGAATTTTCTGATTCGGATGTCATTGTTGACTGTGTTTATGGAACTGGATTTCATGGGGAGCTTCCAGAAGATGTTAAGGTTGCGTTGGACTGGTGCAATGTGCAGAATGCGGTTCGGATTGCGTGCGATGTTCCTAGCGGAATGAAATTTATTGCAAATAAAACAGTTACAATGGGCGCGCTTAAAAAAAATCTTTATGAAGATTCTGCAAAGGATTTTGTGGGGGAAATTATTGTCGCGGACTTGGGAATTTCTTCTTCCGTTTTTGAATCTTGCGCTGAACCAGATGCATATATAATTGAAGAAAATGATATAAAACTTCCTGTAAGGACAAAAAAATCTGTTCACAAAGGGAATTTTGGTCACGTTTGTATTGTTTTGGGCGAAAAAACTGGGGCTGGAATTATCGCCGGAACAGCGGCATTGCGTTTTGGCTCAGGATTGGTTTCAGTTTTGAAAAATGAATTTGCTGTGCAAAATTTTGCGATGTCGCCAGAACTTATGATTGCTGAAGATTTTCCTGAAAAAACAAGTGCGGTTTTGGTTGGAAGTGGACTTGGTCGTTCTGAAAAAGCTGAAAAATCAGTTCAAAAAGTTGTTGATTTTATCTGTAAAATGGAAAATCCTGCTGCTGTTCTGGATGCGGATTTTTTTTATAGCAAAAATTTGAATTCAATCTTGGAAAAACTGAATTCTTTGAAAAATGCCCGGGTGATTCTTACTCCTCATCCAAAGGAATTGTGCGAACTTGTGAATTCCCTGAATCTAAAAATAGACGAGCATAAATTTTCAGAAAAAAAACAGAAAAGTCAAAATGAAGAAAAATTCTTTCAGGAAAAAATATTGCTTTCTGAAGTTGTAAAAAATCGTTTTGAATTTGCGGCGGAATTTTCAAAGAGATTTCCAAATCTTACATTGATTGCAAAAGGTGCGAATACATATATTTTTTCAGAAAAATCGGCATTTATCTGCGATAAAGGTACAAATTCCCTTGCAAAAGCTGGCAGCGGCGATGTTCTTGCCGGGCTTTGCGTTTCTCTTCTGGGGCAAGGTTATTCAGCAAAGGATTCTGCGTTGACGGCAGTTTTTGAACACGCGGTTGCAAGCTCAAAATTTGAGTATAATTTTGAATGTACGCCGCTTAATTTAATAGAAAGATTTTGAATGGTACTACTAGCGACGAAAACAGAAGTATAGTACACAACTAGCACGGCAAACGGATGTAAATCTTGCGGGTTTTTGCTTTGGCTGTTACGGTCATTTCATGGTTAAAATTACGCAGGCATCACCGCAGGATTTTCCTTGCACTGATGTTCTTTTTCAGACTTCATTTTGGGGAAAAATAAAAGAGAAATGTAACGCTCAGATTCCGTGTTATTTTTGGGTAATGGCTCAGTTTGAGGATGATGAAACAGAAAATTCCGCAAATCAATATAATTTTCCTTTGCTTGTAATGATTCGCTGCACAAAAGGTGGCACGGTTTATGCTTATGCTCAGCGTGCTCCTGCGGTTAATATCAGTGAAGAGTTAAGAAGTCTTCTTTTGGAAGATATTGCAGAGGCTTTAAAGGAATTTTTGCCAAAAGAAACAGCTTTTATCAGATTTGATCTTCCGTGGCCAAAATATTCCAAGAAGACAGAAGAATTACGGAACGAGCTTTTGGAGCTTTCAATGAATTTTGGAACGCGGACGCACAATCTTAGGAAAGCGCCTTCAAATTATCTTTGTCCGAATACAATTGTGCTGGATTTACGATTTCCGCCGGAAAAATTGCTTTCTTCAATGAGGCAGCAGACGCGAAATTCAATCCGCCGCGCATACAGGGAAGAAGTTGAATTTTCAATTTATGATGCGACAAGCCCAGATTTAGAAGAAAAATTAAAAGCCTGGCATGAAATTTATGTTTCAACTGCAAAGCGAAAAGATTTTTTTTATGAAGAAATTGAATATTTCAAGACGATTTTTAGAATCAGCATAAACTGGTCTGAATTTGCTCTGCAAGCTGAAAAAAGTTTTGTGGCAAAAAATGCGTGCGGTTTTAATAAAAATGAAAACAATGCGAACGCCCTTGTTCCGATGGACGCTCAGGTTCCTCCTCCAAAATTTTATCTTTTTACGGCGCATAAAAATAATACTCTTTTAAGCGGACTTATTCTGGCGGTTTGCGGAAGCCGTGCGTATTATATGTATGCGGCAAGTGCTCTGGAAGGTCGCGAATGTATGCCAAATTACGGTTTGCAGTGGGAAGTTATGCGTTTTGCAAGAAGTTTGGGATGCACTCAATATGATTTGATGGGAATTCCGCCAAACGGGAATGGGGAAAACCATATGGCAGGGCTTTATATTTTTAAGACAGGTTTTGGCGGCAGAAAAATCCATTTTGACGGAACGTGGGATTTTCCATATAAACAGGAAGAATACAGCACCTACAGGATTAATGAGTCGCTTTCAATGCGATGATTCTATTTTTCTTGCGGCAGTTTTTTTGTGAAATTTCAAAAAAAAATTGAAATTCACTTGCACTTTTTTTTGTAAAGTTATATAAAAGAAACAACATCAATGGCGATGTGAATTTTTTCTAATTTTGTTAGTTGAAATTCACATCGCTTTTTTTTTGCAAAAAAAAATAAATTATATACTGGGGGTTACAATGATAAACGTACCTGAATTATTTGGAAACATGGTTTTTAATCAGAAAGTGATGAAAGATCGTCTTCCTAAGGAAACTTTTAAAGCGCTCAAAAAAACGCTTGATTCTGGCGCACCGCTTGAACTTGATGTAGCGAATGTTGTTGCTCACGCAATGAAAGATTGGGCTATTGAAAAAGGTGCTACTCATTTTGCGCATTGGTTCCAGCCTTTGACTGGTATTACTGCAGAAAAACACGATTCATTTATTAATCCTCAGGATGATGGAACTGTAATCATGTCTTTTAGCGGAAAGGAGCTTGTAAAAGGTGAGCCTGATGCTTCTTCTTTCCCGTCTGGTGGTCACCGCGCAACTTTTGAGGCTCGTGGTTACACAGTTTGGGATCCGACTTCTTATCCTTTTATCAAGGAACATACACTTTGTATTCCAACAGCGTTCTGTTCTTATACAGGAGAAGCTCTTGATAAGAAAACTCCTTTGCTTCGTTCTATGGAAGCTTTGGACAAGCAGGCAAAACGAATCCTTAAGCTTTTTGGAAAAACTGTCAGCCACGTTGCGACAACTGTTGGTGCGGAACAGGAATATTTTATTGTTGACCACGATTTGTGGGCACAGAGAAAAGACCTTCGCATGACAGGACGCACTTTGTTTGGCGCAAAACCTTCTAAAGGTCAGGAAATGGATGACCAGTATTTTGCAGCGTTGAATCCACGCATTGTAAAATATATGGAAGATTTGAACGAAACTTTGTGGAAGTACGGAATTCTTTCAAAAACTGAACATAATGAAGTTGCTCCAGCACAGCACGAAATGGCTCCGATTTTCAGCACAACAAACATCGCTGTTGATCAGAACCAGCTTACAATGGAAGTTATGCGAAAAGTTGCAAAACGCCATGGTCTGGAATGTCTTCTTCACGAAAAACCTTTCGCAGGTCTTAACGGTTCTGGAAAGCACAATAACTGGTCAATGTCTACAAACGAAGGCGAAAACCTTCTTGAACCGGGAAAAACTCCAGAGTCAAATGCACAGTTCCTGCTTTTCCTTACAGCAATTTTGAAATCTGTTGATGAAAACCAGGATTTGCTCCGCATTTCAGTTGCTTCTGCAGGAAACGATCACCGACTTGGAGCAAACGAAGCGCCGCCGGCAATCATTTCTGTTTATCTTGGAGATGAACTTTACCGCGTTCTTGGCTCGATTGTTGAAGGCAAACCATATTCTGCTGACAAAAAATCTAAGATGACAATTGGAGTTGATGTTTTGCCACCAATTCCAAAGGATTCTACAGACCGAAACAGAACTTCTCCGTTTGCATTCACAGGAAATAAATTTGAATTCCGTTCAGCCGGTTCAAATGTTTCTTTGGCAGGTCCAAACACAACTTTGAACGCGATTGTTGCGGAAACTCTAAAATCTTTTGCAGACGAGCTTGAAGGTTCTTCAGACTTTGAAAAATCTTTGAATACTCTTATTGAGCGAGAAGTAAAGGCGCACTGGAGAATTGTATTCAACGGAAACGGCTACGATGAATCTTGGAAAAAGGAAGCTGCAAAACGTGGACTTCTTGAACTTAGAACAACTCCTGATGCAGTTGCGCATTATCTGGATGAAAAGAATGTTAAACTTTACACAGATACTGGTGTTTACACAAAAGAAGAGATGGAAAGCCATTACGAAATCAAGCTTGAAAAATATGCCCAGCTTTTGAACATTGAAGTTGAAACGATGCTTGAAATGATTAACAAAGACATCTTGCCGGCTGCATACAAATACATTGCGGCTGTTTCAAGAACAGTTGTTAATCTTAAGGCTGTTGTTCCTTCTGCAAAAGCCTCTGCTGAAAGCGCATTGCTTGCAAAACTTGATGCTCTTACTGGTGATTTGGCTGAAAAGACAGAATCTCTTGCAAAAATCCATCTCGCTGCAAAAGCAAGCGGTGATGTTATGGCAGTTGCCAAAGCGTATGCGGATAAAGTTATTCCTGCAATGGCAGAAGCCCGCGCTGTGGCAGACGAAATCGAGCCATTGCTTGGTGAAGAATACAAACCATTCCCAAGCTACGAAGATTTGCTGTACAGAGTTTAATTGATTTTTAGTGGTGCGGTGGTTGTTCTTGTTGTTTACAGCATTTGCAATCATCGCGTGTAGCTAAAACTAGAAGCAGGCGTTGAATCAGATTCTGTTCTGGTTTGACGCCTGTTTTTTATAACAATCTGAATTCAATATTTTTAAGTTTTTCCCTCATTTCGATGTCATTTGTTTCCAAAAAGATTGTTTCGTTAAGGTCACAACCTAAAGACCAATAATCCGGGAAGACTCCGTATTGTTCGCCATGCCAGTTTTCAAAATGATTTAAAAACGTATTTCTTTTGCAGCTTAGGGAAATCGCAATTCCACTGTTCGGAAGCTGATAAGGCAATACATCGCCGAACTGTATGCAGCCTGCGGAATTTTCCCCGATAATTTTTACGTTTCCACCTAAAATTCTTTTTGCAAACAAAGGCGAAATTTCGCTGGCACTAAAGGAACTTCTGTCTAGTAGGAAAATCACTTTTCCATTGAAATATGTTTTTATTTCTTTTAAAAAATCGCAGTGTTGTATGTCAACCAGTTTTTGTGGATTTTTAAGATTGATTTTATAATCTTTTTTGTAGTTTTTGTAATACCAACTTTTTGTTAGTCCCAAATTTTCAAAATATTTTATATGAGCCTGAAGTGTGGCAGGAGATGTTGTCTGTAGCTGTTCAAAGAAAAAATTATTGCTAAAGTTATTCAGTTTTTTAAAGTCACTGAAATAGTTTTGTGGATTTTCCTGAGTCATTGCATAAAACGGATAAATGCCGTAGCCAATTTCTCCGCCATTGTTGCTTCTTAAATCGATAATTATATTTTTCTTGTTCCGCCATGTTTTTCCTATGTCTGCAAATTTTTTTAGAACAATTTCAGAACCTTTTTTGAATTTTGAATTATTTTCTTGAACTTTAAAGCTTGAAAGACTTATATAAATGCTGCTGGCTGTTTCAATTTCGTGATATTTGGGTGAAAATGAAACCTGAATATTTCCGTCATCATAAACTGGAAGACTGAATTCTGTTCCGTCAAAAGAAAAGTTATAGTCTGATATTTTTTGTTTGCTTATAATGCCAATGCGATAAGTATCTTTGCCTTTTGTTGGATAATAAAAAATATTTTCGGTTTTTCCAGTGAATTTTGCTCCAGTTTTTATGGCGGAAGAATCAGTTTGTGTTACATGGAAGGAGTCTTCAGTTTTTTGAACAAAAGTATTCGTATAGTAAAATATTGCGAAAGTGTTGGCGGAGTTCCATTCTTGGGCATTGTTTCCCAATATGAAAAGGTGATTGTCTTTTGCAAACCTTGAAAGAAAATCAGCAAATTCTTTCATAATCGGTTTTGTTTCAATTTCTTCCGAATTTTCGTATTTTTCCTTAAAATGTTCCCTAAAATTTTTTTCTGAAAAGCCATTTTGCAAAAGTTCACTGTAACCTGCATAAGCAGTTTTTAAATAATAAAAAAGATAGTCGATGTCGTCTGAAAGTTCTGCATAAGAAATAAAGGTTTTTCGTCTTGTTTCTTCATTTGAAATAAAGGTTTCCCAAACTTCTACAGGTTCGCTTGAAATTAAAGTTTGCTTTGCAAATGCGCAACAAAAAGATGACACAATGATAAGTGTCAGGCAGATAAAATATTTTAAATCTTTCACTCTATTATTTTAAATAGTATTTTATTTATGTAAACCCGCAAAAACACGAAATAACCTGGGTTACTAAAAAATAACCAAGGTGTCAAAATTGTGATACCAAGTTATTTTTTATGGTACTTGGTTATTTTTCTTTTCTAGCTAGAAAAATCAATGTATAATATTTTTATGAAGATTGAAAAAAGTGTTTTATATGAACGGCTGATGATTTTTTTTGCTGCGGTTGTTCAGGTTATCGGATTTTTTATAAGCATAACTATAGAAGATTATACATATTCATTTTTGCCGTATTGTAAGATTATAATTCCTGCTGTAAATATTTCGTGTGCGACGATTTGTTTTGTCTTGGTGTTTTTTTATAAAATCCGTTTTATGCAGTCTGTTGTGTTGTTTATTCAGGGAATTACGATGACTTTGAACAATCTTATGTTCTTGGGGTTGTATTTGTATTTTTTTGGAATTGCGCTTCTTTTTTGCTATGGTTATTTAAAGACTGATATACGTAAAAAAGTTGTTCTGTGTTTGGTTCCATTGTTTTTGTCGTTGTTTGTAATTCTTCCTGTTAGCCGTTCAAAATTTTTTATGGCATTGGCGTATTCGTTGTTTCTGACTTTTGCTTTTTCCCATATTTATAATGTCTTAAAGAATTCTCTGTTTGATTTGTTTCCTTTTCTTTCAAAAAAGATTTCAAAAATTGATTTGCCGCATCCGGAAAATTGGTTAAGGCTTTCTGAGTATGGAATTTCAGGCAGGCAGAGCAAACTTGTGGAAGAATTTTTAAATGGTGAGACAAATTACAAAAAGCTTGCAGAAATTTTTATCATAAGTGAATCTACTGTAAAGCGTGAAATGGCGGAAATCTGTAGGAAACTTGGTGTTGAAAATGCCACAATGCTGCGCCTTTTGTTGAATCAATATTCTGAAATAATTTATTAAAAATTTTATAATTTTTTAATCTTCTCTTGCAATTTTTTTTGAAATTTTATATAACTATTTATGTCAAGGGCGACAAGAATTTGTAGAAAGCAAATTTTTGTCGCTTTTTTTATTTGATTTTTAACTTTGTTAAAGATTGAAAAATTTTTGGTATGCACAATGGCGTGCGGACAGATTTGGAGATTCCATCTGCTGTCTGCATGCCATTTTTTTTGCAGTTTGGAGGTATAGTTATGGATTCTGCTGCTTTGATGGAAGCGATAAAGTCCGTTTCCAGCGATTTGTGGGGCGTGTGGTTTCTTTTAGGTGCTGCCCTTGTTTTTTGGATGCAGGCTGGTTTTGCAATGGTTGAAACAGGTTTTACCCGTGCAAAAAACACGGGAAACATCATTATGAAAAACCTGATGGACTTTTGTATTGGTACTGTAATGTTTATTGCAATTGGTTTTGGTCTTTTCCTTGGTGAAAATGCTTTCTTCGGTCTTATTGGAAAACCAAACTGGCAGGTATTTACTGATTATGCAAATTTTGACTGGTCAAACTTTATCTTCAACCTTGTATTCTGTGCAACAGCTGCAACAATTGTTTCTGGTGCAATGGCAGAACGAACGAAGTTCCTTTCATATTGTGTATATTCAGCTGTAATTTCTGCAGTTATTTATCCTATTGAAGCGCACTGGACATGGGGCGGCGGTTGGCTTTCTCAGATTGGATTCCATGATTTTGCTGGTTCAAACTGTATTCATATGGTTGGTGGTATTTGTGCGTTGATTGGCGCTGCGATGGTTGGTCCTCGTATTGGAAAATTTACAAAGAACAAGAATGGCAAAGTAACAGAAGTTCATGCTTTCCCTGGTCATAACATTCCGATTGGTGCTCTTGGTGTATTTATTCTTTGGTTGGGTTGGTACGGATTCAACGGTGCTGCTGCTGTTTCAGTTCCAGAACTTGCTTCTATCTTTGTAACAACAACAATAGCTCCTGCTGTTGCAACAGTTGCTTGTATGATTTTTACATGGATTAAGTATGGTAAACCTGATGTTTCTATGTGTTTGAACGCTTCTTTGGCTGGTCTTGTAGCAATCACTGCCCCTTGTGATGTTACAGATGCCTTTGGAGCAACTGTAATCGGTCTTGTTGCAGGTTTGCTTGTTGTGTTTGGAGTTTGGTTCTTGGATTACAAACTTCATGTTGATGACCCGGTTGGTGCTGTTGCGGTTCACTGTTTGAACGGTATCTGGGGAACAATTGCTGTAGGTCTTTTTGCAACTCCAACAGCTCCAGCTTTTGCCCGTGCAATTTCTGGTGGTGCAAACCAGATTTCTGGTGCTGGACTTTTCTATGGTGGCGGTTTCAAATGTCTTGGAATTCAGCTGCTCGGAATGTTAGCTACAGCGGCATGGACAGCAGTTACAATCACAATTGTATTTATTGTAATTAAAAAGATTTTTGGTCTTCGTGTTACAGCGGAAGAAGAAATTGTTGGTCTTGATAAACTTGAACATGGTCTTGATTCTGGTTATGCAGGATTTGCGACAATGTACTCTTCAGAGGAATATGCAGAGGCTGAGGAAGCTGGAGTTACAATTCCAAAAACATCAGTTCCTGTTGAAACGGCCGTTCCTGTTCATACAGAAGCCGCTCCTGCAGATGCAAAATTCAACAAAGTTGTAATTGTTACACGTCAGACAAAGTTCGATACTTTGAAAGCTGCAATGAATTCAATTGGTGTAACAGGAATGACTGTTGTAAACGTAATGGGTTGCGGTATGCAGAAAGGTGCAAGCGAATTCTATCGTGGTGCGCCTGTTGAAATGACACTTCTTCCAAAAATCAAGGTTGAAATCGTTGTTTCAAAAGTTCCTGTAAGAACTGTAATCGATGCTGCTAAAAAAGCTCTTTATACAGGTCATATTGGAGATGGAAAAATCTTTGTTTACCCTGTAGAAGAAGTTGTAAAAATCAGAACTGGAGAAGAAGGTTACGCTGCTCTTCAGTATGATGATGAGTAGAAATAAAAAGTAATAAAAACGCGGGAGACTCCGTTCCCGCGTTTTATATATTTTTTGGTTCACAAAGTCATGTAACCCCGACTTTGTGAACCTTTTTTTTATTGTAAAAAAACTTAAAGTTCGCCGGAAACTGCTGCTCCTGGTAAACCGATGTCTTTTCTGTAGAAAGCTCCATCAAAATGGACGCCTTCAATCGCTTTGTAGGCATTTTTCCAGGCTTCATCAAAAGTTTTTCCAAAAGTTGAGCAGGCAAGGACGCGGCCGCCATTTGTAAGCATTTTGCCGTTTTCCAATTTTGCACCTGCGATAAAGATTTTTGCTCCGGCTTCAGAGATTTTGTTTTCGTCAAAAGAAATTTCTTTTCCTTTTGGATAACTTCCCGGATAACCGCCTGAAACAACAACTGGGCTAACCTGATAACCTTTTTTCCACGAAAAACAGAAACCTTTTAATGTTCCGTCTGTGATGGACTTGCACATTTCAACAAAATCAAAATCCATAAGCGGCAATACTGACTGTGTTTCCGGGTCACCAAGACGAACGTTGTATTCCAAAAGTTTTGGACCATCTTTTGTAAGCATAACACCAAAAAACAAGAATCCGCGGTAATCAAAACCTTCTGCAACAAGACCTTTTAAAGTTGGTTCAAGACAAGTTTTATTGAATTTTGCCATTGTTTCTGCTGTAACATCGTCGAGCGGACAAACCGAGCCCATCCCTCCTGTGTTTGGACCTTTTGCACCATCTTCGAGTCGCTTGTGGTCGCGGGCAGGTAAAAATGGAATTATGCAGGCATTTTCCGGATGTTCTGGATTTACGCTTACAGCTGAAAGAACAGAAATTTCAACGCCCTGCAAATAATCTTCAATTACAAGTTTTTGCCCCGCATTGCCAACTCTTCCAGATTCCATTAAATCTGTGATTGCTGCCAGCGCATCTTCTACGGTTGCCGCAACAACAACGCCCTTGCCGGCTGCAAGTCCATCAGCTTTTATTACAATTGGTGCACCGTGCTGCCTAACATATTCTTCCGCAGCCTTTTTGTCTGTAAAAGTTTTGCTTTTGGCGCAAGCAACACCATATTTTTCCATAAAATCTTTTGAAAGATCTTTTGAAGCCTCTAGTTGAGCGGCAGCCTTTTTTGGTCCCACGCAAGGAATTCCAGCTGCCCAAAAAACATCTGCCAATCCTTCTGCAAGAGGATCTTCCGGACCGATTACAGCCATTGTGCAATTTTCATGTTTTGCAATCTGAATGTATGGATTTTCTGAACCTTTTATGTAATCACAATTTTTTATTTCAACGTTGCAACACTTAGATTCTTTTGCAGTGCCACCATTTCCTGGAACACAAACAACCTTTTCAACACTAGAACTCTGAGCAATTTTCCAAGCAATAGTGTGCTCACGACCGCCATTGCCAACAACGATAATATTCATATTCCCATTTTACAGAATTTATGAAAAAAAGTACAACTTGCTGACGCGTTTTTGTAAATATATTAAAATGCTTCTATGAATATTTGTCTTTTTAAAAAAGAAGAATTGGAAAGTCCTTTGAGTTTTGCGGATGAACGTGGCGAGCATATAATAAAAATTCTTCACAAAAAAGAAGGCGATACTTTTTTTGCTGGTGTGATAAATGGTAAAGCAGGAACGGCGACTATTACAAAAATTGAAAATAAGCAGATTTTTTTTACTTTTGAACCTGAATCTGACGGAAAACCACTTTATCCTTTAAAAATGATAATCGGATTTCCGCGACCGATTCAGTTAAAGCGGCTTTTACGCGATGTTGCGGCTTTAGGAGTAAGTCAAGTTCATCTTACCGGCACAGAGCTTGGTGAAAAATCGTATATGCAGTCAAATCTTGTGGAGCACGGAACTGCCTATAAAATGCTTGTTGATGGAACAGTCCAAGCTGGAGGAACATTTGTGCCGGATTTATTTCTTCATAAAACATTGAATGAATGTCTTTCAGCGCTCGAAAATGAATCTTCAAAAAATGAGCTGAAACTTTGTCTGGACAATATAAATCCAAGCGGTTCGCTGATGAAAGTCCTTCTTGCCCAAAAACTGAAACCTGAATCAATAATTGCGGCAATCGGAAGTGAACGTGGCTGGACAGACAACGAAAGGCTTTTGCTGGAAAAAAGCGGCTACATCCGCTGCGGAATGGGAAAACGCATAATGCGCACTGAAACCGCTGCAACAGTAAGCGCAAGCATAATCGGTGCTGTGCAGGGCTGGCTGGAATAATTTTTATAATAAATAAAACTCGACATTCGTTTTATTTAAGATTGGCTTTTTGGGAGGAATTATGAATTACGTTACAAAAGATTCGGAGATTCAGGAGCAACTTTTAAATCGTTTTATAAAATATGTAAAAATCTGGACAGAGTCAAATCTGGAAAAAGCAGAACAGGGAATTATGCCAAGCGAAGAACACGAATTTGATTTGGCAAAGCAGCTTTCTGCGGAACTTACCGTTATGGGACTTCAGGAAGTGCAGATAACAGAAAACTGTTACACTTATGCGTATCTTGCGCCTTCAAAAGGTTTTGAGAATGTTCCAAGTTTTTGTCTTCTTGCACATATTGATACAGTTGATGAAGTTTCCGGCAAAAATGTAAAGCCGATAGTTTATCCTTCTTATGATGGCACGCCGATTGATTTACAATGCAATGTCCGCCATGATCCAAAAAATGATTTTGCTCTAGCCCAGGCTGCGGAAAAACGGGAGACAATTATTACCAGTGATGGAACAACTTTGCTTGGCGCAGATGATAAGGCTGGTGTTTCAGAAATTATGACTTGCATTGAATATCTTGTTTCTCATCCAGAAATAAAACATGGAAAAATTGAAGTGATTTTTTCCCCGGATGAAGAAACTGGGCACGGAATGGATAAAGTTCCTCTGAATCTTATAAAATCAAAATTTGCATATACAGTTGATGGCGGTCATATTGGGGAACTTGAAACTGAATGTTTCAACGCATATTCATCTCTTGTAACATTTACAGGAAAATCTACGCACACAGGAACGGCTCGTGCCGGCGGAATGGTAAACGCCGTGAATATTGCAAGCCGCTTTGTTGAATCAATTCCTGTTTCGGAACGTCCGGAAACAACTTGCGGTTACGAAGGATTTTTTGCGGTTCTTGAGATAAATGGTTCTGTTGAAAAAACTTCAGTTTCTATGATTCTTCGTGATTTTACTGAAGATGGAATGAAAAAGCGCATTGAAACGGTAAAAAAACTTGCAGAATCTGCGGCGCTTTCTTTTGGCGGTGTTGCGGAAGTCAGTTTTAATGAACAGTACAAAAATATGAAGTCAGCATTAGAAAAAAATCCTTTGGTTGTAGAAAATCTTGTAAAAGCGTATGAAGAAACTGGAATTGCTCCGGTTTTTATTCCAATCCGTGGCGGTACGGACGGTTCCAGGCTTTCAGAAATGGGAATTCCAACTCCAAATATTTTTACCGGCGGACACAATTATCATTCAAGAAATGAATGGGCGAGCCTTGAGCAAATGAGCTCCGCAACAGATGTTCTTATAAACTTGGCGCAAAAAATTGCCGAAACTAAATAAAATAGGAAAAATTATGCACGAATATTTGATAGAAGGCGGTTTCCCGATAAAAGGAACTATTATTGCCAGTGGAAATAAAAATGCGGCCTTGCCATGTATTGCCGCGGCGTTGCTTACAGAAGAACCTGTGGTTTTACACAATGTTCCAGATATTGAAGATACTGCGGTTATGCTAAATATTTTGCAGTCGTTTGGAGCAAGGGCAACATTGGTTAAAAAAAATACTTGGAAGATAGAAGCGAAAGATATTGAATCTTGTATAATTCCAGCTGCGCTTTCAAAAAAGATTCGTGCCTCAATTCTTTTTGCAGGCCCGATGGTTGCTCGTTTGGGAAAAGCTGAAATGCTTCCTCCTGGCGGTGATGTGATTGGCCGCCGCAGGCTTGATACGCATTTTTTGGCGTTGGAGCAGCTTGGCGCTCAGGTAAAAATCAATGGTCACTTTACTTTTGTTGCAAATAAATTGATTGGAACAGATATTTTTCTTGATGAATGTTCCGTAACCGCAACAGAAAATGCTCTTATGGCTTCAGTTTTGGCGGCTGGAAAAACAACAATTACAAATGCTGCAAGCGAGCCTCATATTCAGGATTTGTGCAGAATGCTTTGTGCGATGGGCGCAAACATTCAGGGAATCGGTTCAAATTTTCTTACAATTTATGGCGTTGAAAAACTTCATGGTTGTGAATTCGAGATTGGTCCAGATTATATGGAAATTGGTTCATATATTGGGCTTGCGGCTGCCACAAAGGGAAGCATTGAGATTAAAGGCGTAAAAAATCTTGATATGCGCCCGCTTAAAGTTGGTTTTGCGAAACTTGGAATTTCCTGGCTTCAGGAAGGCGAGACAATAAAAGTTTCATCCATTCAGGAAATGAAGACAAACGCTGATATTGGAACAAAAATTCCAAAAATTGATGATTCTCCTTGGCCGGGATTTCCGCCGGATTTAACTTCGATTATGACGGTTGTTGCAACCCAGGTTGAAGGAACTGTTCTGATTTTTGAAAAAATGTTCGAAAGCCGAATGTTTTTTGTTGATAAACTTATTGGTATGGGTGCGCAGATTACGCTTTGTGATCCGCACCGGGCAATTGTATGCGGACCGTCTCTTTTGCATGGAGAGCACCTTGTTTCTCCTGATGTGCGTGCTGGAATGGCAATGGTTATTGCGGCAATGGCAGCGCATGGAGAAAGTAGAATCAGCAATGTTTATCAGATTGAGCGTGGCTACGAAAATCTTGTGGAACGCTTAAAAAGTCTAGGCGCGCACATAAAGAAAGTTGAAGTGGAATAAATTGATGGACTAGGGGGCGGGGGGGGGGAACGGCTTCCCCTCGCCGGCACTTTGTTGCCGGCTACCCTTTCTCCTAGGGCTTTGCAGCCCTAAAACCTGCTTAAATTTTTTAGAATTTTGCAGTTCTTTGTCGAACTCGTTCAATATCTTCGCAGAACAATTCACGAAGGTCGTTCAAGCCAAGTGCCATCAAAGCCATTCGGTCAATTCCAATTCCCCATGCAAGAACAGGAACATCAATTCCCATTGCTTTTGTTACTTCTGGGCGGAAAATTCCTGAGCCACCAAGTTCAAACCATCCTAAAACCGGGTGTTTAATATGAACTTCAACAGATGGCTCTGTGAAAGGGAAGTAACCTGGAACATATTTTACTTCTGTTGCGCCTGCGATTTCTGTTGCAAACATTTTCAAGAAGCCAAGCAATGTTCTAAGATTTACTTCTTCACCAATAACAATTCCTTCTGTCTGGTAAAAGTCCGAAAGATGAGTTGCATCTACTTTGTCGTAGCGGAAACAACGAGCGATTCCAAAATATTTTCCTGGAACTTCAGCTTTGTGCAACTGATGCGCAGAAAGAACTGTTCCCTGTGAACGAAGAATCAGACGGCGGGTAAATTCCCTGTCGAATTTATAATCCCAACCGCGGCTTCCAGAATCACCGCCGTTTTCGTGTACGCGGGCAACATTGCTCAGATATGGTTCTTCAATTGATTTTGCGTGTGTCGGGTTTTTAATGCGGTAAACATCGTGAATATCGCGGGCTGCATGGAACTGAGGCATGAACAATGCGTCTCCGTTCCAGAATTCAGTTTCTACAAGCGGACCGTCAAATTCCTGGAAACCAAGCGAGCAAAGCTTGTCTTTTACAGATTCCAAAAACTGAACGTAAGGATTTGTGCGTCCAGGAATGATTCTAGCTGGCTGCAAAGAAATATTGTATCCGCGGAAAGTTCCGTTTTTCCATTCGCCACTTGCAAGCATTTTTGGAGTTATTTCGCCAATTTCGTTTCCTGTTACACCGGCTTTTTCAAGTTCGGCTTTTACTTGTGCAGCTTCTGGAACAAGTTTGTATGTTACAGTTTCTCGTTCAATGATTTTAAATGGACTGTCTGTAGCGCCGCGTTTTTTTGCGAGCGTTGCGATTACATCCTGCTGTTCTTTTGAAAGATCTTTTTTATCAAGCTGACCATTCTGGCTTTTTTCTGCCATTTTTAAAAGTTCAGAAGCAACTGCAATTCTTGCCGGAAGTGCCGCGCCTGTGTATTCAGCCTTTTTTTCAGCATTCATTTTAAGAATACCGTCTTTTGCAAGCTGACCAAATGCAGATCCAATGTCCTTGTTTTCAATTTTTAATGCTGCGGCAATTTCAGGAAGCGTTTTCGCACCGGAATCTTTTAGTAAAGAAATAACGCGCTCTTCAACAGTTCCTGCTTTTGCAAGCATTTTGCCCATGTCTGTAATTTCATAAAAAGTGTGGGCAACTCGTCCAATTTCCTTAAGAAGATCCTTTCCGCCCAACCAAGAAAAAGCCTGATTTGCGTGACCCTCTTTGTAGTCGAGTTCTTTGATTAATTTTTCAGAAGTAAGTTCATCCTTATCTGAATACTTTAAAAGCACCTTGATTTCCAGCGGATGCAGATTCTTAATAATGTTTGAAATATCCATTTGTTTGACCTAAAAGATTATCGAGTGAATTTTACGTGGGAAATGTATTGTGCCCAGCTTACGCCTCGGTCATCTTTAAAATATCGTTCTCTGTCTCTGTCCAAGTATGTATAATGATAGAACTTGTTCTGTTTTGTAAAATCTTCAAGACAGCCAAGAACCGCATTCATTGCTTCTCCAGAGTCATAAGTTATGTACATAGCAGTATAATAGATTCTAGCCTCGTCTGTCATCGGTGTATATTCAATTTTTACCTTTGCAGTTTTGTCGATTGTGTGCTGAACTTCTGGAACAATTACTCTTTTTGAAAGATCCACCTTGTTTTTTTCATCAGGAAGCGCAGAAACTTCGGATTGAGCAAAAATATTTCCAACAAATATAGACATTGAAAGTAATAAAATAAGAACTTTCTTCATAAGAGACCCCCTAAACACTTGCAACATTAAAAAATTGTGTGCTTTATAATTCTATCTGTTTCTAAAAAAAAATCAAGTTTTACCGAGTATTGACCTTGTGTTATTCCGATTTTTGGTTCTTTTGAAATGATGATTCTGCCGGAAATTTCTTTTGGCTTGTTTTTTATTATCGGGCGGTAAAAATTTCTTATTCCATCTCGGATAGCATTTTTTGTGGCAGCTGTAATTCCTTCAAATCCGAGTTTTACAGATGCTGTGCCGATTCCCTGTGTTTTTTGGGTTGTTGTTGTTTTCCACGCTTTAAAACTGTGGATTTGATTTTTTGTCCGTGCATATTCTGTCCAAATGTGAACCAGATTGTCCTGAATCCATGGATTTTTATACGTGATTGGATTTTCTTCTGTGTTGATTTGATTTATCGGCGAAATTTCAAAATATTCATCAATTGCGCGCATTTTGTCCGAAGGAGTGTAGGTAAAATTCCATCCATAAACCATTCCGTTTATAAGAAAAGGGGCAACGTCTTTGATTCGTTTTGTTGAATAGTCAAAAATTCCAGCTTCTGTGTTCTGGGCTTCTGCAAGTTCCGGGTAGGCATCAAGTTCTGACCAAACGTGAATGTTAATTATTTCTTCAAAATTCGGGGTTTGTGCTTTTGCGGCAAAAATAAGAAGAGAGAAAAAAAATGTTCTAAAAATGAAATCCAGTTTATTTTTCAACATAATCGGTTGAAACCAGCGAAGGCGGCGCGTAGGTAACTCTGTTTCTTCCGTTATGTTTGGACATATAAAGTCCTTGGTCAGCCTGATTTACAATTTGAGCCGCAACAGTAACCGGATTTGTTTTGTGGTCAAAAACAGAAACTCCGCAGGAAATTGTAACCTTCATGTGCTGGTCATTGAATGTAAAATCAAAGTTTTCTATTGTGGAACGGATTCTTTCTGCAATCTGCACGGCGTCATTTTTCTTTGTGTCGTTCAAAAGAACTGTAAATTCTTCGCCACCGTAACGGCTTGCAAGGTCATCGTCGCGGAGACCGGTTTTTATAAGATGAGCAACTTGTTTCAGAACGTAATCGCCACATTCATGTCCGTAAGTGTCATTGAAATGTTTAAAGAAATCAATGTCGAACATAAGAATTGCAAGCGGAATTTTCTGAGTCATTGCGTTGTCCAGCTTTTCTGTAAGCACATTGAAGAAATAATATTTCAGTTTTAGCTGGGTCATCATGTCTGTTGAGGAACGTTCGATCAGTGCAGAATTATTGATTGCGATTGCGCCAAGAGATGCAATGTTCTGGATTAAATCCTTTTCGTAATCGGTGTAGGAAATATCGCTTCCTGGTTCAAAAGTAAAGCGTTCGCCAAGAAACAAAATTCCGTTGATATGATTTTTCTGGATAAGAGGAACAATCAGTGTCGGCGTTAAGGATTTCAGCATTTCGCCAACGGTTGTGTGCGGACTGTTTTCAAGCAGATAATCCAATGTTACAGGACGTTTTTCTTCGGAAAGAGTTGTTATTACTGGATCTGTATATGGAATCTGATATTTCAGGTTTGATTGCGGATCGAGCACGCTTTGTTTTGTTTCAAGCTGGAAATATTCAGAATTCAAAATATCAAGAACGAAAATTCCGGCGTTTGTAACCCTCATCTGAGCCATGCATGAAAAAACAATGGACTCAAGAAGTTTTGGTCCTTCCAAAGTGGAGCAGAACGAGCGTGAGATGTCTAAAAGTTGTTCTAGGTCGTAAATATGTTTTTCGTATTCCGCAATCATTTGACTAGTTGGCTTCGTTTCCTGCACTTTGTTCTCCCCCCCCCCGAACGAATGGGCTTAATTAGAAATTATAGCATAATTTTTCATTATTTCAAAAAATATTTGCCACTTAGGAAATTGTTCTTCCATTATATTTGTATTATCGCGATTTCTTGATGACATCATTAGGACTTTTAAATTGGAAATTATTTCGCTTGTAGGTTTTTTGGAGTCCTGAAGAATTCCTGCGATATGATTTGAAAGTCTGTGGATATTATTTATCTCGCGGGAAATAATTCTGTTCGCCTGGTCGTTGATTGTTGAAACCATATTTTCCAGTTTTCTGAAAAATTCCGGGTCGTTGTGGGAATCGTGTATAAATCCTTCCAGCATTGCGACGGAATTCTGCTCTCCGGTTGCAAAAGAATTTTCAAAATCCTGAATTGCTTTTGAGCTTTCCAAAGATGCGAAAACATCAGAGGCGAAATCTGATTTGTACTGCGGATTGTTGAAAAATCCTTCAACAATCAAATCGTTTAAAAGCGAGCGGATTGAATCTGAAAGGTAAATTGCCAGAAAAGTTTTCAGAATTCGCATTGGCATTATCCATGCAAAAGAAACGGAAGAATTTGCAAGAAGTTTTGCATTCGTATCGTTGTTGTAGCCGTTCAATGTTAAAAGTTCGGTTGTTCCAAAAAGATTCTGCAACTCGTTGTTGATTCTTTCGTCCTTCATTTCTGTTTTTATTCGCTGTTCATCAGATTTGAATTTTGACTGAATCATCTCGCTGAAGTGTTTCCGCGCGGAATCGTTGTATGTGGCAAATTTCGGAGCGTAGTTCAGATCACCCTTTGCGTAGCAAATCAAAAGCCTGATTCGTTCCGGTGAAATTATGTGCTTTAAAATAAATGCGATTTTTTTCAGATTTTCGTTAAGAGAATCCTCGGTGTACTGGTGCGCAAAAGATGAGCCTGTTATTAGCGTGAAAAGTGCGGTGATTGCGTTTGATGTGCTTTTTGTAATATTCAGTCCGCGGATTATGAAGTAAAGATCTTCCAGAACGTTGGTGACTTTTTCAACAGGAATTTCAAGATAGCTCGGTTTATAGCTTGAGTCTGCTGAAATAAAATTCGGATCAAAAATCTGAAGGATTGTCACAAAGTTAAAGCGGCAGAAATCGCCAAGCTGATGAAGAATATTTAAATCATAGTCAATTTTTTTGAACTGCTCGGAATTAAGTTCGTGCAGAATTTTTTCAAGGTTTTTGTGCTGGCGGTCAAAAAGCTGCGAGGTTGTCATTGCGGATTTGCTTTCAAGTTCGGCTTTTCTGTTTTCGTATTCAAGAGAGGCTACAAGTTTTTGTGTCTGCGTGGAAAATCCTGTAAGAACCAGCTGGTTTTCAAAGCGCAGATTTCTTGGAACATCCTGACCAAAGATTGTAAAAGAAAACAGGTCGTTCAAAGGTTTTGTGTTTGCGTAAAGAATTCTTATTGCCTCTGCAAAATTCGGAAGAATTTTTCCGTTCTTGAAAATAACCGGTTCTTGCGAGCGCAATTCGTTTTCAAGTTTCCGCATTTGAACTCTTTTTTGCACTTCTGGAGAATTCTTGTTGAAAATTGATTCAAAAAATTCTGAAATAGCCTGTAGTAAACCCATAATTTTTAGTTTATCCCGAAATTATGTAAGGGTCAAATATCGTGTGATATTCTTGTATTGAAGAGGCGTGGACTGTTTTTTGGCGCAATTCAGCTCCGCCGGAGATTCCTTTTGAATATGCGCAGAATCTTTTTCGCATTTCCATGCAGGCGTTTTTTTCGTTTGTGTCGGAAGAAAGCATCTCAAGTTCCTTAAAGCCGGTTTTTAGTCGTTCTGCAACAGGAATTTCTTTGTAAGAACCTGTTGTTAAAAGCTGGATTGTCTTTGTGAAAATAAATGGATTTCCCATTGCGCCGCGGGCGAACATCACTCCGCTTACACCAGTTTCTTCCAACATTCTTTTTGCGTCCTCTGGCGTAAAAAGATCTCCAGAGCCAAAAATGGGAACTTTTCCTTCCGCGAGTTTTACAAGTTCAGAAAGTTTTGCCCAGTCTGATTTTCCTTCGTAGCCTTGCGCTTTTGTCCGCGGATGCATTGTGATTGCGTTTATTCCAGCTTCGAGTGCGGCGGTTGCGGCTTCTTTGTATGTGATTGAATTCTGATCCCAGCCGGAACGGATTTTCACGGTTACAGCAGCTCTTCCTTTTACTGCGTTCACAACAGCTTCTGCAACTTTTTTTAGCATTTGAGGATTTTGTGTCAACGCAGAGCCTGCTCCGGTTTTTACAATTTTTGGAACAGGACAGCCGCAGTTTATGTCAATACATTCGCAGTGAGTCTTTTCCAGCACAATTTCAGCGGCTTCCGCCATTTTTTCTGGTTCACCGCCGAAAATCTGAACCGAATAGACTTTTTCATTTTCTGCGCGGCGCATAAGAGTTTCTGTTTTTAAGTTGTTTCTTGTAAGCGCTTCTGCGGAAACCATTTCTGTGTACGTGAACGATGCTCCGTTTTCAATGCAGATAGAACGGAACGAGCGGTCGCTGTAACCTGCGACTGGCGCAAGAAAAAGATTCCCATTCAGTTCGATTTTTCCAATTTTTACCGGATGATAAAGCATTTTATTCTTCCGGCAGATTGAATGCTTTGCAGCTGTTTTTCCAAAGCTGAGTGCTGAGTTTTTCCAGGTCAATTTCAAGCATGTCTGCAAGGAATTTTGCTGTTGACGGAAGATACGCAGGCATAGTGCGTTTTCTTTCACGGTATTCTGCCGGAATCATGAACGGCGATTCTGTTTCAATAAGAATTCTTTCAAGCGGAATGTTCAGAACTGTTTCATGTAGATTTCTTGCGTTTCTGTAAGTTAAATTTCCGGCAAAAGAGAACCAGATGTTCATGTCGAGGCACTTTTTCGCGTATTCAGCATCTTCTGAATAACAGTGAAGGATTGCACCCGCGCTAGGAATTCTTTCTTTCAGAATGTCAAAAAGGTCTTTTCCTGCGTTTCGGTTGTGGATTATCACCGGCAAGTTATGCTTCTGCGCAATTTCAAGCTGAGTAATAAAAAGTTCAATCTGGGAGCGCTTGTCGCCGAACTGTTTGTAGTAATCCAGCCCGGTTTCACCAACGGCAACAACATTCGGTAGCTTTAAATATTCTTCTATTTTATTGATGTAATCTGTTCCCGGATTTGCGACTTCCGACGGAGCGACTCCAACTGCATGATAAATTCCAGGAATTGCTTTTATCTGCGGATAAACCTTTGCAAAATCGTGCAGAGAATTATTAATGCTGACAATACGGCTTACTCCGGCAATTTTAGCTTGCTGAATTACACGTAATTGTTCGATAGGGTCATCGTAAATAAGCCCGATGTGAGCGTGAGTATCAAAAAATTGCATGGCTTTCTTCCAAAAGATTATTTTGTAGACAGGAATGTCTAAATAAAACGATACATTTTTTGTTCGTTTATACCGATAAAGATAATATAGGATTTTTTAGTTGTCAACTTTTAAAATCTAATAAGAGAAAATTCGACATAAAATTTGACAGTATGTAACTCACTTGTTATACTAAAAAAATCGCGTGGTATTTTTTATAAATATTAACGGAGATTAATTTGGCAAGAACACAAAGATATAAAAACATTGAAAAGAAGATTGCTTCAAACGTTCAGAATGGATTTGTTTCTTTTTTTAAGGCAATCGGTAATTTCTTTGTAAAATTATTTAAAGTTTTCGATAGCAAACTCACAATAATGATTGTTCCGCATTCGCAGAGCAAGGTTATAAATATTCAGACGAATGTTTTTGCGCTTTCGTTTGGTCTTATTCTGGTTGTTGGAATTGTCACTTCATTTTTTTATTTTAATCGGCGCGCTGTTATTTCAAATACTGAAATTTCAAGACTTGTGAATAAAAACCGGGAGACGCTTGCAAGCCTGGATGAACTCCGCGATGAAAACACGAATTTGCTGCAGGCGGCAAAACGTTTTCAGAATTCTCTTTCGCAGTCACTTTCGCTTTTGGGACTGAACAGAAACAACAATGTTTCTCAGGCTTCCATGCAGGGTGGAGATTTGATGTCTTTGCTTGGCTCAAATGATTCTGCAAGCGGTTCTGTGAATGAAACTGTTGATGTTCGCTCTCTTACAGCATATCTTGAAGAGGCTGTACAGCCGATTGAGCAGATTGGAAAAATGCTCGATAACCAAAGTTCATTGTTCCGCGAGATTCCTAATATTTGGCCGGTAAATAATCCTAATGTTCATATTTCCCAGCAGTTTGGACCGACTATTCATGCGATTACAGGGCAGTGGTACATTCATAAGGGAATTGACTTTTCTACATGGCGTTCCGGCGACCCGATTATGGCTACAGCGAACGGTCAGGTAGTGTCAGCAGGTTATGACGCAAGTTTTGGTATAAATATTATTATTCGCCACAAACATGGTATGTATACACGCTATGCACACATGAGTGCAATGCGCGTAAAAAGAGGTGAATATGTAAACCAGGGACAAGTTATCGGTTATATCGGAAATACTGGTGTAACAACTGGTCCGCACCTTCATTATGAAGTTCATATTGGTTCAGACGTAGTAGATCCTTTAAAATATATCAATATCAAGTTTTCTAAATAGGAATATATGGCATTTCGTTCAGATGATATTTCAATAAATACGTTAATCGGAAACGGTTCTTTTATAAAAGGAAATATGCGTGTCAATGGTTTTATCCGCATTGATGGCGATATTGACGGAGATATTGATACTGACGGAGCTGTTATTATAAGCGAAAAGGCAAAAATCCGTGGAAATCTTACCGCAAAGTCTGCGATTGTTGGTGGAATTGTGTTGGGCGATATTTCTGCGAAAGAGGGTGTAAAACTTCTTTCTTCTTCTGCGGTGATTGGAAATATCATTACAAAAAAAGTTCAAATGGAAGATGACGTTATTTTTCAAGGTCATTGTATTTCCATTTCTGATGAAGAACGGTTTGAAGAGGCAAAGAAATATTTCCTTCAGCAAAAAGCGATTCGTGACAAGGCAGTTTTTTGATGGGCGAATTTGATGTATTAAATTCATCGCTGTATTTTTCAGCTGCCTCGGCTGCTTCGCAAAAAGCACAAAAAGAGCAGAATAAATTAAAATCTGAAAAGGCAAAAAAATCTTCTTTTGAAAATATTATGAAAAAAGAAGAGGAGCTTGTTGAGCTGGCAAACGCAGGACTTCCTGTTGAAATAGCCGGGCTTTCGCTGGAAGAAGCGGTGGTTTATCTAAAAGATGCGGTTGATATGGCCGCGGATAAGCTTTCGGATTCTGCAAATGAAAAAAATATTGCCACTTTTAGAAAAGCGGTCGGGCAATTCATAAAATATATTGAAAAAAATAATTACGAAATCAAAAGTCGAAAAAGATTGGGAGTTTCCCACCGAAAATCAGTTTATTTTGAGGAAAAAAGACCGGTTGATCCGCTTTTTCAGGTGCGAGTTATAGATAAAAAACTTGATGAACTTGCGCTGATGGTTCTTCAGAATCATGCTGATAAATTAAATTTGCTGTCAAAAATTGAAGAGATTAAAGGGCTGCTTGTGGATTTTTTGGCGGAATAAGGTATAATTAGGAAGTTTAGTAAAAGTATGAGTGATATTTTTGAAGAAGATATAGATGAAAACGAAAATCTTTCGTCATTGGAAGATGATGGTGACAACAGCCACGAAGAGGAATATGTTTTTGATACTCCGTTGTGCGTGCTGAAACTTGACTATTCATGCGAAACTGTTTACGCAAAGAATGAAAAGAAAATTGATGTCCGCGTTGGTGAAAAAGTTATTATTCCTACCAGATACGGCAAAGATATGGCAAAATTCATTGGACTTTCAAAAAAGCCGATGGGAATAAAGCCTTCTGATGTTGTTGTTATTGAACGTAAGGCGACTGCTGAAGATCTTGAGAAAGAGGCTGAAAACAACGCAAAGGAAAAAGAAGCTTTCGGCATTTTTAAGGAAAAAGTTGCGCTTCATAAACTTGATATGAAACTGATTTCAGTTCATTTTTTGGTTGATGAGCCAAAAGCCTTGTTCTTTTTTAGTTCAGAAAACCGCGTTGATTTTAGGGAGCTTGTAAAAGATTTGGTGAGCGTCTTTAAGATGCGGATTGAACTGCGTCAGATTGGCGTTCGTGATGAATCGCGCATTATTGGCGGTTTGGGGGCTTGTGGAAGACCTTTCTGTTGCCATGGAATCAGCGACAAGTTGCGTCCGGTTTCAATTCGTATGGCAAAAGACCAGAATCTTTCCTTGAATTCAATGAAAATCAGCGGACAGTGCGGGCGGTTGCTTTGCTGTCTTTCTTATGAATTTGACTGGTACAGCGAGGCGCGTAAAAAACTGCCGGCTGAAGGTGTTCATATTTATTACGACGGAACAAATTTCAAGATTTCAGAAGTTAATCTGCTTACAAATATGGTAAAAATGCTTGGTGATGACGGACGTTTGCTTGAAGTTAATGCAAAACGTTTTTCTCGCGAAAACAACAAGTGGAAAATCAACTAGGATTATTTTTCGTTTTTATCAATATTTTCTATAAGATTGTTCAGGTCTGTTAATGCTTCAAGGTTCGGCTTTTGGAAATTCTTTCTTTGTCTTGTTGCGGAGCTGAAAAGTTTATCTAAAAGTTCTGAGCAGTTATCGACCATGATTTCATAAATTTTTGGAATCAGAAGTTTTTTGTTTGAAAAATCCAGTCCGCCTTGTCCAGATTTTGTTGAAAAGGCAAAAACGTAAAGTATTCCGGCTTCTGTGTTTCGGGTTATGTAAAGAACTGCGTCAGAATGAAAGCGCAAACCTTTTATTGTAAACGCAATATCTTGAATTTTCTCGTATTGGGCGATTTCCGCCATTCCTTCTGGAAGAGTTACGGAAAAGTGCGAGATGCTTATGTCATTCAGATTTCCTTGAACAATTCCTGTTTCTTCTGAGACAAACTGAAATTTGCAGTTGTTTGTGCAGACCGCGCGAACGTTTTTTCGTCGGCCGGCAGCCTGATTTGCGTAAAGCATTCTTTCAATAAGCTCAAAATTGTTCTTTTTTTGATATTCAAGCTGGATGCAGCCGCAATGAATTCCAATCGTGTAAAGATACAGTTTTTCAATAGAGGCTTTTTCTGCTGGGGTCTGTCTTTTTGAATAGGTTACGCCAAATTGCGCTTCCGGATATTTTTCCTGGAGCTGGCTTATAAGGCGAGGCCATGTGTTGTCCTGCAGCGGTGCGTCAATATTGAAGAAAAGAATCGAATCCTTGAAAATTGAAAGAATTATATCGATTTTTATTTCTATCGGAAGAAAAATGTCTGTATCGATGAAATAACATTCGTAACCGAGTGTCAGGTATTCTTCAAGATATGTCTGCGGAAACAATGAGCGGTCAGGCGCGATAAAGAAGGTTTTTCTACCTTTTACTATTTCATCAACAAGGTTACTCATTTAAACTCCAAAATAATCAAAATATTGTATCACAAAAATCTTTACTTAGGGGAAAAAATTACGTTAAAATCAAAATAATATGGAATTTACACAAGAAGCAATTGACGCATTGGCGGTCAATGAAGTTGAGATTATGAAAAAGATTGCTGAAGAACTCAATATTCGTATTCAGCAAGTTAGCGCGGTTATCAGTTTGATTCAGGAAGATTGTACAATTGCCTTTATCAGCCGTTACCGAAAAGAAAAGACAGGAAATTTGGATGAAGTTCAAGTTCGTGATTGCGACCATTTGTTCAAATCATATAAAAATCTTGAAGAACGTCGCCTTGAAATTGTAAAAGGTGTTTTTGCACAGGGAAAACTTACAGATTCGTTGTATGAGGCGATTATGTCGGCAACAACGCTTGCTGCGCTGGAGGATTTGTGGGCTCCATTCAAGAAGAAAAAGAAGACACGCGGAATGGTTGCTCAGGAAAAAGGACTTGAGCCTTTGGCTGACGCAATGCTTGTGATGGATGATTCTTCTATAGAAAAAGAAGCTGAAAAATATGTAAAAACTGACGCTGAAGATTCTGCGCTTAATGTTGAAACCGCAAAAGACGCATTGGCTGGCGCGCAGGATATTATTGCAGAGCGGGTTAGCCAGGAATCAGAAAACAGAACTGCAATCCACGATTTGTATATGGCAACCGGAAATATAGAGTCAAAAGGAATTGTTCCGGAAGGTCAGACGGAAGAGCAGGCGATGAAAACCAGCACTTACCAGATGTACTGGGATTATGCCGAGCCGCTGAATCAGGTGAAGCCACATAGAATTCTTGCGATGAACCGTGCAGAACGCGAAGGTGCTTTGGAAGTTACAATCGATGTTGATGTTGACGCGGCAATTGATTTGATAACTAAAAAAACTGATATACATAATAAATATCACAAAGAAGCAATTGAGGACGGAATTGTTCGTCTTCTTTCGCCGGCAGTTGTTCGGGAAATCCGTTCAAATGAATCTGATGATGCTGATGCGCACGGAATTGGAATTTTCAGTGAAAACCTGAAAAATCTTTTGATGACACAGCCGATTAAGGGAAGCCGCGTTCTTGGCGTTGATCCTGGTTACAGAAACGGAACAAAATGTGCCGCGCTTGATGAAACAGGAAAATATCTTGGATTCTTTAAGATTTTCCAGGAGCAAGATCCGGAAGGCGCGTACAAGGCAATCAATGACGCGGTTGACAAGTATGATATTCAGGTTATTGCGGTTGGAAACGGAACTGGTTCCCAGGAAGTTCAGGCGATTGTTTCAAAAGTTATAAGCGAAAACTATGCGGATTCTGATGTAAAATATACAGTTGTTGATGAATCTGGTGCTTCAGTTTATTCTGCTAGCCCGGTTGCCACAGAAGAATTTCCTGATTTGGACGTAATGGTTCGTGGAGCGATTTCTATGGGACGCCGTTTGCAGGATCCTCTTGCGGAACTTGTAAAAATTGATCCAAAGGCAATTGGTGTTGGTCTTTATCAGCATGATGTAAACCAAAAGAAACTTGCGGAACAGCTTGATGAAGTTGTAGGTTCGGTTGTAAACAATGTCGGTGTAAATTTGAACACAGCTTCTTATATGCTTTTGAAATATGTTTCTGGAATCAATACTTCTACGGCAAAAAAAATCGTTGCTTACCGCGATACGAATGGTAAAATCATGAGCCGCGAAGAATTGAAGAAAGTTCCTGGCGTTGGCCCTAAGGCATTTGAGCAGTGCGCTGGATTCCTGAAAATTGCGGAAAGCGCAGATCCTTTGGACAACACTTGGGTTCATCCGGAAAACTACGATGTTGCGCGCGAAGTTTTGCCTACTGTAAAAGCCGGCGGAAAAATCGACAATGAAACACGAAAAGCGCTTTGCGAAAAATACAACATTGGCGAAACAACTTTGAATGACATTATTGATGAACTTCAGAAACCGAACCGCGACCCTCGAGACGGTTATCCAGCTCCGATTATGCAGAAAGGCGTTGTTCAGTTTGAAGACCTTAAAGAAGGAATGAAAGTAACTGGAAAAATCAAGAATGTTGTTGATTTTGGAGCGTTTGTTGACATCGGTTTGCACGAAACAGCTTTGATTCATGTTTCTGAATTGAGCGATAATTTTGTTTCAGATCCGATGGAAGTTGTGAAAGTTGGCGATATTTTTGAATTTACAATTATTGGTCTTGACAAAGACAGAAAACGTATTAGTCTTTCATTAAAAAGCGATGCTGCCAATAGAATCGGTGGAAATTCTGCTGCGGCAAAATCTTCTTCGGAAAAAACTGGTGAAAGGCGAAAAGTTGTTGTTGTAAAAAAAGGCGCAAAACCAGATTCTGCAAAAAATGGTCAGCGAAATGAAAAATTCGGTCAGCGCAGCGGCGGTAGAAATTACGGCAGCGATGATGGAATGAGTTACAATCCGTTTGCGGCTTTGTTAAAAAAATAATTTTATAAATGAATTACAAATCTGGTGCGTTTTTCGTGCCAGGTTTGTAAAATCTCAAAAATCAAATCATTTATTGTGGAGAGATTTATGAGAAAATTTTCAAGTTTTTTTATTTCTGTTTTAGTTTTTCTTCTTTTTTCTTGTAATTACGAAGTTCCGGAAAAAGTTTCTGTTATAACAGATGCAAATTACGCTTTTACAATCGGTGATTTTTCAAAATCTCTTTCCGAATATATGTCGGTTGAAAAAATAAAAGAGTATGTGAACAGTTCTGAAGACAGCAAAATTAAATATTCAGTTTATGATTACAATCCGCCAAGCAATTCTTCGCTTGAAAAACCGATTCAAGAATATCTTATTGATATGACAATTGCGGAAATTCCTGTTGATGTTGGTTCTTATCTTGAAAAAATGGATTTTTCAGATTTGGATTCGGAAGGGATAACGCTTGGACAAAAAATAGAAATTCCAAATCTTTCTGAACGGACGGAAACTTCTACAATAACTTTTCCTGATATTGCGCAAAAATTTGAAAATGAAACTATAAAAATCATAGATGATTTTCGGATTGCAGAAACCTCGATTTCCACGGATTCCGCTCTGCCAATAACAACAAAAATAAACAAGCCGGATTTTAAGACTGCGACTTTTTATTCCGGCGGAATAGTTTTAAATATCTTGCGGACAAAAGGAACTGCAAGTTCTGATTTTAAGACGAATTTCACCTTTGAGCTTTTGTCGGATGACGGAAAGATTCTTTCAAAAGTTCAGAATATTGATATTTCTTCTGGAGACGAAAATTGTGTTTTTGATTTGAAAGGCAGCACAATTTCCAGCAATCTGAATTTAAAAATCTATGGCGATGTTTCTGGCGGAAATGCGGGCAATATCTGCAATTATTCGTTGAACGCAAAATTTAGTCCGGGAACAAAATTCAGCAAAATTACTGGTTTTACAGATGAAGTTGGCGATTCTGGCGATGTTGAGCAGTCTGTGGAGCTTTCTACTGATGAAACTTTTGTAAAATGCGAAATTTCTAATGGTTCGCTTGAGATTCTGTCAAAAAAGCCGGATGGATGGAGCGGCGTTACAGCAAAACTTTCTGATTCGGGAAGCATTTCCGGGGCGTTGGAATTACCGGAAGGCAGAAATTTTGTTTCTGTGGAAGATAATTCCGCATTTATGCATAAGAAGCTGGATTTGGCTGGAAGCACTTATTCAAAGGAATCTGAGCCGGACGGGAAAATAACTTTTAAAGATAAAATTAGTTTTTCTTGCAACAATGCGACATTGATTTTTCCAAATGGCGAGCAGCCGCAGGTAACGCTTAAGACAATCTGTAAAATTGCAAAGGCAAGCTATGTCGTTTTGGATTTGAGTTCAAAAGAAGATTTGCTGCATTTTACAAAAGAAACTCCATTTTCTGATGATATAACGAATTATGTTGAAGAAATGACTTTATTGAACAGCGGACTGGAAATTTCATATCAAAATACTTTGCCGCGCGTTTCTGATGGAGATAATACAATCGGGCTGGAAGTTGTTTCGGAACTTTTAAAAATAAAAGACACTGATGAAAGCAAAAAATCCTTGTTGCCGCAGAAAACTGAAACTTTAACAAGCCTTTCGCCAAAAGATGAAGAGATAACTGTTCAGCCAAAAGATAATGCAATCGATTTTGACATAAAACTTGTTCTTCCGCGAGATGAAGGAATGCCGGAAAATTATGCGGTTCTGAAAAATGTTGAACTGAACGGCAGCTATGAAGTTTCTGTAAGTGCAAAGCCGGTTTTTGACTGGAAAAGCGTAAAAATAAAAAGCCAGAGCACGGATGATGCGAAAAAATCTGGCGAGGAAGATACGGATTTAAGCTTTGACAAACTTTTTTCACCATTAAAAGATGAATTGGGCGAAGATTCTGCGTTTATTGACAATATAAAATTCAAGAGTTTTCCGCTTTATCTTTATTTCCAGAAGCCTGAACTGGATTCGCTTTCTGGAATTGATTTTTCGGGCAACATTTCTTTAAAAACATCTGGTAGTGATGAAGTTTCTGTTGAAAACGGCGTAAAAATCGAGCCTAAAAATGTTGAACTTATTAAAACTGATGAAAATGGCGTTGTTATAAGCGAATTCAGCAAAAATAATGCTTCCGGCTATGCGGATATTGCAGAACTTTTTAATAACAGCCGTTCGGAAAATATTAAGCTTTGCTACGATATTTCGCTTGGCGGAATGAATGACACAATCGAAATTACAAAAGAAAATTACGAGAAATTAAAAGAAAGCTCGGAAAATGCTGATGTTCCGATTTCTGTAAAACTTTCTGCGCGTCTTGTTGTTCCGTTAGCGTTAATGTTGGACGCTCCTGAATCTGATGGAAATATTACAGAACTGGATATTTTAAAGCTTGCAAAAATTAATTCAGATGAAGATTTGTTTGGCCGCAGCGAGGCAACTTCGCTTGGGGACATTGAAAAATATATTGATTTGATTAAGTCTACAAATCTGATTTATGAAATTAACAACGGACTTTTTGGTTATGCGGAGAAAAATAAAAGCGGTTCAATTTTGTTTGCCACAAATCTGACGGACGTAAAAAATTCAGATTACAATCTTTCGTTGACTAAAGGAAATGAAAAAATTTATACAGAAGATGTAAAAACTATGCTGAAAACATATCCGTTTATGCCAAAAATAATTGTAAAATTGCCGGATGGAACTTTGCAGATTTCAAGAAATGCGGAATTCAGGATAAATCTTGCTGTAAAAATTCATTCAAGTGGAAAAGTTACTATTTTCGGAGATTAATATGAAAAAACTGGTTTTGATGCTGTTTGCTTTTTTTTGTCCGCTTTTTGTTTTTGCCGCGGATTTTGATTTGAATTCTGATTTTCAGGCTGAATCAGAAAATTTTGCGGAAGATGACTCGGAAATTTATTCAGATTTCAATGATGAGGTCGTTGATGAAATTGATTCAGACATTGAAGATTTAAAGCCAAAAGAAAAAAAACGGATTGATATTCCAAGGCGAATCTTTGAGATTGGATTTGACACAAATGTTGGAGTTTCAAACAATTATTTTGCCGTTTCAGATATTTTAAAAAAAGAACTGGAAATTGATCTTAGGAAAATTGCTGACGAAATTGATTCAAAAGGCTTGAGTTTTGATTTTCTTTTTTCATCAGATTTTTTTATGAATCTTAATTTGAAAAACGGAGTTTCTGTTGGTTTAAGTTCAGGAATTGAAAGTTCCGGCAACGGACTTATTTCCAAGGAATTTTTTGAGTTTTTGGGTTACGGCAACAGTCTGAATGAAACAATTTCTGTGGATGGAAGCGTGGATTCCAGTGTTTTTGCTTATGCCAAAACTGATGTTTCTTTTTACATAAAAGATTTTCGCGTGAATTTTGCCCCGGCAGTATTTTTTCCGCTTCTGCACGTGGAAACTACAAAATTCGACTCTCATTTTTTGAACAAGAGCGACGGTTCGATTGAGGCAGGAGTTTCTGTGGCTTATAAAATAAATTCCTGTGCGCCGATGGAACCTTTTTTTGACAAGGAATACCGTGATTTTTTCAATTTGAACAACATGAATTTTTCGGCAGGATTTGATTTGGCAAGTTCTATTGAACATCAGATTTTTGAAACTCTTATGGGAAGAGCCTATGTCCGTTTGCCGATTGTTCCTGGAAGCATGAAAAATACCGTTCAGTCAACCTTGGAAATGCGTTACGGTGCGGATGATATTTTTGATATGATTAAAAATGAAGGTGATAATCTGCATTTTGATTCCGGGGAAAAGATTTACGGCAAGGAAAAATATTGGATTTCAAGACCGTTCAGAACTGGCGCAGAAATTGCCTGGAGGCCGTTTGGCAATTGGATGAAATTTGGCGCGTTGCTTGGGCTTGGCGTAAAATATCCGTGGACAAGCGAGGCAAAGCCATATATTGAATATAAAGGCACTGTTGAAGCATCGTTGTTCAATATTTTGGGCATTAATTTTTCTTCATCATATATAAATGAAGTTTTTGTTCATCAGGCAGGCTTTATGCTGAATTGTCGCGTTCTGGAAATTGACTGCGGAGTTTCTGCCCAAGGCGCAAACTTTAAAAAGAGCTGCCAAGGTTCAGGTTTTGGTGCATACACAGGAATCAGGATTGGGTGGTAGAATCTTCTAAAATCTCCGTCTGTCAACATTTTAGAAGGATAAAATGTTGACAGACGGAGATTTTAGAAACTTTTGATAAAAAACTCAATCTTTTTGGGTTTGGTCTGTTGCGTCAATGTGTTTTTTTATAAAATTCTGTTACAAATCGTGACATTTGGTAAAGAAATTGCCATTTTAGAAAAAATGTGTAAAATAACAGCTGGTATTTAGCCTAAAGAAAATCTCTGTTTATACCGACAAAATAGCGAGATATAACGTCCTTTTTAAAAAGTTTGTCTTTTGTTAAGAATTGAGGGGTATTTATGAAAAGATTTTTGTTGCCTGTTATTTCCATTTTATTTTTGACAGCCGCCTTTTTTACTTCCTGCGATGTTGGTTTGGGTGAAGCGGTGGATACAATGCCTCCGACAGTTTCAATAGAAGTTCCCTCTGCTGGATATATTATTAGAGATGTTTTTGAAATGAGTGGAGCTTGTTCTGATGAAAGCGGGCTTGCTTCTGTTGAGGTTTCTCTAAAAAATACTACCACAAAAAAAGTTTATCCTTCTTATTCTGCGGAAATTGATTCAAGCAAAGAGTCTTGGACTTGCAAGATAAATCCTCTTAATTCTGAAAAAATAATTCCTGATGGAACTTATGAAGCGACTGTTACTGCGACTGATAAGGCTGGAAGAAAGACTTCTGCTACAAAATCTTTTGTTATCGATAATACAGCTCCAATTTTGGTATTAACGCGTCCATCGACAAAAATTTCTGTTGGTGAAAATCAAACTTATGATACTTATGGTGCAGAATTTGATATTACAGGTCAAGCCGCAGATGATAATAATATAGAAAAACTTGTTGTTTCAATTTATGCAGATGCTGCAAAAACTAAACATATAAAAGATGTTGAACTAAAAAATGTTCCTCCAACAATTGATTTGGCCGTTGCAAAATGGGGTGAAAAAGATGGCGAACTTGCCGGAATTTATGAATCTATTTATGGAGAAGAAAAAAGCGGAACAAAAGCATTTTATTGCACAATTACTATTTATGATGAAGCTCGTCATTGTCCACCAATAGAAAATGATACAGGAAATTCAAGAGATGCATATTATCTATATAAAGATATTTACACAGATTTGCTAAAAAAATACAAAACTACTCAGATTTATCATATGCTGAATGGTTCTTATGAGCCTAGTGGAGTTGGTTCAAAAGAGGCTGCTGTAGATGTTGATGAAGAGATAGAAAATGTAAAAGCTATTTTGGAATCATCAAAAACAGAGGTTGGTTCATTCAGTTTAAATCCAGAAAATAGCCCGACATATTCGCTTAGTGGTTTTGAAACTCTAACTGGAAAAACTGAAAATGAAAATTATAATCTGATTTTAAATGACTCAAATAGTTACGGAATTTTAAATAGTAGTTCTATTACTATGAAATTTTCTGCAGGTCTTGATAAATCTCCTCTTGTAGAAAAATCTTTGGGTTTTTATTTTGTTCCATATATTCAGAACGAGGATGGAACTTGGTCTGTAAGCAAAGATGAAAATGATAAGATTTGGGTAATCAAACCTTATGAAAAAGATTCGGAAGGAAATTGGAAAGATTCAATTGATGTTTCTGAATTTGAGGAAGAAAAGCAGGCAAAGGCATTGTCTTATTTTAAGGATGTAAGAAAATATATTGCAACTGTCGGTTCTTATGATTTTACTGCGACAATGAATATTTCTACTACGGAATTTTTGCCAATTGCAACTGGAAAAATCTATGCACTTGGAGCAACTGGTTGTGATGAAAACCTTAATTCTTTTATAAATTCAAATTCTTATGGATTTATGTTTTTGTCTAGTGGTGCAGCTCCAACTCTTGAAATTGAAAAGATAAACGGAATGACCGCTAAATCAAGTTGGTATGTAAAAAAAGATTCTGGAATGAAAATTTCTGGAAAAGTTACTGCAGAAGAAAGAACAATTGTAAAAATAACTGTGCAGGATAAAAATAATAAAAAAATTGAAATAACAAGCAATCCTATTTCTACTTATACATCTTCTGATAGTCCTCTTGAGGAAAATTGGGAATTGACTGTTCCAAATGAATATTTTACAAAAATTGTTGATAAAGACGGAAATATCATTGATTCAAATATTAGTTCAAATTTTACAGTGACAGTTTCTGCTGTTTGTGGTTCTAGAACAACAGAAAAACAGATTTCTGTTGGATATGATATTGATGGTCCAATTGTAGAGATTGCTTCTGTCTTGCCGTATGCGGAATTATCTGTAGAGGGGGGGGGGCAAATAAATACACTGTAAATGGTAAATTTAATGTAAAAGTTACTGTAACTGATGAATTTTATAAACTTTCGGAATCTGAGAAAATAAGCTTGTCTGTTTTTAGTGATTATGGAACAACGAATTCTAAAGAATTATATACATTTAGCCCAAGTTCTCCTAATTTTCCAGAAAAAATTAATTCTCGCGTTGACTTAAAAGATATTGATAAAAAAGATTTGACAATCGTTGTAACTGCATACGATTATGCTGGGAACAAAACTGTAAAAACTCAGGCAATTTATCTTGACCAAGATACAGATAAACCAATTGTAAAATTGACAAATGCAGTTTTAAAAGATGCGGAATCAGGCGAAGATTATACTGGCAGTTATCCAACTGGCGGAAAAAAGAATTTGTTCCTTTCTGGTGCTCCTATAAATGCGACAATATCGGATGATGACGGAATAAAAAATATAAAAGTAAATGTTTATGATGAAACAGGCAATTTACTTAACGAAAAATCAATAGAATTGACTGAAACTAATATAACTTCTAATCCTTATCCGCTAAGTTTTGAAGTTCCTTCTGATGTTGGAACATATTCTGTTGAAATTATTGTAAAAGATACTGAAAGTGAATTACAGAATGATCAATGCAAATTCTATTTTATGGTAGACACTGGAAAACCGTCTATTGTTGTAAATGAAAGTGCAAATGGAAAATATTTTGGAAAAAATGGCGGAACAATTTCTGTAACAGGAACTTATTCTGGATTGGCAGGAATGAAAATTTATAGTCAAGATGAAAAAGATAAAACAAAGTGGAATTCAATTGCAAATCAACCTGCTGAAAATAGCCAAACAGGAACTTGGTCTGATGAATTTTCTCTTGATGGATTAAATTTTGATGAATCAACTTCTGCGTATAAACATTCTTACAAAATTGTTGATATGAAAGGGCGGGAAAGCCTTGCATATCTGGACTTTTACATTGACAACACAAGTCCGACTATAGAAATTACAACTGAAAAAAATCTTATAGAAGATAAAATGTTCAAATTTTCTGGTGTTACAGAAGATCCTGGCAACAATCCAAGTGGAATGAGTTCCCGTTGGTATTATCTGCAAAAAAATAGTGGAACAACTGAGGCTCCCGTAATTCCAACTTCTGAAAAAGAGGCAGAAGAGGCTGGAATCTGGCAAAAACTTTCAGGTGTTTCAGGAAGTTGGAATTTTACTCAGAGTTTTGAAGAAGGAACGACTGCTGAATTTAGCGAAGGTGAATATGAACTTTATGTAATTGCTTTTGATATTGCAAAGAATGCAGCAGAAAAGAAGTCTTATAAATTCAATGTGGATTTAAATGTTCCTGAAATAAAAACAAAATACTATATAGAAGAATCTGCTGATGATAAAAAGAATATTGAAAATAATAATGCTTTACCAATTACGAAAAAGCCGTACATTTTTGAATATTCAGTAAAAGATACATTTAAATTGTCATCAGAAGCCCCTGAAGTAAAAGTTTATAAAAATGATTCAGATGGAAATCAGGTGGAATTAAAAATTTCAGAGGATTATGAAAATAATTATAATGAAGGCAATGGTTCTATAACAATTTTTGAAAAATCTGGAGAAACAAAAAATCCTCAGCCGGATGGAACATATATTTATGAAATTACAGCAAAAGATGCGAACGATAAGATTTCAACAGTAAAACGGACTATTGTTCTTGATACAACTTCGCCAACTGTAGAGATTATTTCTCCTGATGAAAAAGAATGGATTACAACTTCTAGTAATAAAATTGTTGTAAATGGAACTGCAACTGATGAAAATGGTGTAAAAGCTGTTTTCTATTCAACTTCTTCAAGCGAAAATGTTCCGACTTTAAAGTCAGATGGTTCATTTAATGTTTCTGAACCTTGGAAAAAATTGCCTGGTACTACAAGTTGGAAAATTGCTGATTTTAATTTGGATTCAGGAGAAAATAATAAACTTTATTTGATTGCTTTTGATATTTATGGAAATAAATCTGAAATAATTGAAAAAACGTTCAAATATGATGGTAAAGTTCCAAAGATTGATTCTGCAAAAATCACAAAATTCGCAAAAGATTCAGAGATTGGGGAGGAAATCTCTCTTGATAATAACTATTCAGGATATTTAAATGGTTCTGTAAACAAGATAAAATTAGAAATATCAACTTCTGATGATTATAAATTAAATACTGTTCAAATTTCTGCGGTAAAAGATTCTGGAACTTCTGAAAATTGGCATCTTAAGGAAACTATTGGGATTGCTACAGATGTAACTTCTTTAGAATATTTTATTGGAACTGGAAATTCTTCTCAAGAAAAATATCTTGCAGATGGAACTTATAAAATTTCTGTGGTTGCAACAGATATTTCTGGGCAATCAATAACAAATCAATATGTGATTACAATAGATACTGAAAATCCAACAATTGGTGCACCAACTTTAGCTCCGGATTCTAATACAAGTTTTAATGGATATAATTCAAGTGCCTCTCCAACTTTATCTGTAACCCCAAGCGATTCCGGTAGTGGAATTTTGGGTGTTTACTATATGATTTCTTCTGAAAAGTTAGGTGATGGAATTTCTGCGGCATCAATTGATTCTCCATTAACAAAAGATTCTGGCGCAAATAAATATTCAAGAAAACTTTCTTTGCAGGAAGGAACAAATTATATCAATGTCAAAGTTGAAGATAATGCAGGAAATGTGACTTATTACACAACAGATGCTTTGACATGGAATGTTGATAAGACAGGACCGATTATTGCATTTGAAAGTCCAGATGTTTCTGCAATGCTTTCTAATAAAGTTCCGCAAACCTACAAAATAAAAGTTTCTGATGAGCTTTCTGGAATTATAGAAGGTTCTAAAGCAACTGTTTCTCTTGTTTCAAAATCGAACGAGGATGTGGCAATTCCAACTCAAAATCCAACGATGCAAAAAGATTCTGAAGATAATTATTATATAACTGGAAATTTTTCTGCTGATGACATGGGAAAAATCCAAAAAGGAGATTCTGCGGAACTTTCTGTTGAATTAGCGGATGCTGTAGGAAATAAATCTACAGGTAAACTTACTCTTACTTTTGATAATACTCCGCCGACAATAACAATTGTAAATCCAGCCGCGTCAGTGGTTAATGGAACTATGTCAATTTCTGGTATAGCGAAAGATAATTCAGGTCTTTCAAAGGTGACTGTTTACAGAACAAAACTTTTGTCAGGTGATGCAGAAGATTATACAGTTGTCTCAGGAAATTATACTGGTAGTTACACAAAGATAAAAGAATTTATTGGGGCAGAAGCGTACAATTGGGAGATTTCTGGATTTAATACAAAAGATTTTAATGATAATTCTTCTATAGTTTTCTATGCTATTGCAGAAGATACTGCGGGAAATACAGCAAATGCTGTAAAGACAGTGACAATTGATCAGGATTCTGACCGTCCAGAAATAAAATTTACAAATCTCAATATAAAAAATATGACTTCTGTAAATTTCAAGATGCATAAACAGGAAACTCTTTATGGAACAGTAACGGATGATGATGGCGTTCTTGGACTGTATATTTCTGAAGATGATGGAGAAAATTGGTCAGATAATCTTTATGACGGTGGAGCATGGACTTACGAATTCAAAAAAGATGATAATGGCTCTATTGATAGTAAACATACTTTGAAATTTAAAGTTATTGATGCAGAAAAGGCGGAATTTGTTTCTTCTATTGGAAGCGAAAATATGCTTAAGTCTCCAAAACTTATTGATTCTTCTGCAAATAAACTTGGTTATAAAGAAAATGGAGTTTATTCTTCTGCAGATACAAATTTGTATTTACAGATAGATACAAAAGATCCTGCGGTTGGTTCAACTTATTATATTTTGGCAGAAGAAAAAAAGACATTTACTGATGAAGAAATCAAAAATTATGCAACAAGTTCTGATTGGAAACTTGAAACAGGACTTTCTGCGGTAGGTGGAAAAAAGAAATATTTGTATTGGCTTATTGATTCTTCTGATTCCAGTGGAATTGCATCAGTAACAGCTACTCTTGCAGGAGTATCAGCCGGTGAACCAGTAAAAACTGTTATTGTTGAAAAAACTGATTCACCTGAAAGTAAAATCTGCGTGTTTGAATTTGATGTAAGTTCTGGTTATTCAAATGGTTCTGCAAATTTGATTGCTGTGGCAAAAGATAAGGCAGACCGCTCTAATCAGGTAAAACTTTCTGTTCAAATTGATAATAAACCTCCTGTTATTGAAATAAGTAGCCACAAAAATGGTGCTGGTGTTTACGGAAGTGAACCATTGAATCTACGAGGAATATCAGATGACTGCGAAAAATTATATTTTAAAGTAACAGATTCTTCAGATGTACCAGCTGCAAATTTTGGAAATGATTCTGCGGAAAAAACTAAGTGGGAAGAAATTGATAAATATACATCTACTGGTTCTTGGTCAATTATATTTAATTCAAGAAATAATGTCAGTGGAAATATTGATTATTATGCACATGAAGGAACTTTGAATAAGTATTATGACAAACTTTTTACTCCTTCAAGTGCTGATAAAGAGGCCAAACCAAAAGATATATATATTTGGCTTTATGGCGAGGATTCATTAGGGAATGTAAGTATTCCTACAGGTATCTATTTAAATGTAAATCCTCAGGGTGATCAACCTGTTGTTTCTGTTTCTTATCCAGAGGCAAAAACAGATCAAGAAACTTCTGTTGGTGGAACAATCCGTATTACAGGTTCAACAAAAATAGGTTCAAGTTCTGTGACTGTTGATTCTGTTTGGATTCAAATAGATCCTGACTATAGTGAGACAAGAGGATTTGATGAAAACTGGCAAATAAAACTTGAATCTGTTTTAGAAGATGCGAATATATCAGAATATGGTATTGTTTCAACTGGAATTTCTGAAATTGGAAATGCAATTCTTGCAAAGGGTTCAACGGCTAGCTGGAACCTTACAATAAATGCGAATAGAGAATTTAATACAACTTCTAACAGAAATATGGCGATTCGGGTTTGGGCTTATTCAAGTTCTGGAAAATTAAGTGAATCTGTTGTTGTTCCATTTGTTCTTGATCCGAACTCTCCAGTAATTGGAGGAACAGAAGAATTGTATTTAGTTCAGTATAAAGATGGTAACTGGAGCGAAATTGCTCGTAAGCAGAAATTTGAAAACAATATGTGGATAAGTGGAGCTTGGTATTTGACTGGATCAGTGGAAGATGATTCTGGTATTGAAGAGCTTACTTGGGCTGATTATTCCGACAATGTTACAAAATCAATTGATTTGAAAAAGTCTAGCTACGTAAAAGCTTTAAGCAATTCGACTTCTGTTAACAATTACAGTTTCAGTATTCCTATTGGAAAAGATGATTCAAATTTTGGAAAATTAAAATATAGAATCTATGCAGTGGAGGCTAATGGTGATAAAACTGCTGAAGCTATTTTTGAATTTCAATATGACAACAAAGCCCCTGAACTAAAAGCTACGGATGCAAGTTATAAAAATGAGCTTGAAAAATCTGGATTGAAAATTGTTCAGAACAATGGCACATACACAATAAATGGAACTGTGGAAGAAAAAACAGACACATCTTCTGGTGCAAATCAGAGTGGCTTTAGTCGTGTAATACTTTTCTTTACTCGTACTTTGAATGGCAAAAATTATGTTGTAGATCCAATGCTTTCTAGTGGTGATTCTGGTATGGAAAATGCATTGGAACTTTCAGATCTAGTAAACAAAGGTGGAATTTATTGGCAAGAACGAACATTTAAGTATAATTCAGATTCTGGAAAAATTGAATTAAATGAACTTCCTGAAAATTACAAAAATTACATTCGTGCAGGTGGACTTTGCCGAATTGATGATATTGATTATGTAATAAAATCAGTTGATTACAATGCAAAAACTGTAACATTGAAAACTGTTCCTGCGGTAAATTCTTCTACAACAACGGCTTATTTTGCGGTTGCACAAGTAATTGACAATACTTCAATTGAAAATGGAACAACAAATGCTTTCGATTTTACTCTTTCTGATGATCCGACTACAAACGGTGATGGAGATCAGATGGTAGAAGGTGTAAGCCAGAGCGGAACAACATGGAAGTGGTCTGCATCTATAAACAGTTCTCTGATTTTGGACGGTTCTATAGAAATAAATCTTGTTGCATTTGATGAGGCAGGAAATTCTTCTGAAGTAAAAACGTATTCAGGTACAGTAAGCAATAATGCGCCTAGAATTGCCGGTGTTATGTTCGGAAGTGATGATAATAATGATGGAACTGTTTCTGATGATGAAATGGTAAAATCATATTCAATGATTTACACAGCATTAAATAATGGTGGAATCAGAAATGGTTATATAACTGCAAATCAAATTGCGGATAAAGTTACTATTCCTCTTTCTAAGAACGACTCTGGAAATTATGATGATGTTATCAACATAAAAGGAAATTTCTGTGTTCGCCCTGAAATTGTAGGTGGTAACCATGGTATTGGTTATAATTATAATGTAACTCGTGGAAATTCAACAATTTATACAGTAAATGATGTTGTTCGCCTTTCAAATGTTCATTCAACAGGAGATACTGTTCGTTCTGAAAAATCAGGAACAAATTTGAATGATATTGTAATTTCTTTAAAAGATATGATTTCTAATAATCTTACTGATGGAGCAAATACAGTATTCAATATTGCATTGTGGGATTATACAGATGGTGCAACACCTGGAAAAGATTCAAACAAGGCAGAACTTGTTATTTACACAAATGTTGATATTTATGATGAAGAAAGTCCTGTTGTTACAATCAATCCATTCTATTGGAATAATGTAACAGATAACAGTGTTTATTATGTTGATGGAGTTGCGCAAGGTCATATTGAGCTTGAATCAGATTTGCCAACAGAAACATTCTCTGCAACAAACACAGGAATATATGACCGAGATCCAAAAGTTTCTGGAAAAATAAAAATTGAAGGAACTGCAAGTGATAATGCAATGATAAAAGAGTTGCGTATGACAATTCCAGGACTTTTTACAGATAAACTTGTAGGCGAATATTCTTATAGTGCAACAAATGGCTGGGCTTGGAAATTAAACGGTGATTTGGCGACAGATGGATTTGCGGCAGAAATTGAAAACACAAGTTTTGGCAATAATGGACACGAAATAAAGTGGACTGTACTTGTTGATACTGCAATGATAAAAAATGTCGCAGTTCCAGATGTTTCTATTACAGCAACTGCTGTTGACCGCGGTAAGATAAATGCAAATCTTGACTATGTTGCAAGAACAGAGGCAGGAAAACAAAGTGCGGTAACAAGTTCTGCATATAGAATGGATGTTGTGCCATATATTACAGGACTTGATACAATGCTTACAGATTTGGAAGTTACAAATCCATCTGTTTATGGAAGAACAGCCCTTGGAAAATATCCAGTTTATTATTATAGGCAGACAACTACCGGTTCTGTAAATGCAGAAACTATTATTGTAAATGGATTCAATTTGACAGGTGGAATTGTAACATTTGCCAGTGATACAACTGCTACAGGAACTCTTGCTAATGATAGTTCAGTTACAGTTCCTGCAAGCGCAAAGTCAGGAAAGATTTCTGTTTCTGTAAATAATATTGAAAGTTTAAACAATAAAAACAACAATGCGGCAAATGGAGATTATAACTGTCAGCCAAATAATCAGAACAACAATCTTTTGACTGATGATGTTGAAATTGCAATTTGGGAAATTAACTCTAAAGCGGCAATTGCGGAATCTGGAGAATTAAGCGAAGTTGTAATGCACGTAAACCCAGCGAATGGAATGTTGGGGTTCGCATTTGCTCATAGTCAGGACTTGGCAAGTTATCCAAATGGAACGAATAGTTCTTATCAAACTTGGATTACAGATTGGACAGGAGTAAACCAAATAGGATTCACTTATGACAGTAAAGGAACTATGTTTGGAACAAACGGAGGTACTGATACTTATACGCCGAATAAGAAAGTTGGAAGATTTGGTTTGATTTCAAGTAAATGGGGAATTATTTCAGATCAAAGCGCAAGTGCCGATAGTTTTTCTGGTTATACAAACTATCGTAGGTTAAGATTAGAGTATTTAGGACTTGCAAGAAATGGAACTTATGCTTCTAATGTGTATCGATTTGCAAAAGGTGATTGTTCTCAGTTTGCAACTGTAGTTCCTTCTGATAATACAAATCTTACAAATCTTTACATGATGTATTATGATAATACTTTAGGTGAATTAAAGTTTAAGGCTGGACAATATGATACAAGTTGGAGTTACGGTTCGGGGTGGTCTGATAAAGTAAATCTAGAGAATTTTAGCTTCAAAAAAGCTAGTTTTAGTTTTGGTGATTTTGCTGATGATGCATATAATGAATCATGTGTAAGTACTTTGAATGCCTATAATCCAAATTATGCAACAACATCCATCGTTTCAACAGTTGATTCGGGTGCAAATGGTAATTCAAATGCAAAGCCTGGAACATATTACTCAATTGCGGCAGTTCCTTCTTCAGATGGTAATTCTGATGTTGTAGTTGCTGTATGGTATGACGCAATAAACAAGAATTTGTGGTATAGCTATATTACAAATCCTTTGACAAATGCTGGAAAAAGAAATTCCAACGGTGCTGTAAGCACTGAATGGGCTACTCCTGTTGCAATATTAAAGGGTACAGCTGGCGAATCTTGTGCAATTGCTGTTGATGATGACAATCATATTCATATTGCTGCATATAGTCGAAAAAATGCCGGCTCATTGTATTACGCATACCTTGATTCTTATAATACAACTTTCGATGAAACAAAAAATCTTGTAAAAGTTGATTCGTATGGTTCAACAGGTCAGTATATAACAATGGAAATTGCAAAAGACAGCAATGGAAATAATATTCCATATATCGGTTATTGGATGAATTCTATGATTTATCCTAAGTACGCATATCTTGTAGATACTGATATTTCAAATGGACCAAAACCTGGTGTTGATGAAAATAATAGATATACAGGTGCGTGGGAATCAATAATGTTGCCAACTTCTAGTGAAGTTTTGCGGGATGATATAAATATAGGTCTTTATAAGTATCAATCTGCTCAAAATGGTCACATAAAAGGTGAAATTCGTGAAATTCCAAGACTATATTCTTCAACTGGTACAGGAACTGAATATGCAGGTGTTAAGAATGGAATTGCCGGTGGAAATGGTACTGTGAACCCTGTTTTAGCTTATGGAATTTCTGAAACCGGTTCTGGTTACATCGAAACCGCTCAGCTAAAATAATTCACTTTGCTTTGATTTTCTGAACTTGAACGTTTCCACGGATTAGAAAAATATTTTCTGTTCGTGGAAACATTTTGTTTTTTCTTGCAAAATTAGTGGTTTGAGCAGTTATGCTTTATTATTTTTTAAGTTTAAGACTTCATCAAGAGAAAGCCCTGTGCATTTAACAATTAAATCTGTCGAAAGTTTATTTTCAAGCATATTTTTTGCAGTTTCAATGGCTTTGGTTCGAGCACCTTCTGCAAGTCCATCTTCCCGTGCCTCGTCTTTCCATTCGCGTATCTGGTCTTTCCACAGCATATATTCTGCCCTCCATTTCTGGTGATTCTTGCATGAGTCGACTGCGCTCTGGATCTCTTTTGTCAGCCGGTCGGTTGCAAAACGCCTCTTGATGAACTCAAGGAACGCACGCACATCCGGGTTCTCAGCCTTCTCGAAGCTGCTTGCATTATAGATTACTTTGTGGATTCTGTCATTCATAATCAGTTCGCCCTCCGCCTCTTTTGTAACAAAGTTGTAGACGGGCTTTCCGCCGCCGAGCGGGTCGTCCAGGCATTGGTAAAAAAGAAGTCATCTGTGAAAAACAGCTCATCATAGGGTTTGAGTGTGTATTTTGATTCTTTCTGCATATTTTTGCTCCTACATAGTTAACGCAAAAATATTTCAGAATCGGAAGTGAATCACAAAAAATTCTGCAAGTTTTTTGTAAAAAAAACTTGAAATAAGATAGAAATCAAAAAGGCTCTGAACTAAAAAGTTTTCAGAGCCTTTTTATTTTTAAACTGATAAACTGATATAACTAAATCTCTTTCTTGATTTTTAGTACCTCATCAGTTGAAAGTCCGGTACATTCAGTAATTATTTCTACTGAAATATTTTTCTTTAGAAGATTTCTTGCAGTTTCAAATTTCGCATTCCGTTCGCCTTCTAAACGACCTTCCTTTAGACCGGCTTTTCTTGCGTCGTGAAGTGGCAGTGCATCCATCATATAGTCGCTCCTGAAAATCTCGTTAATTTTGAGCCTCTCGACGCGCTGCTCGATGTCCTCTGTGAAAGTGTCGGAAGGCTTTCCGCTACAAAGATAACCCAAGAAGCCCTTTATTTCAAGATTTTTCTCAAGGGCTGCCGCGCTCGCATTGAAGAACAGCTTGTTGATTCCATCATTTAAGGCGAAGT
>ONHK01000017.1 GCA_900317625.1 uncultured Treponema sp.
TGTATTTTTGAACAAGCCGCAGATACTGACGGCTGGACTGAAGATGACTGGAAACAACTCTTGCCTTGGAACATAAAAATCACGTCTTTTGAACCCCAAAGGTGTCTGGATGGGTGCCCCAGGGGGCCCAAAATTGACGGACACAGAAAAATCTGCGTTTTTTAACATCCTATAATGCGTATTCTGTCTATCAACGAAATAAGACAAAACTTTTTTCAGATTTGCCTTGCACTTTCCCTCTTTTAGATATTGCTATTCGTATCTTGCCCGTTCACCGCCAATCAGTTTTGGTCTGCACCAAGCCGCAACAACATGGGCATTTCCTACAGAATTCTGTTCTGGATGAAAAGGAACTGCGACATCTTTTAAATGCATTCCAATCAGTGTGTCGCCAATGTCAATTCCTGCAGAGGCTTTTATATGTTCAACAACAACTGGATTTTTAAATCCATGGTAAGCCGCAGTCGCGAAAGAACCTCCACCGTGAACCCAAGGAACAACAGAAACTGGCTCATAACCGAATTTTTGCGCACAGTCTTTTTCAACAACAAGCGCACGATTTAAATGTTCGCAGCATTGACAGGCAAGATAAATATTTTTTGAAGAAAGAATTTCGTTTGCAACCTGGAAAATGACCTTCCCGATTTCTTCAGAAGAATTCTTGCCTATTTTTCCGCCGTTTATTTCGCTGGAAGAACAGCCGATTACAAAGATTGAACCGTGTTCCTGAGGAAATTCTTCTAAAAAAGAATTTAACAAATTGCTGAATTGAGATTTTATGTCGTTTAATGAAAATTCCATTTTTCCCTTCTTTTTTTTCATCAATTATATAAAAAATCCTAAAAAAGAAAAGGTTTTGACAGTTTTTATTGGATTTTTGGAAAAAAATTAATATATTTAATATATGGAAAGTAAAGATATTGTAATTATTGGCGGTGGAGTTGCCGGGCTTTCTGCCGGACTTTACGCTTCTCGTTCTGGAATGGATTCTGTTGTTATAGATGCTGGCGGTGGCGGTCAAGTTCTTGAAATTTACAATCTTGAAAATTATCCTGGCATTTTTCCGGCTGAAAACGGAACTAAACTGATTGAAAATCTTATGAAACAGGCAGAATCTTTCGGTGCAAAAATTATTTATTCAGAAATTCTTTCCATTGATAAAAAAGATAATCTGTTTTTTGTAAAAACTGGAAAAACTGAATTTGTGGCAAAATCTGTAATCTATGCGACTGGAGCGGCGCACAGCAAACTTGGAATTCCTGGCGAAGAACAGTTTGCCGGCGCGGGAGTTTCTTATTGTGCGGTTTGCGACGGACCTTTTTTTAAGAACAAGAGAGTTGTTGTGGTTGGCGGTGGCGACAGTGCATGTTCAGAGGCGTTGTATCTTGCAAATATTGCTTCCCACGTTGATTTGATTCATCGCAGAAATGAGCTAAGAGCGACAAAAGCTGTTGCAGAAAAAATCTTTTCAAATCCAAAAATAGATGTTCACTTTAATTTTATTGCAAAAGAAATTCTTGGGAAAGAAAGAGTTTCTGGAATCAATATAGAAAATGTTGATACAAAGCAAATTTCTTTGCTGGAAACAGATGCAGTCTTTATCTTTGTTGGAATGGAACCTCGCACTTCTCTGCTGGAAACTTTAAAAAAAGATGAAAATGGCTACATAATCACAGATGAGAAAATGGCGACTTCTGTACCGGGGCTTTTTATTGCCGGAGATGTACGTTCAAAACCGTTACGACAGATTATCACTGCCGCAAGTGATGGCGCTGTTGCCGCTGTCTGTGCCGCAAAATATGTGAAAACTCTGTAGCTTTTAATTATTATTAAAAAATGTTATTGCCCTGAATTCTGAATATTTATAAAATATCATCATGCGAACTGACAAAGTTTTACTGGCTTTAAAAATGGCTTTTCCGCATACAATTCCAATTTTGGCAGGATTTTTGTTTTTGGGATTTGCCTACGGACTTTACATGAATGTTTCGGGATTCAGTTTCTGGTATCCTTTTGCAATGGCGATTTTGATTTTTGGCAGCTCTTTGGAATTTATTACAGTAACAATGCTGCTCTCGCCTTTTGCGCCTCTTCAGGCTCTTCTTATTACGCTGATGGTTCAGGCACGACATCTTTTTTATGGAATTTCTATGCTCGAAAAATTCAAAGGTCTTGGCTGGAAAAAATTCTATCTTATTTATGCGATGTGCGATGAAACTTTTTCTGTAAATTATACCGCGGAAATTCCAGATGGAGTTGATAAAGGCTGGTTCTATTTTTGGATTTCACTGTTGAATCAGTTTTATTGGGTTTTTGGCGCGACAATGGGTGGAATTTTTGGTTCGCTGATTACATTCAACACAAAAGGTTTGGATTTTGTTCTTACGGCAATGTTTACAGTCATTTTTGTTGATCGGCTTTTAAAAGAAAAAAAACACTACTCTGCCCTAATCGGTTTTGCTTCAACGCTGGCATGCCTTTTGATTTTTGGAAAAAATGCTTTTATGGTTCCTGCAATGGTCTGCATTCTTCTGCTTCTTTCGACATTCAAAAAACCTATTGAGAAATTTGGAGAACTTGAATGACAGAAATGCCTTTTTTTCAACGTGCGATTATAATTGGAATTTGTGCGGCAGGCACTTTGCTTACTCGATTTTTGCCGTTTATTATTTTTAGAAGTTCAAAACCTGTGCCAGAATATATTCGTTATCTGGGAAAAGCTCTTCCGTCGGCAATTTTTGCCATGCTGGTTGTCTATTGCTTGAAAGGCGTGAATATTTTTGCCGGAACTCATGGAATCCCGGAATTTATAGGAATTGCCGCAACAACAATTTTGTATATCATCTCTAAAAAAAATATGATGATTGCGATTGCCGGCGGAACTGCAATTTACATGATTTTGGTTCAGTTTGTGTTCTGATTCATTTGAGATAACCAAAAAATAAAATTCTCTTGACTTTATACCCCACGTGGGTATATTTTATTTACACGAGGATTATTTAAAAAATCAAATGGAAAATAAAGTTGAAACAGAAGTAAAATGTGAAAAATGTTGCTGTGGATATAAAAAAAAGGAACGAAGTTCGCAAGAATTCAAGTCACTCATGAATAGGCTCAGCAGAATTGAGGGGCAAATCAACGGAATTAAGCGAATGCTCGAAAATGATGCGTATTGTCCGGATATTTTGATTCAGGTTTCCGCAGCGAATGCGGCCTTGAATTCCTTTGGGAAGGAATTGCTTTCAAGCCACATCCATACTTGCGTTGTTGACAATATAAAAGCTGGAAAAATGGAAGTTGTTGACGAATTGGTTCATACTTTGCAAAAAATGATGAAATAAATTAATAGTTTGAATGTTGAGTTTTTTTTCTGAATCTATAAATTGAATAAGCGGGAAGAAAAAGTGCGTCAATTCGCCATGTTAAGACTGATGAAAATTTTTGTTTCTTGGAGGCTTTTATGGAAAGATATTCTGTTTCAGGAATGAGTTGTGCGGCTTGTGTTGCGCGTGTTGAAAAAGCTGTTTCAAAAGTTCCTGGAGTAACTAGCTGCGCGGTAAGTCTTTTAACAAATTCCATGGGCGTTGAAGGAACGGCTTCTGCGGAAGAAATTGTGGCTGCGGTTAAAAATGCAGGTTACGATGCTGAAAAAATAGAAAAAAAATCTGGAAAATCAAAGTCCGCGGAAAAATCTTCAACCTCTTCATCAAGGGTAAACGTTGAAAAAAATCTTTTGCGTGATAAAGAAACTCCTGTTTTAAAAAAGCGGCTCGCCTGGTCAGCAGGGCTTCTGCTAGTTCTTATGTATCTGACCATGGGACATGTTATGTGGAACTGGCCGATTCCTGCATGGTTCATGAAAAATGGCGGAAATCATGTTGCAATGGGACTTGTAGAAATGATTCTGGCGTTTGCAATCATGCTGATTAACAAAAAATTCTTTGTGAACGGCTTTAAAAGTCTTTTTCATGGAGCACCCAATATGGACACGCTGGTTGCAATGGGCTCTGGAATTTCGTTTTTGTACAGCACATTTCTGCTTTTTGCAATGACGGATTCAGCTTTGGCTGGAAATGCCGAGAAATCAATGTTTTACATGCACAACTTGTATTTTGAAAGCGTGGCGATGATTGTAACATTGATTACAGTTGGGAAACTGCTTGAGGCAATCTCAAAGGGAAAAACAACGAATGCGCTGGAAAGTCTGATGAAACTTGCACCAAAAACCGCAACATTGATTCGGAGCGGAAAAGAAACTGAAGTTTTAATTGAAGAAGTAAAAATTGATGATATTTTTGTTGTTAGGCCGGGCGAAAATATTCCTGTTGATGGAAAAATCATTGAAGGAAACACCGCGATAAACGAATCTGCTCTTACCGGAGAATCAATTCCTGTAGACAAAACTGTTGGTGACGAAGTTTCTGCTGGAACAATAAACCAGAGCGGTTTTATAAAATGTCAGGCGACAAGAATTGGCGAAGACACAACGCTTTCCCAGATTATTCAAATGGTAAGCGATTCCGCCACAACAAAAGCCCCGATTGCAAAAATCGCAGACAAAGTTTCCGGCGTTTTTGTGCCGGCGGTACTTGCAATTTCTTTAATAACTTTTGTGATTTGGCTTTTGGTCGGTTCAGAATTTTCTTTCAGCCTGGGAAGAGCAATTTCTGTTCTTGTTGTAAGTTGCCCTTGTGCGCTTGGGCTTGCAACTCCTGTGGCGATTATGGTTGGAAACGGAGTTGGTGCAAAAAATGGAATTCTTTTTAAAACCTCTGAAAGTCTTGAGGAAACTGGAAAAACTCAAATCGTTGTTTTGGATAAAACCGGAACAGTAACAAAAGGCGAACCTCTGGTTACAGATGTAATTCCAAATCAAATCACTGAAAATGAGCTTATTGAAAAAGCTGCAAGCCTTGAAGCAAAAAGCGAGCATCCGTTAAGCAAAGCCGTTCTGAAAAAAGCGCAGGAAAATGGAATAAAGACAAAAAATGTAACAGATTTTTCTTCTGTGCCGGGAAACGGACTTACTGCAAAAATGGACGGAACAAATCTTTTTGGCGGAAATTTAAACTATATAGAAAAAATTGCTCCAAATTCAATTGATAAAAACATTCTGGAACAGGCGGAAAAACTTTCAGAAGAAGGAAAAACTCCCCTTTTCTTTGCTGAAAATGAAAAATTTCTTGGAATTATTGCAGTTTCAGATGTTATAAAAGATGACAGCGCAAAAGCGATTTCTGAACTAAAAAATATGGGAATCAAAGTTGTGCTTCTTACTGGCGACAATGAAAAAACTGCGAATGCAATCGGTAAAAAAGCTGGAGTTGATCAAGTTATTGCCGGTGTTCTTCCTGACGGAAAAGAAAAAATTGTAAAAGAATTCAAAAAAGCCAGAAAAACTTGTATGGTTGGCGACGGAATAAATGATGCCCCTGCCCTTACCATTGCGGACACAGGAATGGCGGTTGGCGCAGGAACTGATGTTGCGTTGGATGCGGCAAATGTTGTGCTTGTAAAAAGTTCGCTTCTGGACGTTCCGGTGGCAATCCGTCTTAGTCGAAAAACGTTAAAAAATATACACGAAAATCTGTTTTGGGCGTTTTTCTACAATATTATATTAATTCCGATTGCGGCCGGAGTTTATTACCATGCGTTCGGACTTAGCATGAATCCTATGTTTGGTGCGGCGGCAATGAGCCTTTCAAGTTTTTGCGTTGTTACAAATGCACTAAGATTGAATTTAATAAATATCAGAAATGCAAAATACGACAGAAAAATCAAAAATTCTGTTCAAAATAAAATAGGAGCAAATGTGTCAGAAAAAACATTAAAAGTTGAAGGAATGATGTGCAGTCATTGTGAAAAACACGTAAAAGAAGCGCTTGAAAAACTTGACGGTGTTCAGGAAGCAACTGCAGATCACGAAAAAAAGCAGGTTGTTGTAAAACTTACAAAAGATATTCCAGATTCTGAATTTGAAAAAGCAATTACAGAAGCTGGATATACTTTTGTAAAATGAAAAATATTAAAGCACAGCTTTAAGGAACTGCTGAAGGCGCTCGTTTTGAGGATTTACAAAAATCTGCTCTGGAGTTCCTTCTGCCCCGATTTTGCCGTCTTCCATAAAAATTACGCGGTCGGCAACTTCGCGGGCAAATCCCATTTCATGCGTTACAACAACCATTGTCATTCCATCGCTGGCCAGCTGCTTCATAACAGCTAAAACTTCACCAACAAGCTCTGGATCAAGTGCAGAAGTTGGTTCATCAAAAAGAATCGTTTTTGGTTCCATTGCAAGCGCTCTGGCAATAGCTACACGCTGCTGCTGTCCGCCGGAAAGATTTCCAGGATACGCGTTAAGTTTGTCTCCAAGACCAACGCGGTTCAAAAGTTCAATTCCTTTTTTTTCCGCTTCTTCTTTTGATTTGCCCAGAACATGCATAGGAGCAATCATTGTGTTCTGCAAAGCTGTTTTGTGAGGAAAAAGATTGAAACGCTGGAAAACCATTCCAACTTCCAAAAGAATATCACGGCGTTCCTTTGAAGAAATTTTCAGTTTTCTTACGCCATCCTTATATTGGGTCAAAAGTCTGTCTTCAATGTAGATAGAACCATTATTTATGTGCTCAAGATGATTCAACGCACGCAAAAATGTTGATTTTCCGGCACCGCTCGGACCGATAATGCAAACAACTTCCTTTGGCTTTACCGCAAGACTTACACCTTTAAGAACATCAAGTTTTCCGAATGAAACTTTTATGTCTTCTGCCCTAATCATATCCATTTCTGTTTCCTCCGCCTTACTCGTAAGTATTTTTCTTTTCCAGACAGTGGAACAGCAATGTGAACACTGCGGTAATTATAAGATAAAGAATCATTGCAGGAATATAAACAAGCGAAGACGCTGTAGATGACTGAATGCTTCGTGTAACTTTCGTAATATCAGCAAGCGCAATAATTGAAACAAGGGAAGCATCTTTTAACATCATAATAAATTCGTTTCCAACAGGTGGAACCAATCTTCTTATTGATTGAGGAATTATTATAAGGCGCATTGTCTGAATGTAGCTTAAGCCAAGAACTTTTCCGGCTTCCATCTGACCTTTGTCGATAGACTGAATTGCAGAACGGAAAATTTCGCTGCAGTATGCGCCGCTATTCAAAGAAAATGCGATGAATGCGGCAAGAAATTTATTATTTATTGTAAGAGCTTCATTTATTTCTGGAAGTCCATAATAAACAAAATAAAGCTGCATCAAAAGTGGAGTTCCACGAAAAAAGAAAACGTACGCCTTGCTCAATGCGCGCAGAATTTTTCTTTTTGACATTGAGCCGAGCGCAAGAATTATTCCTAGAAAAAGGCCTGCCATTACAGAAACCAATGTAAGAGAAATTGTAACCCGCGCACCTGCTAAAAGCTGCGGAATCCAACTAAGAATTTTTTGCAATGTGTTCATACAGCAGACCCTTTTTTATTCATTTTATTGAATCGGACAAATCCATTCCGAATATTTTTTCGTACAAAGCTTTCATTGTTCCATCTGCTATCATATCAGAGATTGCAGTGTCAATTTTTTCCAAAAGAACCGAATTGCCTTTTTTTACGCAGACACCCAGAAATTCATCCGGATTGCTAAGCCAAACTGATTTGAATACAGTATCAGCAGGAGCTAGATAATCAACAGCAACAACAGTGTCGCTTACAACCGCATCAATTCTTTTAAGACGAAGATCATCGTAAGCGTTCATAACTTTGTCATAACCGTTTTCAATATATGTAAAACCAAGTTCTGCAGAATGTTTTTTTGTGTAAAAATCAGAAGATGTTTCAGCCTGATAACCTACTTTCAATCCTGCCAAATCAGAGAATTTTGTGATTGTAAGCGGAGAATCTTTGCGGACAATAATTGCCTGCCCATTTCCAACATATGGCTGAGAAAAATCAAAAGCGGCTTTTCGTTCATCTGTGATTGTTGCCGCAGAAATTACTGCATCATAGCGGTTTGTGTTCAATCCTGCAAAAATTCCATCCCAGGCTGTGTCTATGAATTCAACTTCAAGACCCATTCGCTTTGCAAGTTCCTTTGAAAGTTCAACATCGAAACCGGTTGGAGTTTTTCCGTCTTCTGCAAAATATTCCATTGGCGGATAACCAATTTCCATTCCGACCAAAAATTTGCCTTTTTGAACTGTGAATTCACCTTTTTCAACTTTTTTTGAACAGCCAAAAAGCGCAAAAACCAAAAGACCTGCACTTATTACAGAAACCAATTTTTTCATGGAAAGCCCCCGAGTAATAAAAAAAATTGACAAAGAGCCTGCCGCGGCAAACGTCTTTGTCAAATGACACATAATTATAGAAAAAAATGTGATTTAGAGCAAGATTTTATTGAGTTTTAACCATTAAACTTTAAACTGGTCAATCTGCGAACTAATCTTTTCTATTGAATTTTTTACTTTGCCGGAAATATTTCCAAGCAAAGCGCCGGTTTCGTCAATCTTTTTAGCTCCAATGCTCATTTCTTCCATGCTCTGGTTCATTGCGGAACTGAAATTCTGAAGCTCGTGGATTTCCTTAAGGATAAGTTCACTGCCCTGCGACATTTCGCGGGAAGCGACTCTTACTTCAGAAGTGCTGTCATTCATTGAATGGAGCGCCTCGCTAATCTGCTTTGAACCTTCAGTCTGTTCTTCCATTGCGGCTTTAATCTGGTTAACAAGAATATCTGTCTCCTGGATTTTTTGAGTAACCGTTGTGAATGCGGAAGTTGTCTCTTCCGAAGCGTTTACTACTTCTGCAATTGAAGTTCCAATATTTTTCAGCTGCTCACCGATTGTCTTTGACTGTTCAGAAGAAGTTTCCGAAAGTTTTCTGATTTCGTCCGCAACAACAGAGAATCCTTTTCCAGCCTCGCCTGCGTGAGCTGCCTCAATTGCCGCATTCATTGCAAGCAAATTTGTCTGTGACGCAATATTTGAAATTGCAAGATTTGCCTCGTGAAGCATCTGCGACTGTTCCTGAATCTGTTCAATTCGGACATTTACATTCTGCTGCTTTGAAATTCCGTTTTCCGCATTCTGGTGAAGTTCATTGAAAGAATTTGCCATCTTATCAATTGAAACATTTACGGAAGTGATATTTCCAATCATTTCTTCTACAGCGGCAGAAGCCTGAGTTACACCTGCGCTCTGATTTTCAATCATATGGTCAAGCGATTCAATATTTGAAGAAATCTGATTAACCGCACCGGCAGTCTGATTTACGCTTTCTGACTGGTGAGTTATCTGCTGGTGAATACTATTGATATTCGCGATGATTTCTGTGATTGAGCTTGCCGTATTTTCTGTGCTGAGCGACAAGTCATCTCCATTAGATTTAAGTTCAATATTTGAGTTTTTTACAGTAGCAACAATTGAATGAAGTTTTTCAATGAATGCGTTAAAACCTTCTACAACATCGCCGATTTCGTCATGATGATGCAACGCGATTCGTTTTGTAAGATCGGCGTGTCCCTGCGCAATTTCCATAAATGATTCCCGGACAGAAAGCATTGGCTTCATAATTTTCTTTACAACAATATATGCAACGAGCAAGGCAAGTCCAACAATAAGAAGCACAAGCGGTAGCGTTGTGAGCATAATATGTCTTGCAGTCTGGGAAATAACATTTCTGTTTTTGGCAACGAACAACATTCCAGAAACATTTCCGGCAGAAGAAATAGGCATATAGATACTTTGGAATGTATTTCCGATGATTACGTTTGTTCCGTGGAACGTTTCGCCTTTTTCAAGAACTGTGCCTATGATTTCCTTATTCCAGAGTTCAGTTCCAACAAGCGAAGAGCCATCCTTCATCTTTAAAGTTGTTGCAACTCGGATTTTATCGCGGAAAAGCGTACATTCAACATCATAATCTTCCTGAACCTGGGAAATAAAATCATTTTTTGAAAGATCAAAACCTGTTGTTACAGTTCCAATTACATTCAAATTTCCGTAAATAGGCTCGGAAACAAAAATTCCATACGGAACGGACATAAATTCCTGAATCACAAAATCCTGTTTTCCGCCAAGCGCAGATTTTATGCAAGAAATTGAACTTGCGTTTTTGTTGATTGCATCGCTTTCAGAAGAATATACAATGCGTCCGGACTTGTCTGTAATAAAAATACAGTCCGCATCAATATTTCGAACCTGAGGATCAACAATTTTATTCAGCTCAACAAGATTGTTCGAGGCAAGAGCCTGACGCAAATCTGATTGCGCGGAAAATACTTTCGCAGAACTTTCAAGGATGGTTTCCCATTCTTTAAGCATTGCGGAAGCGCCCTTTGATGTTGTCTCAAGATTTCCTTTTATCCAAGTTGAGAAACAGTTTGAAAACAAAGTGATTGAAATAAACGTAACAGCCACACTGCTGATTATTACTGAAATGGCAACGAGCAATTGCATTTTTCTTGCAATAGAATGACGATTTTTCAAAATGTAACCCCTAATTTATGTTAAATCGATGTTAAGTCTATCACTATTTTTTAAAATTGCAAGGACTTTATTAAGAAGATTTGAAATTAGTATTAAAAAATATTGTCAGTGTTAAAAAAAATGTTATAATTAAAATATTAAATGGAGCTATAAATATGAAAAACAAAACTGTAAAAAGTTCTATCGCATTGAAATTCGGTTTCTTTGCAATTGTTATTCTTGGCGCTATTTTTGTAATTCAAGGCGTTATTAATTCAACTTTTATAAAGAAAGATGTAAATCTGCTTTATGATGAATATGGAAACACCAGGACAGAAGCAATCCAAGTATTTCTTGACACATGGATTGATGGTGGAATAAATACTGCAAAAGCCATTGCTAATTCAGAGTCATTCAAGGAAAAGGATATTTCTGAAATCGCAGAGGAGCTTGTTGTAAATAAGCAGGAAATAAACAGAGCGTTCTCTTATGCGGCAATCACAGACTTGAACGGAAAAATGTGGACATCAAACGGTGGAACTACTGATGTAAGAAACCGCCAGTATTTTCAGGATGTTGTTTCCGGCAGAAAAGATGTTGCTATTGACAATCCTACTCAGGGAAAATCAACTGGTTCAACAGTTTTTCATATTGCAGTTCCTGTAAAAGATTTGGATGATTCAATAAAAGGCGTTTTTGTTGCAATGATTGGAATTGAAAAGATTCAGAATGAAATTTCCACGATTTCAATTGGCGAAAACGGCTACGGATTTGTTGTTGACTCGGACGGTGTTGTAATTGCGCACAAAGATAAGGATTTCCTAAAAAAAGATCTTCTTAACGCTTCTGAAAGCGCGACAAACGGAATGCGCGAAGTTGTCCAGAACATGGCAAAAAATGCGACTGGAGAAAAACTTGTTACAGACCCAAGTTCTGGAGTCAAGTCAATCTGTTTTTACAGACCATTCAAATCAACAGACTGGAGCGCAGGAATTATGATTCCAAAAGCACAGTTTGAATCAACTGCGAACAGCCTGAACAAGATAATGATTATTACATTTGTGGCTGGAGCTTTGATTTTTATCATTGCGTTTGGAATTGGAATTGCCTACATAATCAAGCCGCTTAAAAAAGTAAAAGATGCGATTGAAGAAATTGCTTCCGGTGATGCTGACCTTAGAAAGACAGTTGATATAAAAACAGATGATGAGATTGGTGCGGTAGTAACAGAATTCAACAAGTTTACAGGAAATATGCGCGAAATCATGACAGACCTGAAAGAAGCAAAGGAAAATCTTGAATTTGCGGATGAAAGTCTTGTTGCAACAACAGAAGACACAAGCGCGGCAATCACAGAAATTCTTGCAAACATTGAATCAGTTCACAACCAAATACGAACTCAGTCTGATTCTGTAAGCGGAACTGCCGGTGCGGTAAATGAAATTGCCTCAAACATTGAATCTCTTGAAAAAATGATTGAAACTCAGAGTTCTGGTGTAACCCAGGCTTCTGCCGCTGTTGAACAGATGATTGGAAATATTTCAACAGTAAACCATTCAATGGATAAGATGGCGGATTCTTTCAATCAGCTTTCAACAAGTGCACAGTCCGGATATAACCTTCAGTCAAATGTGAATGAACAGATTGAACGCATCAAAAATCAGAGCGAGACTTTGCTTGATGCCAACGCAGCGATTGCAAATATTGCGGAACAGACAAATCTTTTGGCAATGAACGCGGCTATCGAGGCGGCTCACGCAGGCGAAGCTGGAAAAGGATTCTCTGTTGTTGCGGATGAAATCAGAAAACTTTCAGAAACTTCTTCCCAGCAGTCAAAGACTATTGGTGAACAGCTTAAATCAATAAGCGAACTTATTGACAGCGTTGTTTCTGCTTCTACAGAATCTCGCCAGGCATTCCAGGACGTTACAAGCAAGATTGAAGAAACAGATCAGCTTGTACGACAGATTAAAGCCGCAATGGAAGAACAGAACGAAGGCTCTATCCAGATTAATCAGGCTTTACATTCAATGAATGACAGCACAATTGAAGTTCGAAACGCTTCTAAGGAAATGTCCGAAGGAAACAAGGCAATCCTTGACGAGGTAAAGAACCTTCAGGATTCAACTTCTGTGATGAGCGGAAGCATGGAAGAAATGAGCATTGGTGCCACAAAAATCAATGAATCTGGTGTTGCGCTTACAGAAATCTCTAAGAAAGTTCACAAGAGCATTTCTGAAATGGGCAGCCAGATTGATAAATTCAAGGTTTAATCTGATTTTTAGAGCTTAGCCAGAAATTAAATCTTTTATTACTTCGGAAGCAATAATAAGTCCTGCCACAGATGGCACGAATGCGTTGCTTCCGGGGGTTTGTTTTTGGAATTTGCCGCTGGATGTATTTTGCGCCTGCGGCATTTTTTTTGGCACTAAGTCACTTTTTGGCGGTGTTATTATTTCTGTACTGAAAACACATTTTACATTTTTTATGCGGCGTTTTTTCAGTTCATTTCTTATGACGCGGGCAAGCGGACAAACTGAAGTCTTTGAAATATCCGCAACCTGAAATTTTGTAGGATCTAGTTTATTGCCAGCTCCCATTGCGCTTATAACTGGCTTTTTTGCTTGTTTTGCACAAAGAATTATTTCAATTTTTCCTTTTACAGTGTCAATGCAGTCCACAACGTAATCATATTTTGAAAAATCAAACTGACTGGAATTTTCCGGCAAAAAAAATGTCTTGTATTTTGTTACTGAACATTCTGGATTTATGTCATGGATTCGCTCTTCTGCAACATCAATTTTATTTTTTCCAACAGTTGAATGCAATGCGTAAAGCTGACGGTTAATATTTGAAACGGCAACAGTGTCATTGTCAACAATATCAATCGCACCAAGGCCGGAACGCACAAGAGCTTCCACAACGTAACTGCCAACTCCGCCAAGCCCAAAAACAATTACGCGAGAATCGTGAAGTTTCTGGATTTTTTCTTTTCCAAGTGTAAGTTCAATACGCTCAAACTGATTTTCCATAATGAATAATATAGCATTTATTTTTTTTTCATTCTATAATTTAAAAATCAGTTTAATAAGGATTTTATAAAATGGAAAAATCAATCAACACAAAATGTATTCAGTCTGGTTATGAGCCGAAAAATGGTGAGCCGCGTCAGATTCCGATTATTCAGTCTACAACTTTTAAATATGACACAAGCGAGGAGATGGGAGCGCTTTTTGATTTGCAGAAAAGCGGATATTTTTACACAAGACTTCAGAATCCAACAAATGATTTTGTTGCGGCGAAACTTGCGGCTCTTGAAGGTGGAACTGCGGCAATGCTGACTTCTTCTGGTCAGGCGGCTAATTTTTTTGCGATTTTTAATATCTGTGAATGTGGAAGCCATATTGTTGCCTCAACTAGTATTTATGGCGGAACTTTTAATCTTATTTCAACAACATTGAAAAAAATGGGAATTGACTCAACTTTTGTTGATCCAGATGCGTCTGAAGAAGAATTGAGCAAGGCTTTTAGGCCAAATACACGCGCAATGTTCGGTGAGACAATTGCAAATCCGGCGCTTACAGTTCTTGATATTGAAAAATTTGCAAAAGTTGCGCACGCGCACAATGTTCCGCTTATTGTTGACAATACTTTTCCTACACCGATTAATTGCCGTCCGATTGAATGGGGCGCGGATATTGTTACTCATTCAACAACAAAATATATGGACGGACACGGTTCCTGCGTTGGCGGAGCAATTATTGATGCCGGAAAATTTGACTGGATGGCCCACAAAGATATGTTCCCTGGGCTTGCAACTCCTGATGAAAGTTACCATGGAATCACTTATGCCGAAAAATTTGGCAAAGAAGGTGCGTTCATTACAAAGGCGACAAGCCAGCTTATGCGAGATTTTGGTTCAATACAGTCGCCGTTCCACGCGTTTATCTTGAATCTGGGGCTTGAATCTTTGCAGGTAAGAATGCCACGGCATGTTGAAAACGGTCAGGCTGTTGCAGAATTTCTGGAAAAACAGCCACAGGTTGAAAGCGTGAATTACCCTACTTTAAAGGGAAACAAATATTATGAGCTTGCAAAAAAATATCTTCCGAACGGCGGTTGTGGTGTAGTTTCTTTTGAATTGAAAGGCGGTCGTGCGGCGGCTGAAAAATTTATGAAAGCACTAAAAATTTGCGCGATTGAAACTCATGTTGCAGATGCAAGAACTTGCTGCCTGAATCCAGCTACTTCAACTCACCGCCAGATGAACGACGAGCAGCTTAAAGCCGCCGGAATTCCTGCCGGTCTTATTCGAATTTCTTGCGGTCTTGAAGACAAAAATGATTTGATTGCAGATTTGCAGCAAGCGTTGAGTTCATTGTAAAATTCGCCATCCGATATATGAAAAAACTACTGCTCAATGCCGAACAGTTTTTTCATATTGTTCTGGATTTTTTCATTCAGCTTTAGACTTTGCATTTTTCGTTTTGAAGCAATGTATTCATAAATGTATTTTAGGTTTTCTGGGGAATTTACTGTGCCCTTTACAGGAATTGGCGCGTAAAACGGAGAATCTGACTCAATAAGAAGCCGGTTAAGCGGAACGTATGAAACCATTTCGGCAATTTCATTTTTGTTTTTGCCGGAAAAAGTTATTGAGCCGTCAAAACTTATGTACCAGCCCATATTCAGGAAAAATTCAAGTTCTGACAAAGAATACGAAAATCCATGGATTACGCCTTTGTTCCATTTTACAACGCGCAAAATATCCATTGTATGCTGAAAACTTTTTCGGGAATGAACAATCACCGGCAAATCAAGTTTTTTTGCAAGAAGAAGTTCCTGTTCAAAAAAATTGCGCTCCTCAATGATTGAACTGCGGTCAAAAAAATCGTGCGTGCGGCCACCGTTTTCAGAAGATTCCCAGTCGTGGTCAATTCCGCAAGGCCCGATTGCCACCAGATGCGAAGAAAATTCGTTTTCAGAATTTCTGAATTCAGTTATATTCTTTTCAAGAAGCGCTATGGTTTGCTCGCCTTTTTCAATATTCTCAGAATTTTGCATTACTCCGGCACAAAAATAGATTGACTGTTTTATTTTGCGGATAAGATTCGATTCTTTTTCCGGGTCAAAAAAATCAAGGCATTTTGAAACAAGTTCCGCCCGCTTCCAAATATCATCTGCAAAAAGCCCGGTGTCAATCGCAAGACATTCATGCGAGCCAAACCGTGAAAGAATATTCGCTCCTTCCTCCAGCCCAAATTCCTGAACGGTAAGATAAAAATTTAAGAATGAATCCGCATACATACGAATATTTTAGCACAAATAAAACAAATATTTTAGAATACTTTTGTAAAAAAAATATTTTTTATTGGGCGCAACCTTTCACTTTCGTTTCAGGTCGGGCTTTTCGCAATTCCGCTATCGCTACATTCTGGACTGCTCCTATTTCGCAAAGCTCAATTGGCACAGTCCAGAATGCTGACGCATTGCTACAATCCCTTGCGCAGAATCTACTTGTTCAAAAGATATTCCGCGACTGCCTCGTAAGCTGGAATTGAAAGCGGATCGATGTACTTGTTTGACGCGTAGTAAGTTGAGGCAAAGCGCGCAATCACCATTTGCGCCGCTGGGTCGATGTAGATTGCCTGACCGTGAACGCCGCGCGCCATGTACGCTCCGTGCGAGTTGTTTGTAATCCACCACATATTGTGATAGCTCCAGCCTTGCAATTTTGGATAGCCGCCTTTTGCAAACGCAGCCTTGTATTCATCGGAAGTTCCTCCAACTGAAATATCGTTTACAGCAGCTGCCGGAATTACTTGTTTGCCATTCAGCCTTCCGCTGTTTCTCATCATCTCGCCAAAAGCCGCCATATCCTTTAGATTCAAGTCAAAGCCTCCGCCTGCAAAAGCGATTCCAGACGGGTCAACCTGATAATAGCCGTCATAATGCGCGCCTAAAGGCTTCCAAATCATCTCTGAAACCATATCCGCTAAGCCCTGCCCTGTTACGCGCGAGCAAATCCAGGCGAGAAGCTCGGTGTTCACGGTTCTGTAGCCGAACGCGTCTCCGTGTTCTTCATCTGAAAGTTTTTTTACCGTTGCAAGATATTCGTAGTAATTCTGCGGACCTGTGTAATTTGCCGGGCGGAAAACGTTTCCTGCAGCCGAGTACGCCCAGATTTCCGCGTTCGGGTCGTTATAGTCCTCGCTGTACTTGATTGCGGTCGTCATGTCCATAACTTGTTGAACAGTCGCGTCCGCAAAGCCGGAATCTTTTAACTCTGGAATGTATTCAACGACTTTCTTTGACGGCTCAAGTTTGCCTTCCGCAACAAGGATAGAAGCGATTGTTCCAGTAAACGACTTGCTCACAGACATTGCCGCGTGAAGTCCATCTGGTTTTAAGCCTGCCGGGTATTTTTCATAGACGATTTTCCCCTTGTGCATGACGATGATTCCGTCTGTGTAGTTTGCGCCAAGAGATTCTTCAAAAGTCATCGTCTTGTCTGAATTCCACGGCGTAAAAACTACGTCTCCGATTGCCGGGTCAAGTTTTGTCTTTAATTGGTATTTTTTGCCGTTGCCTGCCGAAACATTCCGCGTAGGGAAAAACTCCCTCATGTGGTTCACGCTGTAGCGAATTGCTGGAAATTCAAAAAACGAGTCGTCCGAAGCGTGAAGCGTTTTTTCCTGCGACGGCGGAAAGCCTTGCATCCAGCCCATTTCGTCGGGCGTGGTTTGCTCCGCGGTCGGATATTCCTTTGCAAATGTCATAATTCCCCCAAAAACAAGAAAACTAAAAATAAAAAGAGATTTTTTCATGGCAGCCTCCAAAAAAATGATTAGGAAAGCCGTTGCAAATCAAAAGAAGAAAAACTGATGCAATTTATGGTTTAAATATAAGCACAAATCCGCTGGCTGGCAAATTAAAAAGAAGATTTAACGTCATATTGAGGATATTTGCCCATACTACAAAGAAGTCTGATTTTTGCAAAAATCCAAAACCCGGAGTATAATAGTTTATACACGGAGGATTTTTTTATGCAATACGTAAAATTGCAGATTGGCTGTTTGATTGTAATTCTTTATATTGTAGTAACTTACATAAGAGCAACTTTAAAATCAAAATTTATTTGCAACAAATTTTTTGATGCTCTTATGATTGTTGCCCCGTGGGCGGTATTTTTTGACGGTTTTACAGCGTGGACTATAAATCATCTTGAAATTGTTCCAAGCTGGGTGAACAAGTTCGGTCATCTGTTTTTTCTAATCTTCATGGATTTAACAATTATTGTGACCGCGCTTTATATGCTCGACCAGATTGTTGGATTCTGCAAAACGCACAAGCTAAAAAATCTGCTGCTTTTGATTCCGGGAATTATTTCGCTTGTTCTGATTGCCGCCGGAATTAATCAGCTTGAATACATTCAGGGAAAAACCACTTTTTATTCAATGGGATTTTCCGCAAGAGTCTGCTTTGTTTCACTTTTTGCCCATTATGGCGTTATTTTGTATCTTGTTGGAGTAAGGCACAAATATCTTGCAAAAGAAAAGAAATTCGGAACAGTTTCAATTTTGATTATTGTGGGTCTTATTCTTGCGCTGCAGATTATTTTCCCGGAAATTCTGCTTACTTCAATCTGCCCTACAATTCTTCTTTTGGGAATTTACATTGAATTTGAAAATCCTTCTATTAAAAAACTTACTTTGTACAACGACAACATGGTTGAAAGTTTTGCAAATCTTGTTGAAAACCGCGACAGCAACACCGGCGGACACATTAAACGCACAAGAGCTTATGTGAACTTGATTCTTCACAAAATGCGCCACGACAAAAAATACAAAGATATTATGAACAAGGATTATCTAGTGAATGTCAGCAATGCGGCTCCGCTACATGATATTGGAAAAATTGCAACGCCAGATTACATTCTGCAAAAACCGGGAAAACTTACGGATGAAGAATTTGCAATTATGAAAAAACACGCAGCTTGCGGTGGAGAAATTATTAAGGACACATTCAAAAATCTGGAAGACGAAGAATTTGAAAAAATCGCCTACGAAGTTGCAAGATTCCATCACGAAAAATACAACGGAAAAGGCTACCCACAAGGACTTGCCGGCGAACAGATTCCCCTTCACGCGCGGATTATGGCAGTTGCCGACGTTTTTGATGCTGTTTCCCAAAAACGCTGCTACCGCGACGCAATGCCGCTTGACCAATGCTTTTCAATTATCGAAAAAGGCAGCGGCACAGACTTTGACCCACAGATTGCAAAGATTTTCCTGGATTCAAAGGATGAAGTTGTTAGGTTGATGGAAAGATAGATTTTTCATTTTTGTTCTACAATAATGGTTATTTCTCCTCTATGAGCAGCCACATGATGTTTGTGGCAGAGTGTTATAAAATTTTCTGGATTTGCAGAACCTCCAAAAGAATAGTCAATTAAATGATGAGTTTCTGTATCTTTTGTAGTTCCACAAATCGCACAACGACAATTTTGTTTTCTGAATTTTTGTTGTGCGTTTGTATGTTCAGGTGGTCTTGCCATTTTTATTTATCTCAAACTATTGATAATTGATAACAGTTACATCACCGACGTTTGCAGTTACAATATTGTCTCCATAACCAATAGTTACAATTTTTGAAACATTTACTCTAAGTCCTGTTTCATCTTCAATAAGTGGAACAATATCAACTTCTCCGTTTTTCCTTCTTACAGCAATAAAATTCTTGTCAACATTAAGAACAGAATCACCTTTTTTTAGAATATTAATTTTCATTTGTTTTATCCTCCAGTTTTACTTTTGTTTGATGAGTTAAATCTCCCTGTTTATGTACAGTTGCAGAAACGCGCACATCTGGACTATGTTTTTTTGTGGCAGCTACAGCAACTAAAGCTCCTTTTATTGCATCATTTTTTGTATCAAAACCAACTGCCAAAACAGAACTAGAGAAACTTTTAGGTTCATAAGAAACATTGGGTTTTCCTTTTGTATCTTCTGTAATTCTTTTTTCTCCAGCAGACATTTTGTTAATAGAATCGCTTGAACCGCAAGCCGCTTGCAACTTAAGATCTGGATTGTGTTTTTTTAAAGCAGCACAAACAGTTAGTATGCTACGCATGGCTGCATTTTCAGTCTTAAATCCATCAGCTTTAGTATGACTTGCATATTTATCTTTCATTTTGTTCCTCTGTTATATTTAAATCTTTATTCCTAATTTTTCTATTAGCAGATTTTTCAAACCAGCATAATCTGCAACAGTACAGTCATCGTAAAAATATCCATCATCCACATATTTTTTTCTTGGAGTTCCATTCTGATTTATTACTTTTATAGCTTTTAAACCGTCAATCATCACATTCGCATCCATGTGTAGATAACCTGCGAGCTGATTTAAAGTCATTTCAGATTTTTTTTGTTTTGCCATATTTTAACCTCTATAAATATTTTTCTTGCTTAGTTCTTTTGTTTTTTTAGTAAGAATTGCGGGCAAGCCATAAACCGACGTTGCTAGAATATCCTCTTTTTCCGTCCACATCCGCAAGAGGCCATGGAAATCTAAAAGAGTTTGATTTTTTTAAGTCGTTCAATTGTTCGGAAAGAGCTTTATCACAACTGTCAGTATAATAACCACTCCTAATTATGTTATAATCACAAAATTCACCAACATTTCCGCACATATCATATAGCCCATCAGGATTCGGCTTGAATGAACCAACCCCATAAATTCTTCCGTTAGTAGGAGTAATATCTAATAAGGATTTAACAAATGGGTCTCCTGGATAAGCTCCTTCCCAACACCTATAATTTTTCTTTAGTACAAAAACTGAATATCCAGAACGTGCTGCAAATTCCCATTCCTTCTCTGAAGGAAGCCGATAACCATTTGAAGAGGTATTCCTTACAATAAGAGCCTCTCCTGCATAATCTTTTGTTATAATATAATAAGGTTCAAAACCATCCATTTCGCTTGCCGCATTACACCATAAAACTGCATCATTATACGTAACACTAGTTACAGGTTTCTTAGAAGAGCTCCCCTTGTAGTAACTGTTTGAAAAATTATATTTCTTTTCACCTCTAGCATTATTCGTTGCCCATGCATACACTTTACTCCAATTTTCCTCTGTAAGTTCTGTTTTTGCAATATAAAAGCGTGGTAAAGTAATTTTTTTTACGCTAGATGCAGAAGAAAAACATCCGTCTCCAGAACTTTGAGTAATAGTAAATGCGCCGCTGTCATTTTTATAAGATTTAGTAGGGTCACCATATAGACGAATATCCGAATCTTGGAAAGAATAAGCATATCTTTTAAATTCGCCTACAGAAGAATACTTTGCTTTATATGTTTTATCTACTGATGGATAATAGCCAGTGTATAAAAAAACATCTTCATCTTCAAAACCCAAGAAACTATAACCTTCTTTTTCTAGTTTTGATAGACTCGACTCGGAAAGAGGAATCGTTCTATTTACTTCTCCACTGTATGTAAGCACTTGTTTTCCATCTATATTTCCACCGTCAAGATCAAATGTAACAGTAACTGTATTCGGCTCATAATATACAGCATAAGTACTACTAGTTATTTTCACAGGTTCTTGATCTTGTACTGTATATCCCCTAAAACAATAATCAAAATCTCTCTCTTCACCATTTTTATCATAATAAGTCTTTGGCATAATAGTACTAACATCATAAAAATCATCTCTCACTCCTTCGAAAGAAGCATAGCCTACTTTTTCATAATAACGAGAACCAGAAGGAAAATAATAATATTTATAATAGTTTACTGTATATGTAACATTTGCAGGCTTCCATTTTGCATAAAAAACTTTATCTCCGTAACTTTTTGCAGGAATTTCTGTAACTCGTTCACCAGAAAAATCAGGATTTGTATACCAACCATCAAACAAATAATCTGTCTTTCTTGGCATTGGTAATTTTAATGCTTTTTCCCAATAAGAATATGAATATGGTGCATTAGTAGAGTAAGCAAATTCACCATCGTTGAGTTCATAAGTTATTTTATAAAGCTTTGCTATATCAATGTATGTAACTTCCTTGGAACTTGTACAATCTGCTGTAACATTTATAAGTTCTTTATAAGTACCAAGTTCTCCATCGATATATTTTGTACTTGATGAAGGAATAAATTTATCGAAAAATACAAAGTCAATAAAATACGTTCCGGCTGGAATTTCAGATAACCTAAAATGATGAGTATTGTTAAGAGAGAATCTGGTATTCACATCAGATTTTACACACTTTCCATCAAGAGTCTTTAAAGTATAGTCATAATAAATCGACTTATAATTAATATCATCACTACTATTAGTTACAATAAACGGCATATAAACATTTCCAGTACCTCCTTTTAAATCAATAGATGACAGTTCCAAATCAAATTTTAGTCTGTTTGCACCTAAAACAATTTCTTGTTCATCAATTTTTCCAAAAAATGCCATTCCGCCTTGCTGTGCTGTCAGTGTAAAACTCCAAACTCCAGGAATTATGGCAACACTGGCTTTTGTTACATCGTTATAATTTTCCCATTCTCCAAGAATTTCTTCTTTTTGTTCTGTAAGAGTCCCTTTTAAAACTATGTTTTTCATTTTATCAAGTTCTAAAATAGGATTTACAGTTCTTGCAAAGTTATTATCTATTGTAATATATGCTGTTTTATCTGATTTTTTTTGTTCTAATTCTTGTTTGCAACTTACTGAAAATAAAACACAAAAAGATATAAAAACAATACTTTTGAAAGTACAACTCAGAATATTCATAATAATTTTCTCCTTTCTAATCTTCACTAATTGATACAACAGCATTAAGTGAATAAGAATACCAAAGACCATTTTTCTTTGCTTTAATAAAAAGATTATAGCAACCTACTTTTTCTGGAATTCTAAATTTGTAATTGTTTGATGTTTCAGACTGTTTTTGATTGTTTATGTAATATGAAATGTCTGTATAAGATTCTGGTACTACAACATTATAAATACGCTCTGTTTCTTTGATGATTTTTAAATCAGAATCCCAATCAAACAAATTAATTGTAATAGAAGCGGTTCCTTTCCATTGAGCCACAAAAACATCATTTTCAGTATTGAATGTCTGTGGAATTTCTTTATCCCAGCCAATAAACTTGCAATCTGCTTTTACTGGTTCTAGAACTGAAACATTTGCTCCATATTTTCCAGAAACAATAACATCTTCTGTATTTCCGTCTATATTTCCACCATCAAGTTTGAATGTAAGGCTGATTATTTTTCGGTCATAATAGACTTTTACAACTGTGCTGCCGTCCGCTGAAATTCTAGACTGCGTTATGTTCTGTGCTGTAAATCCTGGATATTCTTTTGCAACTGCAGCTGTAAGTTCTTCGGTTTTTCCAGATAACGATTCTGTTATTACCAAGAAATTATATTTATCATCGTCAATATTTTGTTGGCAATGCTCGACTGTGTAAGCAACTGTGGCGGGTGACCATTTTGCAACAAGTGTAACATTTTTTGTAAGTCTGTATTCATCAGCAACAACTTTTATTCCTCCGTCATACCAACCTTCAAATATCCAGCCAGTTTCTGAAAGTTCTGGTAACTGTTCTACACTTAGAACTGTATCTTCCAAATTTCGGAATGTTGCTGGTGTGGAATCAGTATCTTTTTCAGTCTGGTATGCTACACTGTAGATATTTCCCCAAAGAGCTTTTATTTCTACATCATCCGCAGGAAATTTTTTTGGAATATCCATGCTCCAACCACCAAATTCGCAGTCAGTTTTTTCTGGGTCTTTTACGTTTAGTTTCGTTTCTGCTTCGAATTTTCCTTTTGCTGTGATATTATTTGCGTTTCCTTTTATGTTTCCACCCTCAAGATTTACTATGACAGTGACTATCTTTCTGTCATACTTTATTTTTACAAGTGTAGAGCCATCTGGTTGGATTAGCGCCTGCTCAATTTCCTGAGCCTTAAAGCCCGGATAGTTTTTAGCAGCCGCAGTTGTCATAGTTCCTGCTTTTCCATAAAGCTGCTGTGAGTCAACTTGCTTGCAAACATATTCATCATCGTTTAAATTCTGAAGCCAATGTTCAACTGTATATTTCGGATTCAAAGTCCACTTTGCAACAAGCGTGATGTTTTTTGTAACTTTATAACCTGCGATAACTTTTGTTTCACCATCGTACCACCCTTCAAAACTCCAACCGTTTGCTGAAAGTTCTGGCAACTGTTCTGAGGTGATTGCTGTACCTTCTGAAAGTGTTATAGGATTCAGCAAGGATTCGTCAGTAACGCCTTTATCAGTTGAATATGAAACTGTATAGGTTACAGGAGGTTGGTCTGGCTCATCTTCTGATGGGTTTGAAGGTTCTTCTGTCTGCCCTGTCTTGCTCCACTTTGCAACAAGCGTGATGTTTTTTGTAACTTTATATGTGCCGGCAATAACTTTTGTTTCACCATCGTACCACCCTTCAAAACTCCAGCCATTTGCTGAAAGTTCTGGCAACTGTTCTGAGGTGATTGCTGTACCTTCTGAAAGTGTTATAGGATTCAGCAAGGATGCGTCAGTAACTCCTTTGTCAGATGAATATGAAACTGTATAGGTTACTGCAGGTTGGTCTGGTTCATTTTGTCCCTGTTCAATCTTTTTCCATTTTGCAATAAACAAAACATTTTTTGTAACTTTATATGTGCCAGCAACAACTTTTGTTTCGCCGTCATACCAGCCTTCAAAGTTCCAACCCTTTTCTGAAAGTTTTGGTAACTGTGCTTCTGAAATAACAGTTCCGTCCGCAACTGTTATAGGGTTTAGCAAAGATGAAGCCCCAGAAGAAATGCCTTTGTCCGTCAAATACGAAACTGTATATGTTGCAACAACTGGTTTTTCTTCCCCTGAACTGCTTTCAACAGAACAGCCTAAAATGGTACAGACACACAAAAATGCTAAAATATGCGTAATAAAAACTATCAACGATTTTCTTTTCATATAGAACACTACTCCTTATTTTAGATATTTATATTTTCATTAATTTCATTGGCAACGTTATCCATATCTGGATAGATAAAATCTTCTGTGATGTTAAACTTCTTCAATTCATTTACAATGCCTTCTTTTTTATCTGGCGGAATCAAAACAACTTGTTGAATTCCTTCTTCGTCCTTGTAAAACAAGCGTCTTAGATCAAATGGGTCAATATCAAAAATTTTTATTCTATTTTCGCCAGAGTATGGTTTTACTTTTTTAAACCAAAGCTCCCATGTAAATCCTTTTGAAAATCGTTTACTCCATTTTTTGTCATCCATCAACTCATTAAATGAAAGATACTCTTTATAATTCAAAATGTGATTCGTAAGTTCTTCTGCGTACCGTTCATCATTATCTAAAGATAAGACTTCATTTGCATTTACAAGAATAAACGCTCCCTGCTGATTTTTTATTCTTTGATTATTTTGTGGAACGCGAACAATAACAGAGCTGCGGATTATTTCTTTTAACTGGATATATCTTTCTTCGTGCATAAAGTTGTTATCTTTTTTCCACTTCATTCCAAGTTTCCACAAATTAAATTCACTTCTCATAAATGCAGTACTTGAAATTATACTTACCTTGTTGCTATCAATTGATTTTTGATTTTCAGAGTCTTTTTCTTCAAAATCAGGGTCTCGGAATATTGTTATTTCGCCCCAGTTTTTCTTTTCTGCTTCAGGATTTTTATTGAATTTTTTCATTGGAGAACATGCAAAATACAATGCCGCCAGTGGATTTTCTGTAATATCTAAAGCCCTTGTGCCTATTCCAAAATGCTGCATCAAGACAAGGCGAGCCATATTTGTTGTGCAAGAGTCAACCTCAGTTGAAAAACGCCGTTCAAACGATTCAAGCATTAATTTTTCATTCGCGGGATTTTTTCTAAGAGAACCTGGGCTAATTGGGTAATTCGCATTTCCTTGGCCACGATAAAAAACAGGATTTTTATAGGAGTATTCTATTTTTCCTATAAACTCTATGTATTCTTTTAAACAAGTAATCACAGTTGGTTTTACAGAAAGCTCATTATCAACATGAACTGTTTTTTCCAACCTTTTTTTGTCAGAAGAATCTTTGCTTAAGTCAGAGCCATAGCCTTTTAGGCGGATGGCATTTTCCAGCAGTTTTTTGTCGTTATTTTCCATCTACATACCTATAGCCATTTTCACGAGCGAATCTTTTTAAATCAGAATCTTTCTTTCCAACAAAAACTAATGATTCTAAGCAGTCCTCAAATGGATTCTCTGTAAATGAAATTCTCTTGCAAGAACAAACAACGGTTCTTAGTCCTTTACAACCTTTAAAAGCATCTTTTTCAATAATTAATTTCTTACATTTCGGAAGAACCACTGTATGCAATTGTTCACAACCAGAAAATGCTTTTGTTTCAATTACAAAAGAGTCAATTTTTTTATTAAATTTCAAACCTTTTATTTTACCGTTTTTTTCTTTCTTACATAGTTTCCCACAGCAAAAAACCTCAAGTTCTGTGCAATCTTCAAAAACTTCTTTTTTTATTATTTCCAATTTAGTATCAAAATATACTCGTCTAAAGTTCCATGGAGCATAAAATGCTTTTTCTGGAATGGATTTTATATTTTTAAATATACACGAGTCTTCTCCGTTTTTGGGTTTTTCGTTGCAGCCAAAAATAAAATACTTTAATTCTTTTTCTTCATTTTGAACAAAAATAGGCTTCATAAAAATCTCCTTGTAATACCACTTTAGTATTACTCCAACAATAAATATATATCACTATTTTATTACTGTCAATTTTATAATAATACTAAAGTGTTATTATAAAAATATGGATTTTCGTGACCGTCTACGTGAACAGATTGATTTTCTTGGACTTTTGGATAAGGAAGTCGCGGCTCGTGCTGGAATTTCAAAAAGAGCCATTGACAGTTATGTAGGTTCGCGCGGATGTATGCCAAGCGCGGATATTGCCGTCCGCATTGCGCAGGTGCTCGGTGTTTCTGTCGAATATCTTATCACTGGAAAAAACGACGTTCCAAATGAAACGCTTTCAGCTATAAGCAAAAATGAAAATTCCACACAACGGGAAGAACTGAAGCTTTTAAGAACATTTACAGAGCTTTCACAAAAAGACAAAAAAACTGTGATTGCGCTTGCCGAATATCTGAATAACTCGCAATAAAAACATATATAATAGAAAACTTTATCTTAAAATCCTGCTTTTTTTTATAAAAACTTTGTTCCGTATATAAAAAATCACGTTTTCTTCTATATATATAAATGTGCAAGTTCTGCTATTAAAAATTAAGTGCATCTTCTTTTTGATACTTCTAGCCAACATTTTAAATCTTAACTATAATATTCTTGTGTGCTATTATTTTCTTATCAAAGATATTTTGGAGGTGTCGTTATGTGCAGAACTTCAATTTATGAGGCGCGGAACAATCTTTCTAATTTTGTGAAAATCGCGGAAGGCGGTGAACCTGTGGAACTGACCAGATACGACAAGCCGGTTGCGGTGATTATAAGTTATGAAGAATTTTGCCAGAAAGACGAAGAACCGTCTTTAATCGATAGGTTGAATAAACTAAAAGAAGAATATGCAGAGGTTTTAAATGATGACGGAATTCCTCTTCCGCCAAAAGTTTATCCAGATCCAAACAGAGTGATTTTTGAAGAATAGCTCTAAGAAAATATTATAGGAGAAAAAGATGAATAAAGTTTATTTATTAGATACAAATATTGTTTCTGAATTTTCAAAAGAACGTCCAAATCAAAATGTAATTGCATTATATAAAGCACGGAAAAATATGTGTGCGATTTCTGCAATAACTTGGCAGGAATTAGTTTATGGTGTTTCAAAAATGCCTGAAGGAAAAAGAAAAACTTATATAGAAAAATGTCTTGTAGAATATCAAAAAGATTTTGAAATAATTCCTTATGACGACTTTTCTGCGAATATCTGCGGTCAAATGCTTGGGACTTGTGCAAAATGCGGAAAAACTTTGCCATACTGCGACACCCAAATTGCGGCAACAGCAATCGCAAATGGAATGGTTCTTGTAACCCGCAATGTCTCTGATTTTGCAGAAGCCTCAGAAAGGTCTTTTTTGAAGGTTGAAGATTGGTTTTCAGCATAAAACTGCTGTTGGTTTTAATTTGCATTCAGTTAAAAATACTGATATACTTTGTTTATGTTGCGGATTGATGAAAATAACTTAAAAGATATGCTTTTCAGAAGACGAAAGCATATCAAAACGAATGTTTCTGTATGGGAAACATTAATTTGTCTTGCAAGTTTTGTTTTATCTCTCTTTCTTTCTGATGTTTTTAACGCTGATTTAAAAATAAAAATTGGTGTTGGAATTGCAGGTGCTATTTATTTTATAGCGTTCGCCTGCAGTCTTTACGGTGCCAATTATTCGGTTGATGCTTTCTTTGAAGATATTTGTTCTGTTGCAGAAAATGAAAATAATTTTTCTTTACTTTTGCTTACAGATACTTCTGGACTTTATCCTGAAAATTTTCTTCTGAATTATGAAACAAGGTGGAAATGTTATCTTTTTCCATTTTTGCGAACAAATCTAAGTGATGATGAAAAATCTGTGAAAAGCTATGTTATAAATTTTTTAGGAATAAAAGAGTTTTCTGTAAAAAAAATTGATGAAGAAGATTTTACAAAACATTCAGTTTCTGCAAATCTGCAAAAAACATATCATCATACTTTTTATTCGGTTTCTTTTGACGCAAAGAAAAACTTAAAAAATAAACGGACTTTTAAAATTAATAGACAAAAATATAAATGGTTTACAATTCCAGAAATGAAAGCGGACAAAAATATTATCAGAAAAAACAAAGACAACGTTGAATATATAGAAAAAACATTTATTTTTGAATAGAAAATTCCATTCCCCAGATTTCTACTAATTTTTCTAAGGAAAAAGCGGCGTTGGCCGGGCTTGTTGAGGGGAGGGTTTTTAGCATTTGGCAGAGATTTTGGTTTTGGTATTTTAAGAAATATTTAGCGGCGGTTTTTCCGTTGGCTAGGATTTTTGTAATTTGGCTGGAAGAAACGATTTTTGCAATGTCTGATGGAATTACGTTGCGGATTGAACTGTCAGACGAACCGTTGATTGTACATTCTTTGATAGAGTCATATACGGCAATTTTATATTTTTCCAAAAACCGCTGTTTTTCTTCTATTAATGTAGGTGTGTTTTCAGCAAATATTTGGGCAAGCATTTTCCAGAAGCGGTTTTGTGGATGTCCGTAGTAAAAACCATTTTCCCTAGATTTTACAGAAGGCAAACTTCCTATAATCAAGATTTTAGAATCCGGTCGGAAAAATGGTTCAAACGGATGAATTATATGTTCCATCTTTTTTTACAAGAATCAAAGTATAATAGCAACCGTCGCTGACATTATTTGCTCCAGGCTTATTTACACTGCTGACAGCAAAATAGTTCACTTCGGGATTTTCAAGATTTTTTTTGGTTTTTGAGTTTGAAGTCCAAAGATTTATAATTTCTTCAATTGCAGAATCATCCATAGTCATAGTATTGCTAAAAGCAACATTTTGAGCAACAAATTTGTAGCTATCAGATATTTTTTTTACATTTATATTAAAAATCAACTTTTTATTTGCCATTTTTTTTGAATGTTCTATGCAGACTTTATGCAAGCCGGAATCATAGTTCATGATGGCTGCCAGAGCTTTTTGCTTTCTGTATTTATAAATTGCATCTAGAATTTTTTTATCATAAGAACCGCAGGTGTAGAAACCGTTTTCCGGAGCACTATAGTTGTCTACTAGCTTTTGTTCCTCCGCGGACTGAAAATCTTCCGATGTTATTGAATTTATATATTTAGAGTTTTCTTCTGAATCTACCCTAGAAGCCGTGCTACAGGAAACTAAAAATCCAAAAGAGAAAAAAGGCATCAACAAAAATGTGGGCAAAAATTTTATATTAAACATGAATTTATTTTAATGCAGATTGGCACTTTGTCAATCTGCATAGTGAATTGTTATTTCCAACACCTGATTGCTTGAGAAAGAGCCATGCTGGCGGTTACTTTTCCGTTTTTGTATTAAATCGAGTCTTTTGAAATAGAAAGAAAATGATAAATTTTCAAGAAAAATATTTAAATGCAAAGAATTTTAAGCAGCTGCCGCAAATCGCTGATTTCATAATCAATGCGAACATTTTTGTTATTTTTTTTGCCATGCGGATTAAACCAGCACGTTTTTATGCCGGCGTTGTTTCCGCCTTTTATGTCGCTGGTAAGGGAATCGCCAACAATCATAATTTGATTTTTTGGAATGTCGCCGATTTTTTGAAAAACTGCATTGAAAAATTCGATATTAGGTTTTTCAAATCCGACTTCATCGCTGATGAACGCATATTCAAAAATTGGCTTTAGTTCCTGCCCTTCCAATTTGCGTTTTTGATTTGCAACAAGCCCATTTGTTACAACAAACTGACGGATTTTTTTGCTTTCCTTTATTTTTTGAAGGACTTCCAATGCACCGTCTATAAACACAAGTTTATCGCCCAAATCAAGTTGATAATTTTTGTTGAAAATTGCCGCATTTTGTTCTGGCAGTCCGTATTCAGCAAAGAAATCTTTAAAACGGTTCACAAGAATCTGCTCTTTTGGCATTTCGCCATTTTCGAGTTTTTCCCAATAGGAAATGTTTATCTGTGAATAGCGGTTCACCATTTTATCGGTGCAAACCCCAAGGTTGAGGCGGGCAAAACCTTTTTTTATTGCGTAATTTTCTGTTGCAAGAAAATCGTTTATGGTGCCGTCTAAATCCCATAGGAGAATTTTTATTTGATTCATAGCAATATTATAGAAGAAAAATATTTTTTTCGATAGGCTATGATGGATAGCTTAGGGATTGGAAGGGTTCGCGCATTTTGGAAAAATGTGCGAAAACAAACGCTTGCGTTTGGTCGGAGGCGAATGCCGTAGCCGTGAAAAGCCCGACGGGAAAAGTTCGTTTACGAAGTTTTCCCGGAAGCCCCAAATTCTTATCTTTTAAAGATTGCCCGCCAAATTTTTTGAAGGTTGAATTTTAGTTTTATGCCTATACCGCTGCCGTTGTTTGTGATGTCGGTGATGAATTCTGGAAGGTTTGTGGATGAAACGGAAAATCTGTAGCTGTAGAAAATGTCGATAAGAACGTAGTCGTAAACGCTTTGTTTCCAGCCGATTTGCGGATAAATGCGGATTAAGGTGTCTTTTGTGTGGCCGGAAGAAACGTCGTCGCCACTATACATCAAAAAATCGGTTCGGCAGCCGAATCCAACGTAAAGAAAGTTGAGGCCTTTATTGAACGGGTAATAAAATGTGTTCAGGGAAAGTCCAACGATTGTTATTGTGGCATCGTAGTCGGTTGGCCAAAGTGTTGTATGGGAAAAATCTGATTTTACGGACAAAAACGGAAGAATCAAGCGTTCGTAGGAAAGTCCTAAGCCCCAGCCGTTGTTTCGTAAACCTGAAAAAAGATATGTTGTGTCTAATGAAAAAATATGGTTTTCGTCAAAATTGAAATTCTGGAAGTTGAAAAATGAGGTTTTTGGTTGAGGAATTGGAATTTCTTCCTGTGATTCTGATTTTAGTAATTGCTGCGGCGCGTTGTCTAGTTCCTCCTGTTTTTTCTGCGCTTGTGCAAAAAGCGGCGAAACAATGAGCAGGAGAAATATTAGATTTTTTATTAGTTTTTGTTTTTTTGACATTTTTTGAACATTCGGTTTTACATCTGTTCAAGTTTTGATTTTAAAAGGTAAAGCCGGCTTTTAAGTTTTTGAAATTCGTCCAAACTGTTCATTATTTTTGAAGCCATATATGCGTCCACGAAAATTCCGTCAAAAAAGAAATCTGCAAATGTTAAGAATCCTCCGAGTTGCATTCTATAATCGTTAGGAATTTCAATGCTTCCAAGTTCGCGGCTTAATTCTTGCATAAGATAATTTATTTCGTTCATGGAATCACTGGCTTTGTTTAATTTGTGGTATTTCATCAAATCAGTGAAAAGACCGCCGCCTAAAACATCAAGAAAACTCCAGTTGCGTGCGCTTTTAAAATGACATTCTGCTTCCTCGACAAGTGGAATAAGACGATTTACTGTTGCCAGAGCATTTTGTATTTGCGGATTGGACATTTTTCCCCCGATAATTTTTTTGAATATACTTAAAATATACTAAAAAATCCGTCATTCTGAAAGGAAAATTTTATTTTGGCTGAAAAAAATTGCATTTTTGGGGTTTAGTTAATTATCGACAAGATCAGTCCATCAATTAATGCGATAACTAGAAAAAGCGCAATTCCTTTTAAAAATGAAATAAAATGTTTTTTGGGATTTGAATATAATTCCGCCCGGTTTTTTGTTCCTTCAAAGCGGATTCTTTTGGAATTTCGCCACCACAGCATATCAATAACAAGAAAATCAAATGCGTTCAAGCTCTGCCCTAAAATCAGCAGATTTATGAAGTTCGTTTTAAAGTCCGACTTTTTAAAAAACAGCCCGAAAATAAGGAGGACGATTCCAAAAACAAGAATATTTGATGCGAAAGACACAACTGGCGAACTTGAGTTTATTTTTGGCCTCAATTCTGGATTTTCTTTAACAATTTTCTGAATTTCGTCAGGATAAGAAGCGTAACTTTTGATATTTTTTTCATCGCTTCCACTACCCAAGAAACAGATTCCCCAAAATATGAGACATAAGATTATGAGTTCGAGGATTAATAATGGCATTTAGTGGAGCTCCTTATTAAAACTTCACCTCTTCGACTTTTCAAACATCTGTTCCAGAAGATATTTTCCGCTTGCGGTCTTGAACACATTTTCTTTCATCGCTGAAACTGACTCGCGCTTACAGTAGCCTTCCATCACGTTCACGATAAAATCCGCCTCAACGAGAATCTGAAAATCCAAGCCGTCGATTGCCTTGTATGTGTGGTGGTGGCCGATTATAAAGCAGATTCGCTCCACATCGGCTGCGGGAAGCGAGAGCGGCTCAAGAAGTTTGCGCGCGATTGCAGGTCCTTCTGCCTCCTGATGCTGCGGCTGGCTGTTTCCGTATTTTTCCTTGCTCACCTTTACGCCGATGTCGTGAAGATACGCCGCAACTTCCGTTATAAAAAACGTGTGCTCGTCCACGTTTTCCATCTGCGCGATAAGCCGACTGTAGCCATGCACCGCCATCAAATGATGAATGTTAGGACCGTCCGGGTCGTAGTCAAAGATTGATTTTAGAAGCGGGGTTAGGTTCATAATGTAATTCCAAATTTCCTTTTACATATTTTTTATGTGAACTATTAAGCAAATCTTAGTATCCGTTGGCAAGGAGAAATAAGCAGCTTATTTAACTTATTTTAATTTAATTAAGTAAGGGAAATAATATTTTTTCTGTGAACACGGTATTTTAAAATATGTATTGACAAAGCTATAAATGCAATAATAAGTGCATAACAAGGCCAACATAAGTCAAAAAATTTTATAAATCTTTCACAGATTTTTATTTTATAAAAATAAGTAAATACAGCCCCCATTGCAATACAAATATAAAATACTAATTCCCAACTAAATAAAAATTCCTTAATATAAGGTTTATTTATCAAAAACGAAGTTATTAAAATTATGAAACATGGAGTAATTACAGATAATCTAAAAATTTGAATATTTACTGTTAAAGATGAATAAAATGGAAATAATAAAAAAATTAAACTATAACAAAAGAAATACTTTATCTCTTTTTCTTTTTGCAAGAATGCAACTAAGTTTAGCGAAACAACAATTATTAAAACACTTATTCCTAAAAAATATCCAAGATTATTAAAAAGTGAATTTTTAAATAATCTCAAGAAACCTAGCATTATAAGAGTAACAGCTATTCCCAATAAAAAAATTAGTAAAACATTAATTTTTTGTTTCATATCTATTTTTCCTTGATTATATATTTCAACGGTTTTTCAAGAGCCAATGCTCCATCTTTTTATAAGCTTTCCAAAAATTTTGAATGCATTTCAATTCCCCCTAGATGTAAATTAAATATTGCAATTATAGCATGAAGAATTCAGATTTTATAGATTTACAAGATTACCCGTGCCCATACTTCCCCGCAACTTTCTCACATTCCGCGCGGATTTCTTCCCTCAATCTTGCAGGTTTTATCACTGTAACCGAATCGCCAAAGCCCATTGCCCAGGAAAACACCATCTGCTTCTGGTTCGAGCTGAATTTCAGAAGAACTGTGCCGTCCTCGTGCTGTGCGATTATCTGATTTTTGTGCCATTCGCGCTCAAGGACGTAGTTCGCCATTTTTGCGGAAAACAGGAATTCATATTCTTCCGGCGGCTCGGGATTGTTCCAGATTCCAAAGTTCAGGTCGATATGTCTGTGAATGTCAAAATCCTTTGGAACAGAAAAAGTTTTGCCGGCAGAAACAATGTCTTTTATCCGTGAAAGTGCAAAAACCCTAAAATCCGTCGCGCCGTGGTCAAATCCCAACACATACCAGTTTCCTTTTTGGCACACAACATGGTAACAGTCAAAAATCTTTTCCTTAAAAACCTTGCTTCCCGAACTTTTGTAACCGAACGAAACAACAGAACGGCTCTTTATCGCTTTAAAAATCTGATTGAAAACCTCAGCGTCAATTTTTGGCAGCGGGTCGGAAATAAAGCTGATGTCCGTGTTCAAAAAAGAGGAATCAACCGTAACTGTATCGGGCAGAAAAGACGCGATTTTCGCCATGATATTCTTGAACGAGCACTCAAGCGGAGTGTTCTTGTACTGCTCCATAAGTGGCATAACCGTAGAAACCGTAAAAAGCTCGCCCTCCGTAAGAACCACATTCGGCACGGAAAAAGTTGGGTCGGTATAATGATACATTTTGCGCGCCTTGTCGTATTCAAGAGGAGCATTCATGTCATCGCGGAGCCTCTCAAAATCACGCTCAATCGTCCGCCGGTTCACCCCGAACTTAAAAATCAACTCGTCCATGCCCACAAACACACCGCCACGAAGCATTTCGTCAATCTGAATTATGCGTGTAGTGCGGCGAATGTCGTCGCGTTTTTTGCTAGAAGTCATGTTTTCTTCCATACTATAAGATTATATCATACTTTTTTTCTGGGTGTGTCCGCAAAAAGTTTTGCAGACCGAGCTTTTCATGAGTTTTCAATGAAAACTCATTACAAAAACGGTTCTCCGTTTTTTCTGGCTTCGGCTTCTGCCTTCGAACAAACGCAGGCGTTTGTTTTCGCGGATTTTTTCAAAATCCGCTCACCATTCCAATCCCTCACACAAAAAAATTCTACCTTTCCAAAAGCTTTTTCACCTTGCGTTTAAGCAGAAAGACAAGCAAAACTTCCGCCGCAACCAAGAATGCAACTGTTATAAAAAGAATCACATTTTCCATGTCTTCTCCAGCTTGCGTTTACAATTCAATTTTTATGACAACATTCCGGCAATCAATCCGCAGAAGTTCCGCCTTGAACGACATTTTTTCAGGTTTTGCCGCACGGATTAATTTTGCGGCAGTGGCACGGATGTAACCGGCTTTTTCAAGTCCGGGATTTCCGGCAATTTTCGCGTCAATGCTTTCCGCCATCACCGCAACTGCATTTTCATCAGCGGGATTGTACGGCTCTGCCTGAACTGCAATTTCAAGCGAGGGATAAAAATCGTGCTTCGCCTTTCTGATTTTTTCCGCCTGACCAATCAAATCTTCCGCCTTAAGATTTTCCGCAATTCCGTCAAGGAAGTCCGAATACGGCGACCAGCTGTGATAGTTCATTCCGACAACCGGAAGCGAAAGGCAAACTTTATTTTCCTTAAAATAACGCACAAACGCCCGCTCCAAAGATTCTGATTCAGGATGATAAGCCAACTTTTTTTTTGCGGTATCGAATACAAGCGGAATTTCATTTTCTTCCATATTATACAACCGTCCGAGCAAGAGCGAGAAAAGGATTTCCGCAGAAATCGGCTCTATTATAAACTGAGTAAGCCGCGCAAATTTATCGAATGATTTTTTCCGCCTAAGATAAAGCTCGCCTGCAAGAAGCGAATCCTTAGCCTCAACCGCGCAGAGCAACGCACCGACATGAAGAAGAAAATCAAAAGTGTCCTTGTCCGAAACATCGGTCTCAGGCGAAACGTAAATTCTTGGCGTGCAGTTCAGTTCATCCTGAAGAAAAACATAATAACTCGGCGTAAAATAAGTGCTTGCTGCAAATTTCTGGTAATCTTCAATATTCAGACGCCCGGAATTCTCAACTTTTCCGCAGTAATCAAGCTGCCCGGTTCTGCTTTTTGAAAACTCAAACCACTTTTTCCCGCAATTGATAAGAATCTGTTTTTCCGACATAACAACCTCCAAAACTCGCGGCGAAAATTAAAAAATCGCCCTTTTGCTTTATTTTTCTTCAGTATAAAACATAAGAGCGACATGGAGTGTCGGAGGGGGATTGAGTTTATAATTTTTATAATTCAGATTTATCTTCAGTTTCAGAAGTATTATGTTTTCTAACTTCATTCAGTTGTTCTGCTAAATGTCTGGCGGCTTGAGGGTTATTCATATCGTAAAACCAGTTATGATTAAAACATTGTATTGTTTCTTTATTTCCAGAATTGCCGATTGTCAGGCTATAAAAAACAGTATTTTTCTCCTTTTATGATTCAATTTTGTCAGCCAGCTCTTTATCAAGCGATTGCATAACAAAATCTGAAATCATAAGAACATCTGCATCTTTCCATTTATTTTCAGATAGAATTTTTAAAGCCTGATTCAAAGCTGGCACAGCATCTGTTCCGCCGTTGAATGACATTCTCAAAAACTGAACAAGTTTACCGACTGGGTTATCTGAAAAATCACTTAAATCCAAAGTCTGAATATCAGTTGAAAAGGAAATCACATAGCATTTACGGTCTTCCTCAATGGCAATCTTTGAAAGCGCAAATGTTATTGTTTTTGCAATATTTTCCGGAGTTCCGTTCATTGAGCCGCTTGTGTCAACACAAATAATTATCGGGCCTTTTTTCTCTTTCTTTTCAGTTTCAACTTCTTCCTTTTCTTTTGACTCGACATCTGATTCTTCTTGAATCTGATAATCGTAGGAAAGCAGCTGCTTTTGGGCGAATTTCAGTTGGAACAGTTTGTTCAGTGCAGGATTTTTCATCAATGACAATTCGCTTGGTAAAGCCGCTGAAATATCATTTGAATATTTTAATCCGTTAATTTCTCCACGGTAAGCCTTTTTTGGCTGCCAGTTTGAATGAAGAACAACTTTTTCTCTCATCTCTTTTTCAAAAATGGATTGAGAGCGGCTTTGTTTTCCTAAAAGTTCCGCAAGTTCCTGTAAAGATTCGTCCTTTTCAAGCAGTTCTGCAAATGTTCCAAGAATTTCAAATCCGCTTGTCTCAAAATAGCCTTCGCTTAAATCCCAAAGTCTGCCAAGATTTTTAATAAATGGAACTAAAACAGATTCTATCCGTATGAAGTTATCAATTTTTAAATACAAAGAATCCAAGAATTCTTTTCTTTTAGCTTCAATCTGTTCTAATTCCCATTTGTTTTTTCGGTCAATGAAATTCTTTTCCAAGTCAGAAATAAAATTGCGCTTTAGGATTTCCAATTTTTCTTCTGAATTCCATTTTAAAACTTCAATTTGAGTGCCTTTTTCATTTGTTTTTGTTTCAATTCTTTTTTCAGCCGCACAAACTTTTTTGTAAAAATCAAAATCTACGGAACTTTTTTCTATATTTCCTCTTTTTGATTCGCTTATAGACGGAAGCCTTTTATAATGATATTCAATCTTTGATTTTTCATTTGACAAATCTAAAGCAAAATCTACGGCGGACAATCTTTTTTGCTTTTCAATGAATATCGCTTCTTCTTTAAACGGATCTTCTTTTTTTAGAAACTTATGCATTTTTTCAAGCCACTCAAGAATATCCGTCTGAATATTTTCCGCAATTCCATCATGCGTTGAAACATAAGATTTATAATCTTTTTTATTCAGGAATTCCTTTAGGATTTGCTCTGCAAGAAGTGAATATTTATTCTTCGGAAAATCAATTTTAACGTCTTCCGGCGCGGAGGGATTGATATAATCTTCCATTGCATCAATAAACTGCTTTCTGTCCTCAGTTGTGCCAAATTCCATAGAAGAGAAATTTTCAAACTTACGTTTTGCCTTTGATTCCTGCTTATATCTTTTTATATTTTGATTTAGGTCATTTTCAATTTTTTCAAGATTTTCTGAAACAGTTGAAATGAGCGATGACAACTCTTCCGGCGACAGATTTTCTTCCTGATGTGCAATTTTATTTCTGGTAAGACGCATTGATTCCCACCATACAGGTTTGCAGGCAAAATCAACTTTCTTAATACATTCCCTGAACTGCTGCACTTTTATCTGAATCCAAGCACTTTGTTCTTCAGACAAGTCATTAATATCATTTATTCCGTCAGGATATTTCTGTTTTAGTTCCAAAATTGGTTTTAAAGCTTTATGAGAATATTTTCTGGAGTGCCTGTTCTTTCTCTTCATTTTTACGAATCCTATTTTGCCGAAAGCTTTTTTATTTCTTCTATATTTTCAAAAATAAATGAAGCCATTTTCTGAAGTTCCCTGTCTGGTATATCTTCTTCCGCATGAACTAACCGGTTATGAATTTTCTGAAGATTCACAGCCAGTTGCAAGCCTTTAATGTCTGTTATTTTTTGAAACGTCAGCTGCAGCCAGGCTTTTTGTTCCTCGGTAAGTTTTCTAATATCTGGAATCCCATTTGGAAACTTCAACTGCAGGACAGAAAAACTGTCCTGTGCTTTTGTTTGATTATTCATATTAAGTCATCTAAAAGTTTCGCCATTCACGAATTAAGCGAACTGCGTAATCGTGATCTTTTGTTGTATGATCTTCATGTCCGTCTTTTGTAAAAAGAAAATATTTAGCCGCAGATTTATCCTCATTTTCTGAATATGACCAATATTCTCTTTCTTCAAGCAAATCAGCATTTACAGCTTTCAGGGATTTGTTGATTGCGTCTCTGTTTTCCCAAATCTTTGAAAGAAGTTCTATTTTTGGAACAAGCCAGTTTTTCTTATATTTTTCAGGCAGAAATTTGCTATATTCTGAACAGCATTCTCTTATTTTTGTCCATCTACAAGAATATTGCTTTTTTCCAATAACATAATCATTTTCATCTGCAATACAAACCACACCAATCACTTTTTCTTTTTGTTCTTCGGAAAGTTTTTCAATTTCTGCAGCTGAATAAATATTTCCGTCGTCAAGAATCACATCGCCAATAGCCAATTCTGGTTCAAGTTCAGAATCAAAATAACGGTTTTTCTGCTTATCAAGCTCAATCTGTGAATCTTGAAGCGCTTTTATTGAGTCATAAATTTTTGATGTGATACTTTCATTATAACTTTGATCTGCAAAAAGATTCGCTTTGAATGGAATTTCATCTCTTTCTTTCTGTTCCTTTAGCGAATTTATTTCTTCATTAATAGCGTTGAAAATCGGAGTATAATTTTCATCCGTGAAGCTGTTCTGCAAAGTGTAATGAGCGATTTCTGAAAGATTTTTCTTTTTCCTGTAAGATTTCGCAGGATTTTTATTTACTGTAAAATTCCAGTTGCAAGAAATATTGTCTCCATTTCTAGAAAAACTTGAATATGTATTATATGATTTGTTTGAATCATAAACATCATGATAACTGGAATAACCATTACGAATTCCTCTTTCAACAGTTACATACCAGATTTCTTTAGTTCCATTTCTTGTACATTCGTAACAGTCCTGATTATCAATTTTAACAATTTTATATGTTTCAGGCTCAATTATGATGTCAAACCACTCATCATCAATTTTCGCCTTAAAATCTTCAATTTGTTCTTCAATATCTTCAATGGCAGAATCGCAGGAAATTCCGTTTTCTTTAAGGCACTTTTCAACAATTTCTCTTGCAAGTTTCTGCTGTTTTTCTGTTCCCCAAATACAGTTTTCAATAAGAGAACAGTCCATTAAATCAACTTCATCTCGGTCATTAAGAAAAGCTGATGTTTTTAGAATATGAGCAATTTTCTTCCAGCGGCGGTCGCCTACTTCAAATTCTTCGCCATTCTTTTTGTCTTCTTCTGTCATTTTTTTACTTTGAAGAACCATTTCCTTGCGGATTGCAGTAATGACATTTTTAGAAACTTCCGACAACGTTACTTTGTCAATTTCTTTTGCCCATTCTTTCAATTCCTTGCCTGTAACAAGAAGTTTTTTATCATCTTCTGACAAAGCAAAGTCATCTGCAGCCGGCTGAGAAATCATTTCAAAAAAGTCGTCCTCATCATGAATAAAATCAACAAGGATTCTAAAAATGAAACGGTCGTACAAAGCTTCAAGACCTTTGTTCTTTGCAGGAAGCTCATTTGAAGCCGCAAAAAGACCTTTTAAAGGCACATTCATAACCTTGCTTCCGTTATGAAATTTGCGTTCATTTATAATTGTAAGCAATGTGTTCAAAATCGCAGGACTTGCTTTCCAGATTTCATCAAGGAATGCAATATCAGCTTCTGGAAGCATTCCTTCTGTCAATCTTCGATATTCCTCTTTTCCGTTTGTTTCCGGTAGCTCTCCGTTCAATGCCTTTAATGAAATGTTTCCGAATACTTCTTCTGGAGTTGTAAACTGATTGAGCAGAGTTTCAAAATATTTAACTTTTTCATCACCTTCTGCGGCAAAGGCTTCTTTTATACGGCGGGTAACCATGCTCTTTGCACAGCCGGGAGCACCAAGCATAAACATACTTTCGCCGGCAAATGCAGTCAACAGACCAAGCCTTACAGCCTCGTCTTTTTCATATAATCCGTTTCCAATCAATTCAATAAGTTTCTGAATTCTGTCATGTGTTTTTGTTGCTGCCATAAAATCCTCCGTTTTGGATATATTAGTTGTAATTATTTATCAAGTTGATATTTTTATTCAATCTTTTTGAAAAATTCTGAAATTCTGTTGCTGATATAGCCTTCGTCTTTTCCAAATTTAGCGGCCAATTCTCCTTGCGTAGGCATTTTCAATTTAGAAGAAAAGATTTTCAACAGTTCCAAATCAGTAAAATTTCTTTCTTTTACCAGCTCAACAATTTGACTGATTAAAAAGTTCCGTTCCAGAACCTGCAAAACTTTCAGTGTAATAAATGATGACAAGTATAATTTTTGCCGTTCTTGACATTTTGCAAACGCTTGTTCAATTTTTTCCAAATCTTCAAGCAAATATTCCGTCTTAAAAAGGCTTTCTTCAGGTGTCAAATAATTATTGCGTACAGAATCTGTTTCAAAAATTGATATTTCCTCGTCATTTTCATTATCTTTTATCTGATTTTCTATAATTTGCGATTGATAATACCTGAAAACCAAGTCTTTTAATTCATTTAAGGTTAATCCGGATTGCTTGGAAAGCCAAATCTGCACACTTTCATTTCCGGGATTTTTCCCAATTTTTTTAGCCGCATCTATTAGTCTGACTGCTCTGTTATATTCATCATTTGTGCACATTCGGAATTTATCAAATTCGTCCTTTTTCTTGTTATGCCGAATTTCATTTTCAATACAGGAATACAAATATCCGATGTATGAAGTATTTGAATTGTTTTCATATTTCAGAAGAGTTCTCTTTATGCAATGAAATATTTCAACGCCTGAATTTTGCACATCTTCTTTATAAAAACAAATAAGAGTCCATTCCCAAATCGGCGTATAGATTTTCTGAAGCAGTTTTTTATATTCCAAAGATGACTTATCTTCAACCAGAACAATTTCCTCAAATAAAGATAAAATCAATTCTTCTTTCTTTTTCTTGGTCTTCACATCAATCATCGCACGACCTTACAAAGAAAAGAATTCGTCCAGATTTTTTCTTGCTTCTTTTCCATCTGCCGCAACCATTGAATTTGTAAGATTATTCAGATAATACAATGAAGTTACATCATACAGTTCAGGGAAAATTGCCTTATTGTTTTCATCGAAGTTCACTTTTCCATAAACTACACTTTTAACATCACAATTAAGAAATTTTTCCGCAAAAGAAAGAACGCACATCAGAATCATCGGCAAAGGCTTTGGACCGAAAGTTATATCAGCATAAATCTGAGAATTTTCTTCAACTTTATCTAAAATCGCTTTCAATCTTGCCTCATGGTTATCTTTTGTTTCTTTAAATTCAGAATCAACAGTTTCATAAGTAAGTTTCGCGCCCACTTTTGAGTTGATAGAATCCAGTTCTTTCATAAACAGACTAGTATTTTTGTTGCTGTTTCCATCTTTATCTAAAGTACGAAGAAGAATAATCTTCACCTTATCATTTTTTTTAAGATTTTCGGCAAGAATTGCATTGACTGGGAAAACAACAGGTTCAGAATACAAAATGTTCGTATTGCCAGAACCAGCATAAACCATCGAATCCAACTGTTTTTTCATCGGAATGTCGCAGAAAATAATTTTTTTCATATCGCTTTGCTCCTATAAACATTATTAATAAATAAGGTGCGGAAAGATGAACAGTTGATATTTTTTGTCATTTTTTTGAAGGATTTTCTACTGTCTGGCATGATAGTGTACAATAAAGTTCGCAATTTGGGGTAGAAAAAAGCCATTGAAAATTCCAAAATGTTGGTGACCAAACTAACAAAAGGAAAAGACAATGGCCA
>ONHK01000018.1 GCA_900317625.1 uncultured Treponema sp.
AAACTTTTAGCAAATAGAAATCTTGAAGAATCAGATTAAAAATGATATAAGGTTCTATCAAATTTTAAAAAAAAGTCCAAGAAATCGTACGCACTCTCCTGTGGCTAATTCAGGCGAGCTCTAATACCGATGTAAAAGTATCTCTTTATGATATTAAATTTGTGATAACTGATAAATCAGGAAATAGACTGTTTGAAAGTCCAAGATGCAATACCAATTATGTCTGCGAATGGAATGATGTTTCTCAGGATATTATGAAACTTATAGAACGAGATGAATTTGATTCTACTGTTACCGAAGTATATTTGGAATATGGAAAAATTGAGGATTTTGCTGTAAAAGAAAATCGTTCATACTTGAAACATCTTCCAGAACTTAAAATTGAAAATTTCAGTTATGAAGATGTTTTTGCAAAAAAGCAAAAGATTGAAGAAGAAATTGAAAGACAAAGGGAAGAACTTGAAAAACAAAAGGCAGTTTTTAGTGACTTTAATTATGCAATACTAGCATATGCATATGGGGAAAGTAAAGTTGTTAGAAATACAAAAAGTGCAGAAGAGGCTGTAAAGCGAATAAAGAAAAGCGGAAAAAATCCTGCTTATAGCGTAAAAAATTGTTCTTCTGTTATGTATAGAGATTATAGTTATCCTGACAGTCTTGTTGAAAAATATGGTAAAGATACAGTTTATGCGGTTTACAAATATCTTTTGTGCAATGCAATAAGTGAAGATGACGGTCTTTTACCATATTATATTTGTTCTGCGGAAAATACTTATGACACAAAAGTTGAATGGTTTCTTGAAAATTTCGATAAAATTTCTGAAAACTCTTTAAGTGATGGTTGGCACATTCCTTCTGTTTCAGAAATTGAATATGTAAAAAGAAAACGAGACGAACAGGCTGAGGGCTTAAGGCGCATATCAGATGATGGTAGGGACGAATATTATTTAGGATTTATCGGAGAATATACAGATTTTATCATCCGAACTGAAAAATAAACACTAGTTCAAAACGAATATAAAAAATCAATAAAAAGGAGAAATTAAAATGAAAATTTTTGTTCTAAAAGGTAATGAAAATTCCGGCAAAACAACTGCCATAAGAAATATATTGCAGACAATTATAAAAAGGGAGCATGGAAAAGTTCTTTTTTACGAACATAAGGGTGCGGATTATTGTGACTTTATTTCTGTTATAGAATTAAAAGGTAAAAAAATTGTAATCAACAGTCTTGGAGATTGTGTTTCTTATGTAAAGAACGGTAAGGCAAAAGCGGAAAAGGAAAATGCTGACATTTTTGTTACTGCATGGACTTCAAAACTTGATAATACTCACAATTTGAAAGAAATCCTTCCAAATTCAGTTATATGTGAAGATTATAAATTTCCGGAAGAAAAATTTCTTTCAGAACAAGCGGACTGGATTTCAAAATTTTTATCTAACCTAAATGTCAAGTTTTGATAAGAACCGTAATTTAAGTATTATTCCTGTTTAAATTTAAGGAACTACAATGAATATAAAAACTCAGTTTATTTTTAAGCTAATTACAAAATATTTTATTTATGGTTATTTGTGTATATTTGGAATTTCTGTCTGTCTTTGCATAAGTTATATTGTGTATACAAATTTTAAAGTTCCAGAGAAATATGTATCCGTTCTGTTTTTATTTTGCAGTGTTCCGCTGGTTGGACAATTTCTCAGAATTATATTTTCTACCAAATACAAATTTCGTTATTACAGAATAAGTTTATATAGATTAAAGACCCGAGGATATAAAGATTCTTATTTTGAGTGTGAAATGCATGAGCCATGTTTTCAGCTTATTATAAAAGATTTATTGGTAACAAATGGATATAAAAAACAGTATTACAAATTAAAAGAAATGTGCCGGGGAAAAAATCTTCGGATTGAACGTGCAAAAGAAGAATTGCTTGAAAAAGTAATGAAAATGCACAATGAAAAGGTTATTTAGTGCTATATGCATTAAAAATATTTTTTTTAGGAGTTTTTTATGACTTACAAGGTAGAAGAGGTAAGTTCAGGTCTTTGCACCGGAACACTTCGTGGCAACGCTATTGAAGCAAAAATCAACCAGATGGCTTCACAGGGATGGAAATTTGAACAGTATGAGACAATTGTTGGTCGCAGCTGTTTGTTTTTTTCACGCTATAAGGCTGTAATTTGTTTTTCTAAAGAAAACTAAAATACAGTGATTAAAAAACTCAGTTTTCAGGACTATCTTGAAAACTGAGTAAATAGGAAAAAAATGTAATATGAAATATTTAATTGGTTTATTTATCGGTTTAATAATCGGGATTGTTTTATTTATAATCTGGAAAAAAATATTTGGAAAATATTTGCCAATGGAAGATTCAGTTCTTTTGAATGTAATTTGTGCGATTGGATATTTTCTTGTTTGTATGATTAGCGGTGCTCTTGTTGCAAGTTTTAATATTTATGCAATTTTTATAGGGATTGTTTTACTTTCTATAGCTTTAATCATTTCTTATGGTTTTGGCATATATTATAAGGTGACAGCAACTAATTTTTGTTATTGACATGAAATATAAAAGAATTGTCAGTAAATTCCGTGTTCCCATATTTTAAGGTTGCGAAAATTATATTATTTGTTTTGTATTTGGTATTAACTCTGTTTTCTTTTTTATTGACTTTTTATCTTTCAAAAGACAAAGATTCAAAAAATGACGGAATTGTTTTTGGTGAAGAGGCAGATAAAACTTTTATAGGAATGAAAAACGAATAATCGTATTCCATTCCAAAATTCCATTGTAAATTCCCAAAATCCAAAGTAAAATTCCGTTATGAACAAATTTCTTTTTTCAGTATTCTTACTTTGTGTGCTTGTTTTTTCTTGCAAGGTTGATTCGGACTCTTTTGGGACTGGCAAGATTGATTCGGAATTTTCGGGGGGGGGGTAAGATTATTCCTTCCATACAAGAAAACAATTTTTCGCTTCCAGATTCAGACTTAAAAATCGACATGATAAGCGTTTTGAATACCGACGCGATTGTGCTTGGCGAGGATGTTGAAAGCGTTACGAAAAATGTTCAGGTTGTGCCGTTCAGCATGTCAAAGTTCGAGGTGAGCTACAATGTTTGGCGTTTTGTGTATTCTTGGGCGACTTCTGATTTGCGCGGAAACAAGAAATATACTTTTGAAAATGCCGGCGCGGAAGGTCAGTATGGGGATTTGAGCAACAGCAAACTTTTTAATGAGGGCGGCGAACCGCAGGATGAAGGAATTCCTGTTTGCGGAATAAACTGGCGCGATGCGGTTGTGTGGTGCAATGCCTTGAGCGAATTGTGCGGTCTTGCTCCGGTTTACTGCACGGATTCCGATTTTAAAAATCCGCTTAGAAATTCAATTTATGCGGAAGGAGTTCCAGCAACAACCGCAGATTGTCCGCTTCCGTTTGGTTCTGCGAAGAAAACCGACATGACAAGTCTTGCAAAAGGAAATGTTGACAATCCGTACGTGAATAAAAACGCGGATGGATTCAGGCTTCCGTATCTTTATGAATGGGAATATGCCGCGCGCAAATGCGAGGACGGTTCTTTTATAAGCGGAAGAAATGCTCCCGGCGACAAAACCGGTCCCTGCAACGGAAGCTCAAAGCCTACTCTTATGGACGAAATCATGGGAATTGAATTTGTCGCGCAGTCAAAAGCCGCAAAAAACTACGGCTGGAATATGAGCAACTCAATGCAAGACGGACCAGACAAAACTGCCGCCGGCTGGGATGACCGTAATTCCGCTTGCAAGATTCCTGCAAACGGCGGAATGAGAATCCACAAGCAGGGCGGAAAACTTCCTTCTGAGCTTGGATTTTATGACCTTGCCGGAAACGCCTACGAATGGTGTTACGATTTTGGCTCTCCCTACGACTGGAAATACGAAATTTATCCTTACAAAAGCATGAAACAGGGCGGCTACAACGCGTCCTATTCATATTTTGAATCCTGCTACCGAAGAGCCGACCCGTCCTACGTAAAAACCGGCGGGCTTCGCCTTGCAAGAAATCGATAAGAGAATTTTATATTTCAAAATCAAGGCACGCGCGCGAAACTGTAAACGGTCTTACTTTTGCGTCTGCAACTGCCACATGTTCTGGGTGTTTTGAATAATTTTTCAGTGCGTCGGCATTTTCAAATGTTGAGTCGAGCATTAAATCCGTTGTGGAAGAGTCAAGGCGACCTTCTGAATTTACTTTGATTTCAACAAGACCCGGAATTTTTCCTTTTAAGGCTTCAAGCCCAGTTTTTATTTCTTTTTTAATTTTTTCTTTTTCAGCGTCTGAAAGTTCAGGTTTTAAAGTCCAAAGAATTATGTGTTTTATCATTTTTTGCTCCTTTTTTTGTTTTGCTTTTTAATTTTCAGTTTTTTGCTCCCCATTCAATTTTTGCGTTGCCGGTGTACCAGTTTTCAGCCCAACCGGCAGGACGTTGTGGGGCTTCGCATTTTATTTTTAAATATTCGCTTGTGTTTGTAAAGGCTTCGAAACCGATTTTTTGAACGCTTGAAGGAATAAAAATCTCTTTTCCAAGTCCGCAGTTGTTGAACGCTCCGCTTCTTATTTCTTTTATTGATGAAGGAATTTTTACATCGCTAATAAGATTTTTTCCGGCAGCAAAATTTTCTTCAATTATGGTTACTGGTTTTGTGCCGTGGTTTCCGTCATCGTAGGTTTTCGGAATTTCTATTGTTCCTGTGGTAAAAAACGGTTTTTCTGCAATGTATGAATCTGTCTGCACGTCGTAGCAAAAAAGATATTTTTCTGTGTCGTTTAAGAGTCCGTCCGTGTACCAGTCGTTTTTGGTCAGGCGTTTTCCGTAGTTGTCAAAGTTGTTCAAGTACACGATTTTGTCTGCATTTGATTCTGAGACTCCGCGCAGATAGTTGAATTTTTGCGCCCGATTGTTTGAAATCAAGACTGGAACAGAAGTCTTTGTGTACCGCAAAAAGTGCTTATTCATTCTTGTGCAGTTTGGCGCATTAATTTTGTTGCTTGTGATAAAAAAATTTGAGTCATTCCCGGTTTTTGCGCTTATTGTGGCAAATGTAAAACCTTCGCGTCCGTTTTGAAACAAAGTTCCTTCTGCACCGGGCGTGTATTCATCTTCGTAATCGTTAAAGTCAAAGTTCAGTGTGTTGCCGTCAATTTTTACATCCTGATAAAGAGTTCCGCTGTTTGAATATATTTCTTTCATTCTTCCATGAATGTTTATTGTGTTTTCGCGGAATTCATTCAATCCGTTAAAAAGAGTTCCGCTCTGGTCGCCAGAAATGTTTATTGTGTTTCCTTTTGCAATTCCGTTTGAATAAGTTTCCGTTGCGGAAGAAATTGAGCCTATGTAAGTACAGTTTACGTTTACCGTATTTCCAGAAAATTCCGGCTGAATGTGCGAGACAGTGTCTGTATTGCTTGAGCAAAAAATCGTTCCGCCGATGTAGCCTTTGGAAGAGTTCAAGTTGATTGTATTGTTCAGGATTTTTACGTAAGGACGGGTTTCAAACATATAAACGCCGCCAGAATCTTTCATTTCAATTGTGTTGTTTTGAATTACAATATTTTTTCTTCCATCTTTTACAAATCCGCCGAAAGTAAAAAGTTTGCTCGGCAAGTCTTTTGCGTAAAAATAATTGTCGCTTATGTTCACGTTGTAGATATTTTGTGAATCATCATAGCCAACTGTGAATGTCATTGTTCTAGGTTTTGCCTTGTCAACGTGCTCGTCGCGCATTGCATAAACCTTGTTTCCGGTGAAATGTACGCCGTCGATTTTTTCTGATTCCTTGTAGTTTACCGCATTTTTTGTGAGCGTGAAAATTCCAATCTGCTCGTCGTGGCAGTTGTGGTAAAGCGTTGAATTTTTTGCTGTTCCATTGTTGCATTGGCCACCGAACATATCCAAAAATCCCATGCTTGCACCGCGGAAAACTCCGGACATATTGTACAAAAAGCAGTCGTCTACGGTAACGTTGTTCCAGCTGTCAAAAAAAGTTACAGATGTGAATTGCTTGTCCGTGTGTAGGTCGCAGTGTTCCACATAAGCGTTTGCCTGATAGCCTACAAGATTTGAGTCTGTGTTTATGACCTGCAAATTTCCTTTTGTTTCATAAAGATATTCCGCACCGCCAAAATCATAAATGTCAACTGGATTTTCTGGATTTGAAGGGTAGAGTGCCTTGTCCCGCACGTGCGATGTTATTATGAATTCGCAGTTTTTTAGCGTTACGTTGCTGCACTGTGAAATCTGCACTTGTCGCGAAAACCACTGCTGGTCTGCCATTGTTGGTTCGCAGCTTCCGCGCCCAACGTAATTTATATCTGTGTAGACGCCGTCTTTGTCACTCGGGTTGTGCCAGAAAGTTCTCCGGCTGTCCAGCTCTCGAGATTCAAGCGTTATTCCTTCTATTAAAACATTGTCCGCAGGTCCCATTATGTTCAGCGTTCCGCAGTTTCCGTTGTCTGTGTAGAAAATTGTTCCTTCGATGCCAGATGCGGCTGAACCTGCTTCGTCTGCATTTTCTGCATAAGTTGATTCAAAAGAGTCGATTTGTTCTGGAGTAATTTCCCGCCGCGTTGTGTTTCCGCGCAAAACATAATTTTTTAGGATGATTTTTATGTCGCTTGCGATTCTGTAGTTTCCGTTTGGAACAAAAAGCGTGATTTCCTCGTTTTCAGAAGCTCTTTTTTCAGCAAGAATTGAATTTGCCTCGGCGATTCTGTCTGCGTCGTTGTTTAAAATGTAATCTTTCCAGCTTCTTTTTCCGTCCTGTTCTGGATTTTCTGCTTTGAACGCATTCCATTTTTTTGAATCAACGCCAGAATCTTTTGAACGCAGCATTATTTCCTGAAAAAACTTGAATTCATCTTTGTTGATTGAATTTTCCGGCAAGTTGTACCATTTTGTTCTGTATTCGTTGTACGCCGCTTGGAATTTTCGCCATTTTTCGTATTCGCCCCATTTTATTTGAAAGCAGTTTCCGCCGCCCAAGGCGACAAGATTCAATGAGTTTCCTTGAAGTTGAATGTTGCACCACTGGCTGCCAGCAGTTTTTATTGAGCCATATTTATAAAGCGCGCGATTTGAAATCTCGTAGATTGCGCTTCCGCCATCGCCACTTTTATAATATCCGCCTGTCCTGATTTTTGTTCCAATTCTGAAAACTCGTTTCTCGTCCAAAAGAGAAATTGCTGTTTCAACTGAAAAATCTGTTCCTTCTGTGTAGTCGTTTTCGTCAAATGATTTTTTTACGATTTTTCCGTAGACTTCAATTCTGTCTCCGATCGGCATAAGCGTGAACCAGTGGATTTCCTCGCCGTCTTCAAGAAAATTCAGCAAATTTTTATATTCTTCGCTTTGTGTGAATTTTCCGTCGTTTACAATTTTTGAGACAGCCGCAGGATTATTAAAAATGCTTAGCGTTTGTGCCGTTATTGTGTATTTCGGGCATTTTATTTTTGCAATCTGGGCATTCGAAATGTTTGGCGAGCCTTCCATTCTGACAAATCCTTCTTTGCTTGCCATTTGAAGAGCAGGGGAATCCGCCGCCGAAAGAAAAATCCAGGCATTTTGAGTTTCATTTTCGCCGCTTTCATTTTTTTCGTATTCAAATTCTCCAGCCGGAGTTGCCTGTGCCGTCTGCCGTTCAATTTCATTTCCGTCAGAATCCTGGACAATAAGAGTGTAGGTGTATACAACTTTTTTTATCTCTTTTTCGTTGGAAACCGCGTTTTCCAGTCCTAAAAAACTGTGGGATTTTGTTCCTGCCAGAATTTCAATCAGTTTTCCGTCTTGCACGGCGGTCGAGGTTTTCTTTATTTCTTCGTCATCTGTTCCGTCCATAAGAAAAACTTTGTATTCTTTTGAAATCGGCGCCCAATTTACCGTTACGCAATTACCCCCCCCCACGGCGTAAAAATCGTTTATAATAGAAGAAGTTTGAGTTGTCTGCGCTTGTCTTAATTCTGATTTATTTTCTTTTTCGTGCGATTGAATGTCGTTGCTGCATCCTGTAAAAATTAAAAAGCTAAAAAAAATGATTGAAAAAAACTTGTTGACCATGAAAGTATTTTACATGACAATAAAAAATATGCAAATACAACAAAAAAACGTAAAAAATCCGAAAAAAATAACGCTGATGATTTTTTTGTTTGCCTCAGCTTTGAATTTCAATCTTTTTGCAAATAAAATCTCTGTTGGTGTAGCTCCGCTGTTTGTTTCTGGCTTGGGAACAGAGATAAAAGATTCTCACCTTAAAGATGAGGTTTCTGTGGCGGAAAAAAACGGTTTTGACACATCTGTTGAATTGCGCCGTACTTTCGGAGTGAATGTTTTTGCCGCTTACCAGCTGCCATTTTTTGAAAAAATTGGTGTCCAGGCGGATTTTTCGTTTATAAACGCAAACGGTTTTGAGCAGAAAATCGAATCTGTAAGCTACAGATATTCGTACCGTTCAATTGAACTTGCGCCGCTTGTAACATATCAGGATGAACATAAACTTTTGGGCTGGAGCTGTTTTGCAGGACCGAATTTCTCTTTTCCAGTTGGAAAGCTTGAATACAAATTCAGTTTTCTGGAAGATGACACAAACTTTTTTAAGATAAAAACTTTATGCTCCTGCGGAATTACAACTGGTGCGACAATCGGAATAAATTTGAAAAATATTGGAATTTTTGCGCTTGCAAAATACACTCTGGATTTTCTGCCGCTAGAAATAGAATATAAAAATGAAAATTCAGAAATAATGACGCGCAGATGCCTTTCCCTTGGACTTGGCGCAAAATATGTTTTTTAGCAATTCCGTGAGCAGGCGTTGCGGGCGGCGTTTGAGCCTGCAGAATGGGGTGTGGTGATGGCACGTAGTGACAGAACCCAGGGGAAAGGCTTTTCCCCTCATGCTAATAAAGCCGTATTTTCCACAGCCGATGGCATTTTGTGCCTTCAAAATCTTTTGGAATTGAATTTTGCGTTTCGTCCGTACATTCCGTGTTTTTAGGCAGTTTTGATTCGTCAAAGGAAAGTTTTGTGCTGTTCGTGCTAAAATAAAGCGTTCCATTTGATTTAAGCATTTTTACGCAGTTTTCAACAAGAGCCGGCCAGTCGCGGTTTATGTCCAGAATATTTTCTGTTGACTTTGAGTTGCTGAACGTTGGCGGATCAAGAATTATAATGTCGAATTTTTTGTCATCCGGGATATGCGCGGATTTTTTTTCAAGCCATTCAATCACATCAGCTTTTGTAAAAATATATTTTTCCGTATCAGAAAAACCGTTCAGTCGTAAATTGTCTTTTGCCCAGGAAAGATACGTGTTTGAAAGATCCACCGACTCAACGTAAGAAGCTCCGCCGTTCGCCGCGTAAACCGAAAAACTTCCCGTGTAGCAAAAAAGGTTCAGAACGCGCTTTCTGCCGGCATCTTCCCGGATTTTAGCGCGCAAAGGTCTGTGGTCAAAGAAAAGCCCCGTGTCAAGATATGTAGAAAGATCAATCTTAAAAATCTGGTCCTGCTCCTGGACATTTCCTTTTATTATGTTTTTTGCGTATTTTTTTTCGTACTGGTTTGCGCCTTTTTGCGGCTTGCGCTCTTTTTTTACAATATGCTCAGCTGAAATTCCAAGGACATCAGCCGCCGCTTCCGCCATTTTAGAAAGCCAAAGTTCTTCCTCTTCCGCATCTTTTTTGTAAGGACGCTCGTAAAGGTAAAGCACAGCGAACCGTCTTTCTGCAGTTTCTGGTTCAACCGTGGCGTCATTTGCCGCAATGCGTTCGTTCTGTTTTTGTGTAAATTCAACGCACTGTTTTGCGTTGTGGATATTTTCCGGAAGAAATTCGTATACATCAAGGGAAACAGGAATTTCTGGAATATCTTTGTCATAAAGCCTGTAGCAGGAAATCTTGTTTTTTCTGGCCCATTTGCGCAGTTCCTTGTATTTTTTCTTTAGACGGTTTGAAAATAACTCAGCCTGATATTCGTTTTTGTTTTCCATAGGCGCAATTCTATCATTCTGTCAAAAACTTTGGAAGAAGCAACATAAAAAAGGCGGACAACCGCCTTGCGCTCCAAACCTTCGGTTTTGCGCTATCCACCGTGCGGGGACACCCCGCAACGCCCCGTTTTGTGTCTTGCCCCCTAAAAAAGATTGTGTTACATTAAAAGAATCAAATTTCAGGGGTTTTTTATGGCATTGAACGTAATTGTCGGGCAGTCTGGTGGTCCTACTTGTGTAATAAATTCAAGTTTGGCTGGAGTTTTTAAGGCTTCAAAAAATCTTGGCGTAAAAAAAGTGTACGGAATGTTGCACGGAATCAAAGGACTTTTGAACGATGAATATGTTGACCTTGACGAAAAACTGAAAAGCAATATTGATATTGATTTGCTGAAAAGAACTCCTGCTTCTTTTTTGGGCTCGTGCCGTTTTAAATTGCCGGAAATCGGGCAGGATGAGGAAATCTACAAAAAAATCTTTGAAAAGCTGGAATCTCTTTCCATCGGGTATTTTTTCTACATCGGCGGAAACGATTCAATGGATACAATAAAAAAACTCAGCGACTACGCGGCAAAAATTGGAAGCAAAATCTGTTTTGTTGGTGTTCCAAAAACAATCGACAATGACCTTGCCATGACGGATCATACTCCAGGTTTTGGAAGCGCGGCAAAATATATTGCCACAACTTTAAAGGAACTTGTGTGCGACTGCCGTATCTATGACTGCGAGGCGGTCACAATCGTTGAGATTATGGGAAGAAATGCCGGATGGCTTACGGCAAGTGCGGCTCTTGTGCGCGGCGAAGACTGCGAAGGCGTTGATATGATTTTTCTTCCTGAAAAAGTTTTTGATGTTGATTTTTTTATGAAGCGCGTAAAGGAAATTGTCCAGAGGAAAAAGTATTGCGTTGTTGCCCTTAGCGAAGGCGTGCGCCTTGCGGACGGAAGATTTGTTTGCGAGCTTGCGAGTGAACAGGCGGCAGTGGATGCGTTCGGCCACAAAATGATGAGCGGAAGCGCGAAATATTTGGAGACGCTTATAAAAAATACAATGCACATAAAAGCCCGCGCAATTGAAATTTCAACATTGCAAAGATGTGCAAGCCATTTCGCAAGTCTTACAGACATTGAGGAAGCATTCAATTGTGGTGAAACTGCTGTTCATGCCGCAATCACAAAAAATCAGACAGGAAAAGTTGTCTGCATGAACCGTGAGTCAGAAGTTCCATATAAAATTTCCTATGAAACCGCAGATGTCCACAAAATCGCAAACGTTGAAAAAAAAGTTCCTCTCGAATGGATTACAGAAGACTACATTGCGGATGAAGCTGTTCATTACATTCGTCCGCTTATTCAGGGCGAGCTTAATCCGATTATGAACGATGGTCTTCCGCGTCAAATAAGGTTGTAACTATAAGTAAAAAAGTTTATATTTAAGTTTATGAACTTTACAGAATTTAATTTAAATGATGATTTGTTAAAAGGATTACAAGCCGCTGGCTATGAAACTTGCACTCCTGTTCAGGAGCAGGTTTTAAAGATGTCGCAGGACGGTTCCGATCTTTATGTACAGTCGCAGACAGGAACTGGAAAAACTGCAGCTTACCTTGTTGCTATAATACAAGAAATGCTTTCAAAAGAAGAAAATAAAGGAAAGAAAGCTTTGATTATGGTTCCGACACGGGAACTTGCTGTTCAGGTTGAAGAAGAGGCAAAGACTTTATGTAGCGCTTCAAGATTAAAGACTGTCAGCGTTTATGGCGGTGTAGGCTATGAAAAACAGATTTCAGCCATAAAGCGTGGTGCTGACATTATAATCGGAACTCCAGGACGTTTGATAGATCTTTGTGAAGGCAGAAATTTGAGCCTTGCAGATGCGGCTTTTGTTGTTTGTGATGAAGCCGACCGGATGTTTGATATGGGATTTTACCCGGATTTGAGGAAAATCCTTAAACTTGTTCCAAAAAGCGAAGAACGCCAGACAATGCTTTTCAGTGCGACATTGAATACTTATGTAAAAAATCTTGCATGGGAATACACACGCGATCCAAAAGAAATTGAAATTGAGGCTGAAAATATAACAGTTACAGAAATCGACCAGGAGCTTTTCCACGTTTCAAGCGATGAAAAAATGAAGCTTCTGATTGGAACTTTAAAAAACGAAAATCCGTCAAGCGTAATCGTTTTCTGCAATACAAAGCGAAGCTGTGAAGTTGTTGCAAAACGTCTTGAAATGAACGACATAAAAGCCGGCTTTATCATCGGGGATTTGCCGCAGTACAAGCGTCTTAAGATTCTAAAGGATTTTAAAGCCGGGGATTTAAAGGTTCTTGTGGCAACTGATGTTGCAGCCCGCGGAATTGACGTCAACGACCTTGCAATGGTTATAAACTATGATCTTCCAAATGAAGCTGAAAACTATGTTCACCGCATAGGACGAACAGCCCGCGCAGGAAAATCAGGAAAGGCTTATACTTTCTGCTCTGAGCAGGATGTCTATAATCTTCCGGCAATTGAACGCTATATCGAAATGCAGATTCCGGCAAAAGTTGCATATCCGGAACAAATGATGGAAGACAAAAGCGCTGGAATTTACATCAAAACTGAATATCAGCACGATGATGACGATTTTCACGGCGGCCATAGAAACGAGCATTATAAACATTCAGAAAAACATGGTGAAAAATATGAGCGCGGCAAAAAACGTTCAGATTTCAATTCCAAAAAGGAAAGAACCGACAGAAAACCTTATAAACGCAATTCTTTCAGCGACAAGAAAATCAATCCGGAAGAACTTGCAGGAATGTCTTATGAAGAGCGCATGAAGCTTTACAAAGAAAAATACGGTTCTAAAAAATCAAATTCTGAGCGTAGTTTTGAAGGAAAAAATTCTAAAAAGGCTGGATATTCAAAATCTTCACCTTCAAACAAGAGTTACAAGAAGAACGGCTACAAAAAGAATTATAACAAAGCGGCTGCTGTTCAGAAAAAGCCAGAACCTAAAAAAGGTCTTTGGTCAAAAATCAAGGCTTTGTTTGGAAAAAAATAAGATTTTATAGCGAAACTAAAAGGATTGAAAATTGATTACTGTAAACGACGTTAGTGTAAGTTTCAGCGAAAAACCGCTGTTTAAAGATGTAAATTTAAAGTTCACAAATGGAAACTGTTATGGAATCACTGGTGCGAACGGTGCCGGAAAATCAACTTTTCTGAAAGTTCTTTCTGGCGAAATTGACCATGATTCTGGAACTATTTCTATTTCTACAGGCGAACGAATGGCTGTTCTTAAGCAGGATCACTTTGCCTACGATGCTTATTCTGTAAAAGATACCGTTATGATGGGATATCCAAAACTGTATGAACTTACAAATGCGATAAATGAAATCTATGCAAAAGAAGATTTTTCTGATGAGGATGGAATAAAAGCTAGCGAAATGCAGGCTGAATTTGGCGAGCTTGGCGGTTATGAGGCTGAAAATCAGATTGAGCAGATGCTTTCTGGTCTTGGCCTTGAAGAAGAATTTCATGACAAAATGATGAGCGAACTTGATGAGAGCCAAAAAGTCCGTGTTCTTCTGGCTCAGGCGATTTTTGGAAATCCGGATATTCTGCTCCTTGATGAACCTACAAACGGTCTTGATATTGAATCTATTTCCTGGCTGGAAGACTGGCTCTTGAATTTTGAAAATACAGTTATTGTTGTAAGCCACGACCGCCACTTTTTGAACACAGTCTGCACATACATCTGTGATATTGACTATGGAAAAATCACTCAGTTTGCAGGAAACTATGATTTCTGGTACCAGATGACACAGGTTCTGCAGAAGCAGGCAAGGGAACAGCAGAAAAAAGCTGAAGATAAAATGAAGGATTTGAAGGAATTCATCCTTCGCTTCAGTTCAAATGCCGCAAAATCAAAGCAGGCTACAAGCCGTAAAAGGATTTACGATAAACTTGCGCAGTCTGTGGAAGATCTTCCAGTTTCAACTAGAAAATTCCCTTATGTAAATTTCAAGGCAGACCGTGAAATCGGAAACAATGTGCTTGATATAAAGGGAATTGACTACGAGGAAGACGGCGTTCAGCTTTTAAAGAATTTCAGCCTGAATGTCGGACGAACTGATAAGATTGCTTTTGTTGGAATTGAGCATAATTCAATTTCCGCATTGTTTGACATAATAAACGGCGTAAAAAAACAGCAGGTTGGTGAAGTTTTGTGGGGGCAGACAACAAGCCATACATACCTTCCACGTGATAATTCAAACTATTTTGACAACGACTATAACATTACAGAATGGCTTAAACAGTATTCAAAGGAACAGGATGACGCTTATGTCCGCGGATTTCTGGGACGAATGCTTTTTAGCGGTGATGAATCTTTAAAGAAAGTAAAAGTTCTTTCCGGTGGAGAAAAAGTTCGCTGTATGCTTTCAAAACTGATGCTTTCAGGAGCAAATGTCCTTATTCTTGATGACCCGACAAATCATCTTGACTTGGAGGCGATTCAGTCTTTGAACGAAGCATTGATAAATTTTCCGGGCGTTGTGCTTTTTACAAGCCACGACCACGAATTCGTTCAGTCTGTGGCAAACAGGATTATAGAAATTACTCCGAACGGAACAATCGACAAGATGACTTCTTTTGACTCGTATATTTCTGACGATTCTGTTACAGAGCAGCGCAAGAAACTTTACGAAGGAACTGGCAAAAAAATAAAATTCAGATTTTAATTTGGATTATTCATAAAAATAAAAAATGTCTGCACTTCCAGTCAAAAGTCAAGTATTGGCTATGGTGAAGTGTTTTTTAGGAAGAATTATTTCCGGTTTTACTTCGTAAAATCCTCAATAATTCTTTTATGCCATTCGGCAAAAGCCACTTCAAGGACGCCAAACTTGCCTTTTTCCTTCACGTGTAGACATTTTTTAGTTTGTTGCATTTTAAAACATAATCGCCTATTTTGCGGAGAATTTCTTCAGCATATTTGCAAAAATGTCTTTTGCAACTTCCTCTGGAACTTCTTTTTGCGGCTCGTGGTATTCAACAAGATTCTGGGGAATTTCGTCAAGAAATCTGCTTGGTTCACATTCGATAATGGCCTGCATTTTTCTTCGTTTCTGGCATGAGGAGATTACAAGTTTTTCTCGCGCGCGTGTGATTGCAACATAAAAAAGCCGCCTTTCTTCTTCAACATTTCCATCATTTTCATCAACTGAACGTTGATGCGGAATTAATCCTTCTTCAGCACCGGCAATAAAAACCACAGGGAATTCAAGTCCTTTTGAAGCATGTATTGTCATAAGATTGACTTTTCCCTTGTCATTTTCATCGTCACCATTGTCACGGCTCATAAGAGTGATTCTGTTCAGATAGTTAAAAAGGCTTGGATTTGCGTTGTCAGGATCGATTTCCCAGCGTTCCATCATTTCCAGAAGAAGCTCAATATTTTTTAGCTTAAAACGAACGGCTTTCTCGCTTTTTGAATATTCTGTGATAAGATAATCCTTGTAGTTTATTTCCTCAACCATTTCGCGAACTTTTTTTGAAAGTCCACGCCCGCTTAAAAGTTTCTGCCGGTTTGATTCAATTAAATTCACAAAATCCTGCAAATCTTCTTTTAAATTTTCGCTGGCTTCGCTTTCTTCTGCCTGAACCAGCGACTGGATTGCCGTCCACAGCGTTGAACCAAGTTTTTCTGCCTCTTCGTTTATAACTTGGATTGCGGCGCGCCCGATTCCGCGGCGTGGAATATTTATAATGCGCAGAAGATTTATGTCATCATCGTGGTTTGCAATAACACGCAGATAGCTGATTATATCTTTGATTTCTTTGCGCTCAAAAAAGCTCGTTCCGCCGCTCATTGTGTACGGAATATTCGCCTGCAGGAACGCTTCTTCTATGTATCTGGACTGCGTGTTCGCCCTGATTAGGACTCCAAAATCATCATAAGTTTTTTTCTCTTCCATTGCGATTCCCTGAATGCTTTCCGCAATGAAATTTGCCTCGTCAGTTTCGTTTTCGGGCATATAGATTTCAATCGGTTTTCCTTCGCCTTTTCCTGACCAGAGTTTTTTGTCTTTTCTGTTTGTGTTGTGTGAAATAACACCATTTGCCGCGTCAAGGATTGTTCCTGTTGAGCGGTAATTCTGTTCAAGCCGGATTTCTGTTACTTTAAAATCTTTTTCAAAATTGATTATATTCTGGTAGTCAGCGCCGCGCCAGCTATAGATTGACTGGTCATCATCGCCAACAACTGCCACATTCTGGTCTGCAAGCAAATGCATCAGCTCATACTGCTGATGGCTTGTGTCCTGGAATTCATCCACCATTATATATTTGAAACGCTCCTTATAGCGTGCTAGAACATCCGGATTTTCGCGGAAAAGTTTTATCGGAAGCACAATAAGGTCGTCAAAATCAACAGCGTTGTAAAGTTTCAATCCTTCCTGGTAGCAGTCATAAAGCTGGCGGTACATATCGTTTTCAGTCTGCCAGTTTTTTCTTCCTGTTTTTATGTTTGAAAAAATCTGGCTTATTTTGTAAATATCCAGCGCGTCCGGAGAAAATTTCAGCTCGCGGCCACATTCCTTTATAAGCGCGGTTCTATCTGTCTCATCATAAATTGAAAAATTTTCCCGGTAGCCAAGTTTGTCTATGTCTGCGCGAAGAACTCTTACCCCGAATGCATGGAATGTGGAAACTGTTAAATTCTGAAGTTTTCGTTGCGTAAGTTCCTTCACACGGTCTGCCATTTCTTTTGCGGCTTTGTTTGTAAAAGTTAGCGCAAGAATCTGGCTTTGTGGAATTCCCAAATCAAGCATATGGGCAATTCTGAATGTGATTACGCGCGTTTTTCCGCTTCCTGCGCCTGCAATGATAAGGATTGCGCCATTCACAGTTGTTACAGCCCTGTATTGTTCCGGGTTAAGTTCTTTTTTGAGTGTTTCCAAGTCTAAAGCCATAGAATGAAAATTAACATTCTATTGCGTTTTTATCAATATTTGTTAAAATTGAATAGATAATTTCTTTCATTTTTTTGAAGGAAAACGTAAAATAAAAATCCGAGGATTTATTATGAATACAGCCGTAAGCGCATTTCTTTCCAGACACAATTTTGTAAGACACATTGATGTAAATTTTGTTGCAGAATCAATTCTTGATGACATGAACCGCGGACTTTGCGGAAAAAAAGCTGATGAGGATATGATTCCTACATGGTGCTTGCCGCCAGAAAAAGCGATTACAAATAAAAGCGTGATTGTAATTGATGCAGGCGGAACAAATTTCCGTTCAAGCCTGGTTACTTTTGATGAAAAAGGAAACGCTTCAATTTCAAATATGAAAAAGACAAAAATGCCTGGCGTTGAAAAAGAACTTAACAAAAAAGAATTCTTTGATGAATTTGCAAAAAATCTTGAGCATTTAAAAGGAATGGCTGATACAATTGGTTTCTGTTTTTCTTATCCGATGGAAATTACAAAAGATGGAGACGGAATTCTTCTTGGTTTTTCAAAAGAAGTAAAAGCTCCTGAAGTGATTGGTAATGCAATTGGAAAATGCCTTAAAGCTGCTCTAGTTGAACATGGCTGGAAAGAGCCGAAGAAAGTCACAATGCTGAACGATACGGTTGCCGCTCTTCTTGCTGGAAAGGCTGCCGCAAAAGGTTATCCTTATTCTTCTTATGTAGGATTTATTCTTGGAACAGGAATGAATGCGGCTTATATTCAGCCGGAAATTCCTTCCAGAAAAGGTTTTAAAAAACAGATTGTTGTCTGCGAATCTGGAAAAACAAAAAACGTGATTCTTTCTGATTTTGATAAGGCTTATGACGCAAAATCGCAGAAACCTGGCTCATTCCTTATGGAAAAACAATGCGCAGGAGCTTATCTTGGGGCTGTTGCGCTAGAAATGCTGAAAGTTGCCGCAAAGGAGGAACTCTTTTCAGAAAAACTGGCTTCTGCTGTTTCTAATCTTGAGAATTTTTCAACAATTGAAATGAACGAATTCCTTCATGAACCGTACAGCACAGAAATTTCTTTTGGAAAATTTGCCGCAGAAAATAATGCAACTCAGGAAGATTATGATATTCTTTATGAACTTTTTGATGCTTTGGCTGAACGTTCCGCGCGTTGTGCGGCTGCAATTCTTACGGCGGCTGTTGTCCAGAGCGGTGAAGGAAAATGCGCTTCAAAGCCGGTCTGCATAAACTGCGACGGTTCAACATTCTGGCTTACATACAAGATTTCAGCCCGAGTGCATGGTTATCTTGATGAAGTTCTTACCCGTCAGAAAGGTCTTTACTGGCACATAGTTTGTCTGGATAATGATATTACAATTGGAACTGCGATTGCGGGACTCGTTGACTAGTTTTTTGTTTTAATAGGAGAAAATCGTGAAAGCAATCGGAAAATCAATAGTTCTCATCATGCTGATTATAATAATGGCGCTTGGTGGTCTTTTGTGGTTTGACTTTCTTGGCGTTGTTCACATGAAGTCAGTTTTTTCTCCGCTGTATAAAATTCTTGGAAAAGAGCCACAGACTTCTGTAACGGCAACTTCAACAAATCCTGTCGTTGCAGATTTGGATCAGGATAGAATTAATAAACAGCGGGAAGCAATTGATTTGCGCATGGAGGAACTTGACAAGCGTGAAAATGAAATTGCCCAGAAAGAAAAACTGAATGAACAGATTGCTTCTGAACTTTCAAATCGTGAAAAATCTCAGGAAGAACGAGAAAAAACATTTAACCAGACGTTAAAACAGTACGATGATAAGAATGTAAACATAGAACAAATTGCCGCAAACCTTAACGGGATGCGCCCGGAAGCGGCTGTGAATATTCTTGTTGCGATGGATGACCAGACGGTTATCGATGTGCTTCGCAAAGTTGAGGAAATTGCAGCCCGGAACGGAACTTCTTCTATGGGATCGTACTGGCTTTCATTGATGCCTGCGGAACGAGCCGCGGAAATTCAGCGGAAAATGCTCAGTAAACCTGATTCCCTAAAGTAGCTTGCAAAAGGCAATTCGTCCATGTTTTACTGGAGGAATTGCCATGCAGCAATTGACTGTACAAAATCAACAGGACTTTTCAAAGCTACAACAGTTAGTTCCACAGAAAAATTCATTCAGCCCGAATGATTCTTACTCATCATATGTGGAAGATTCTTCTTCAAAAAAATCTTTTTCTGATTTTGTAAGTGAAGCAAGAACGAATTCTGAAAATTTTTCTAATTCTGAATCAGAAAAAACGGCAGACGCTGAAAAAACTTTCTCAAAAAATGATGAGAAAGTTGAAAATTCTGAAAAAAAATCTGAACTTGCAAAAAATGAAAATTCTGAAGTTCCAGAAAAAACAAAATCAGTCTTAAAAGATTCAAAGAAAATTGATGAAAAATGTTCTGGAAAAACTCAAAAAAAATCTCTTGTAAAAAAAACAGAAGCTGAAAGAACTGATTCTGAAGAAAAAACGGATTTGAACAAAAAAAATCTGGAAAAACTAGATGAGATTTCAGTAAAAACTTCAAGAAAATCAGAAATTAAAAATTCAAAAGAAGAAAAAACGCAAAAAACTGAACAAAAAGCAAAAAATCAACCTGAAAATGAAGATTTTGCTTTGGAAAATTCGGTTATTGCATCCGGTTCAACAGTTGAATTTCAAGCTGGCAATTTAAATGCACAGGAAAACAGTGATTTTTCGGATTTATTGGCAGATGATTCTGAAAAAATCGGTGAAATTGATTCAAAAAGTGAAAAAACTTTTTTTCTTGATAAAGACAAGAAAATTTCTGTGCAGGATTTCCGTTCGGACAATATTGAAAAAAATCCAGACGAAAAAACTGAAAAATCCGTTGTTGAAATTTCAGAAATTCACCGCGACGAAAAAAATAATCCTCAAGTTACAATTGATTTTGCCGCTGCAAGCGCAAATCAGAATATTATTTCTTCCGACAATCAGACGGCTGGCGCAACCGGTTCAAATTTTCAGGCTATGCTGGCGAACCAGATTCAGGAAAATGCCGGTGAAATTGTAAAGGCTGGAAATATTGTCTTAAAAGATAATGATGTCGGTTCAATAAAACTGATTCTTCATCCTGAAAGTCTTGGAAATGTAAAAATCGATTTGCATCTTAACGACAAAAATATCTCTGGAAAAATTATTGTTGCGACTCAGGAAGCGTTCAATGCGTTCAAGGAAACTGCTGAAAATTTGAAGCAGGCTTTTACCCAGAACGGTTTTGATTCTGTTGGGCTGGAACTTTCTCTTGCAAATCAGGGATTTGGTCAGAATAATCCCGGAGAAAACCAGAATAATCCGGCGGTTGAATTTGCCATGCGAAAAATTTATGGCGAATTGAATATATTTTCTGAAGGAAATTCGGAAGAAATTGAATTTCTTGAAAATTCTTCACGGAATTCTGTAAACATCGTTGCATAAATTCCGATTATAAAAAAGAACTTCAAAAATCTTTTGGAGTTTCAAAAAACGGTAGGTCCGTAAAGAGGTACTGAAATGGAACTGAATGAACTGACGAAGAATCTGAGCACAACCATGACATCAACTGAAAAGTTTGCTGTTGATAATGCGGTAAACAATTTCAACAAAACTAACACAGCAGATGGGCGTACAGCTTCTCAGCAGCTGGGTAAAGATGATTTTCTAAAACTTCTGCTTACTCAGCTTACAAATCAGGATCCTACAAGTCCAATGGAAGATACTCAGTTTATCTCCCAGATGGCTCAGTTTTCATCGCTTGAACAGATGACAAACATGAATGAATCGTTCAAAAAGATGGTCAGCGTTATTAATTCTTCGCAGGCTGCATCTACCTTGGGAAAATCTGTTGAAATCGACATTGGCGATTCAACAGCAAGGGGTATGGTAGAAGCGACATCTTTTGGGGAAAATCCGCAGGTAATGGTAAACGGTATGTACTACGATATGGCAAAAATCAAAGCCATTTACAATTAATCAGGTAATAAGCAGGAGAACATAGATTATGATGAGATCACTTTATTCTGGTGTTTCAGGTTTGCAGAATCATCAGACAAGAATGGATGTAATTGGCAATAATATTTCCAACGTAAACACAACTGGATTTAAACGCGGACGTGTAAATTTTCAGGATATGATAAGCCAGCAGGTTGGTGGAGCTGCAAAACCGACTGAAGAACTTGGCGGTGTAAACCCAAAAGATGTTGGTCTTGGTATGACTATCGCAACAATTGAGCAGGTTTTTTCACAAGGAAACCTTCAGACAACTGGAGTTTCTACGGACGTTGCGATTCAGGGAAATGGATTTTTTATTCTGAAAGATGGCGAGGAAAGCTTTTATACACGAAATGGTCAGTTTGGTCTTGACCGTGACGGAACTCTTGTAAATCCTGCGAATGGTCAGCGCGTTCAGGGATGGATGGCGCGCGAGCTGAACGGCGAAGAAATTGTTCAGACTGCTGCAACTCCTACAGATTTGGTTATTCCGGTTGGTTCAAAAGATCCTGCGAAAGAAACTTCTAATGTTCTTTTTGCCTGCAACTTGAACAAGAATACTCCAGAAATTTTGGAAGGAGCGAGTGAAAGTGATATTGAAAAAGGAACTTGGAGAACTGAAGAAAAAATTTATGACAGTTTTGGAAACGTGCATCTTCTTTCTGTTTCATTTACAAAAGTTCCTGGTGTTGCAAATTCTTGGCAGGCAACAGTAAATGTTGATGCAAACAATGCGGATTTTACACAGACTCGTGTTGGTCTTGGAACAACAGATGGCGTTCAGAATACTTTTATCGTAAATTTTGATAATTATGGCCAGCTTGCAAGCGTTGAAGATTCCTCTGGAAATATTTCAAACCAGGAAGGAGAAATTATTCTTCAGACTTCGTTTACAGTTCCAGATGCAAACGCTGATGAAAACGGAAATCCGTACCGCCAGACATTCAATATTAATCTTGGAACAATCGGCAGTATGAAGAATACAATTACACAGTCTGCGTCACAATCTTCAACAAAGGCTTACAGTCAGGATGGATACACACTTGGCTATCTTGATAATTTTAAGATTGATTCAACAGGAACAATCACAGGTGTTTATTCAAACGGAACAAACCGTGTAATTGGTCAGCTTGCCCTTGCGACATTTGCAAACGACCGTGGTCTTGAAAAAGCTGGAAACAATACTTACGTTGAGACAAACAATTCTGGTCAGGCAAACATCGGTGAATCTGGCGTTGCTGGAAAAGGTTCTCTTCTTGCTGGTGCGCTGGAAATGTCAAATGTTGATCTTTCAGAACAGATGACAGATATGATTGTTACTCAGCGCGGCTTCCAGTCAAATGCAAAGACAATCCAGACGGCAGATACATTGCTTGATACAGTTCTTAGTTTGAAGAGATAGCTATAACTAGTGGAAAATAAAAAATGGCGGTATTTTTTACCGCCATTTTTTTGTATAAAAACCAAAACTAATTCTTGAAATTCAATCCCAAACCAACAGACCAGTAATTCGTTTTTACATTGTATGCGCCGTTCAAGGCAATCTGGAATTTTGCAAGTATTATGCCTAGACCACCAAAGAATTGAGTTGAAACATTGTCTGTGCTGAAATCTTTTGTCTCTGATTTTTTGTCTGAATCGCTTAAATCATCCTGTTTGCTGTTATTTACGAATGTGTTGTATTTCCAGTCGTATTCGTTTGTTGTTTTTGTTACAAAAAGTTTTGTTCCGATATATGGCTCAAAAATAAGAAGTTTCTTGGAAAGCTGTGCTTCTGCAAAAATCGCGTGGGTTTTAGAAGAAAGATTGACTTCGCTCTTTAAGTCAGCAGAATATTCTGACGTAAGTCCATTTAGTTCATAAGTTGAATTTGTGGTGAAACTTTTGTTTGCCTCAAAATCCAAAGAAAGATTTGAATAAATATATCCGCCACCTACACTGAATTTTGGTAAAAGTCCAGTGCCATCCAAAATTGCATAACGCAAGTCAAATCCAATTGTAGTGTAGTCAAGTCCAGCCTTAAAGTCGTCAAAAGAAATATCTTTTACCAAACCATTGAAAGTAGATACTCCAAAAACGCCTAAATCAACAGGAAGAATGATTCCGCCAAGCCTGAACGTAAAGGCTGCTGTTGGAACTGGAATATTTGCCGGAAGGTCAAAACTGATATTGAAGTCATTTGTCGCATTTCCGCTTTTCAATGTTTCAGAAATTCCGTTGGAAAGGTCTGTCATGGCATCTTTTAATGTTTCAGTTTTTATAAAAGTTCCAGAAAAAGATGTTCCGGCTGTAAAATGCATTGGAATCGATGGAATGAATTTTCCGATGAATGCGTCCGGTTGTGTTCCAAGAAGCGAAGAATTTTCTGGTAAAATTTCTGAAATCAAGTCTGTAGTTTTTTCCAGTGCGCCAGAAATTTGATTTCTGCTTTCTGTTTTATCAAAATCTTGTGCGCCCAAAACCGATGTAAAAATTGCAGCCGTAAAAATTGTGAATAAAATTTTTTTCATATCAAGCTCCGTATAAATGATAAATTCAAATTCCGTAAGATAAAGTTATTCTACAATACTTTCTATAAAAAGTACAAAAAAAAAGACATTCCAAATAGGAATGTCTTTTTTGCCACCGGTTGGAATTGAACCAACCACACGCAGATTTTCAGTCTGCTGCTCTACCAACTGAGCTACAGCGGCGTTGTGATGTTTTTAATAATATAGAAAACGAAAGTTTATGTCAACAGCAAAAAACGAAAAAAATAAAAAAAAGTTAATTTTTTTATAAAGACAAAAAACGTCTGTACTCTCAGCCTAAAAATAAACATTGGCTAGGTTGCAATTTTTTTTAGGAAGAAAAACATCATTCGTTTTACTCATTTCTGTTTTTCTTTTATGCCTACGGCAAAAAAATGGCAAAAGGCGCCAAGTTTACTTTTTAGTCTTACGTACAGACATTTTTGCGTTTTCCATAAAATAAAGAAACTTGTAAAAATCTTTTTCTTGTTAGATTGACTTTTGTAATTTATAATAAAAATATGAAATGGTTGATAATATCTGATAGAAATATGTCTGTTGAGACTTTGAAAAATATTTTGCATGAGAAATTTCCGCACGCAGAAATTTTTTCAGAATTTCAGGATGATGGTTTAAAGCTCAATTTTGATTTTTTGTGCGGAATAACTCATTCTGTATTTCTTTGTCCATTGTGCAAAAATAATTCGGTTTCATATATCGCAGGATTTCTTTTGGGGCAGGGCACAAAGATTTTTACAACGGACACCGGGCTTGATTCAGATTTGCTAGATTCCGGTTTGATTCAATCATTTGCAGATGAAAAAGATTTGTCTTCTTTTATTTCAGAATCTTCCGCCGAAATTTTGCAAGAGCAGCTTGAGGAAGAATCTTATGATTATCTTTTTGAAAATGGATATCCTTTTGACGGTGAAAATTTTGCTCATTATATAGAAAAATGGAATGAGGAAATTTGTAAGCGTTACGTTGACGCAGGAATGGATGTTAATATTGCAGATTCAGATGGAACTCCGATGCTGAATATTGCGGCCCGTGCGGACAATCTTGATGCGGTAAAATGGCTTGTTTCTTGTGGTGCAAGACTTGATTCAATTTCAAAAGATCGCGGTTATACTGCGATAATGGATTCTGTATGGCGTGGAAATGCTGAGATGACAAGATTTTTTATAGAGCAGGGAGCGGAACTTGACACAATCAGCAAGGATGGGCAGACAATGCTGGTTCTTGCGGTTGGTGCAGACAAAACTGAAATTGTAAAAATGCTTGCAGAAAACGGAGCGAATCCAGATATAAAAGATAGAATGGGAATGTCTGCTTATGATTATGCAAAATTATTTAAAAAGACAGAAATTCTTTCCATTCTTGAAAAATATCACAAGGAACAATAAAATAATTTTATGAGTTCTAAAACTAATGATATTCTAAAAATCGCGTTTGCAGGTGGTGGAACTGGCGGTCATATTTATCCAGGACTTGCAGTTGCTGATGAATTTCGTGCGCTTTGTAAAAAAAACGGAAAGACCGCACAGATTTATTGGATTGGAAATTCCAAAGGAATGGATAAAAATATTGTAAGCAAAAATGTTGATTCAGACGGCAATCATTCCGCGGATTTTTTTTACGGAATTCCAAGCGGAAAGTTGCGCCGATATTTTTCTGTTCAGAATTTTTTTGATATTTTTAAGATTTTTGCAGGTTTTATTGCTTCTTTTTTTATTCTGGCAAAAATAAAACCGTATATGCTTTTTTCAAAAGGTGGATTTGTGAGCGTTCCGCCTTGTTTGGCTGCAAAACTTTTAAAAATTCCAGTTTATACGCACGAATGTGATTTTACGCCAGGGCTTGCCACAAGACTTAACAGCAGAAACGCAAAGCATATTCTTCTTTCGTATACAGAAACCGAATCTTATCTTTCTGAAAGTGCGAAAAAAAAGGCGATTGTAACAGGAAATCCTGTCCGGCCGGTGTTTTATTCCGCTGACGCAGAAAAAGGGCTGAAATTTTTGAATATCCAGAAAAAATCAAAGCCGGTTCTTCTTGTTGTTGGTGGTAGTCTGGGCGCAAAACAGCTTAATAATCTTGTCCGTGAAAATATTCAGTGGCTTTGCGAAAAATTTATCGTTGTTCATCAGACTGGTGAAAAAAATGTTGATGATGCGGAGCTTTCTCAGATTTCAGCAGAAGTAAGGGAAAACTATAAACCTTTTGCCTTCATTTATAATGAGATGCCGGATGTGATAGCCTGTGCGGATATTGTTGTTTCCCGTTCGGGGGCAAATTCAATATGGGAATGTTCTGTTCTTTCAAAAGCGATGATTTTAGTTCCGTTATGTGGTTCTGGAACTCGCGGTGATCAGGAAGATAATGCAGCATTTTTTGAAAAGCACGAGGCCGCGGTTGTTCTTGGAAGAAATAATGCCAGCTCTGAAAATTTAAAGTCAGACTTGACTAAGTTTCTTGACCAAGACATTCGGAAAAAATATGCAGAAAAAAATGGATCGCTTTCTAATGGCGTTCGACCTGCTGAAAAAATTGCGGAACTGCTTTACAAGGAGAGTTTATGACAATAGCGCCAATTGATATTTGTTTTTTGATTGTTGTTCTGGTTTTTGCAGTTGCGGCTTTGATGAAAGGTTTTGTTAAGGAACTTTTTTCAAAGATTTCTGTTATCGGCGGACTTGCCGTTGCAATATTTTTTGCACCTAAACTTGATGTTTATGTTGGGCAGACAATCACAAATTCGGCTTTGTCGATTTCACTTTCTTTCTTTTTGATTTTTATTGTAGTTTTTTTGGCTCTTTCCATTATTCAGCATTTTGTTGCAAAAATTTTTGAAGGCGAGATTATGAAAGGTCTCGACAAGACTTTAGGCTTCCTCCTTGGAATTGCAGAAGGTCTTGTTGTTGTAATTTTTGTGATTGCAGTTTTAAAAGTTCAGCAGTTCTACGATTTTTCTGATATTTTTAAGGACAGTCTTTTTTACAAGTTTCTTGGCAATGTTTTTAATATTCCATCTGATTATTTAAAAGGGCTGACTGCATAAATGTACGACAATTTGCTTTATCAAAATGTAACTTCTCTTTTGACTTCTGATATTTTGAATGAAAGTCTTCCTGGAGCGATTCTTTTTAGTGGATTGCATGGAAGCGGAAAACTTACCTGCGCGCTGGAAACCGCAAGAATTCTTTCATGTACCGGTGAAAAAAAAGGTCATTGGCTTTGTTCATGCCCAAGTTGCCTTCAGCATAAAGCTCTTGTAAGCAATAATCTTCTGCTTGCCGGTCCAAAAGACTGTACGCCGGAAATTTCTGCTTCAAGCCGGGCGTTTTTAAATGCGGTGATGAATTCTTCAAGACATCTTGTTGCGGCCCGTTATCTTTTTATAAGAAGTGTGCGAAAATTGACTTTAAGATTCAGTCCGATTCTTTTGGAAGGTGATGAAAAACTTAATAAAATCGCTGCAATAATGAATTCAATTGATGAGGAGCTTGAACCGATTGATTTTCCGCATGAATTGCCGGAGTTTCAGTCTGTCCAGAAATCTGTTGAAAAAATTATTCCACTCTGCGAAAAACTTGAGTCAGAATTTTTATATGATTCAATTCCAATTGCCCAGATAAGAAATGCGGCTGCCTGGGCAAGACTAAAAAGTGTTTCAGGCAAGAAAACAATAATCATTGAAAATGCTGACCGAATGCTAGAATCCGTGCGAAACGCTTTGCTTAAAATTCTTGAGGAACCGCCGGAAGATACTGTTTTTATTCTTACAACTGCACGCAGAAATGCTGTTATGCCTACGATTCTTTCGCGTGTGCGGACTTATAATTTTAAGGAAAGGAATCTGGAGGAACAGAAAGAAGTTATTTCCCGCGTTTTTCATAATGAAAATTTCAGCGGAACAATTGACGATTTTCTTCTTACTTTTTTGCCAGTCGCGCCGGATAAAATTCATTCTTTTTCAAATGAATTTTATTCTCTTATTGCGGACTCAAAAATTCCTGACTGTGCAAAAATAATAAAAGACTGCGGAAATTTTGAACCAAGAATTATTTTCAAGATATTTCTTGCAGGAATTCAGCAATATTCAAAAAAACTTTTTTCGTCTCCAGCTGGAACAAATGCGGCAAAGGAAATAACGGAGTCACTTCAGCTATGCTGGAATAATGTTACAGTTTACAATCAGTCTGTAAAATCTGCGCTTGAAGTGCTTGTGCGCGATATGTCGAAAATAAATAAACTTCATGGGAATATTTTAAAATGAGCCGATATGTTGAACGTGTAATTGATATGCTTCCAAAACTTTCCGCAGAAGAAGTAAAACGAGTTCTTCTGGAAGTTGTAAACGAAAATTCGATGCTGGATTCGTTTATAGAATCTTTTTCCACAGGATTGATTCTTGTTGACAAAAAATGGCACATTCTTCAGATAAATAAAGCTGCAAAGCGAATTCTTCGTATTTCTTTTGATGACGAAAAAAATGAAGATGAGCTGCTTTTCAATGTAATAGAAGAAAATGAGGAAATTTCTGATTGGCTGAAAAATATTGCGGATTCGCAGAAAACTAATGTCCGCGAGGAATTTTCAACTTCATGTTCAGACGGTTCAGTAAGATTTTTGGCGGTTTCAGTTTTTTCTTTTGTTCAAAAAACTGAAATTTCTGGAAGTATTGTAAAAATTGAAGATATAACGCAGCTTAAGGCTAAAGCAGTTCTTGACCGTCGCCTTGAAAATATGGAAGGCCTTACAAATCTTGCGGCTGGAATGGCGCATGAAATAAAAAATCCGCTTGGTGCAATTTCAATCCATATTCAGTTGGTTCAAAAGGCTATAAGCAAAAAACGTGAAGGCGACGGAAATTTGCCTGAAAAAAAATTCCTTGAGGATCATATTGATATTGTAAATGATGAAATTGAAAAATTGAACGAGCTTGTCATGGATTTTCTTTTTGCGGTTCGTCCTGTAAATGCAAAACTTACTTTGAGCGATCCGGACGAAATTCTTTCCGCAATTTGTGATTTTGTTTCGCCGGAATTCAACAAAGCTCATGTTCTTATAAAAATGGAACTTTTAAAGGAAAAACAGCGCGTAATGATTGATGAAAAACTTTTCCGCCAGGTTATTATAAATATCGCGCAGAATGCTTTTTATGCAATCAAGGCAAAATTTCCAGAATGTTCAGAAGAAAATGATTCTGAAAAAATGCCTGGGCTTGTTACATTTGGAACATCAGTTATAAAAGATAATTTTGTGATTTCAATTTCAGACAATGGAATTGGAATGGATTCAGACACAGTCGGTCGAATTTTTGAGCCATATTTCACAACGAAAGCGAATGGTACCGGGCTTGGAATGACGATGTCGTACAAGATTATCAAGGAATTTGGCGGTGACATTCAGGTAAAATCAGAAAAAGGAAAAGGTTCTGTGTTTCTGATTTCTCTTCCTGTGCCACAGACTGAAACAAAACTTTTGGGGTAGTGAATGAAATTTACAATTCTTGTAATTGATGACGAAGAAAATATACGCAATGGTCTTGCCGCAAATTTTGAGATGGAAGATTATAACGTAAAGACGGCCTCAAACGGAAAAGATGGAATTGCCCTTATTGATAAAGGCGATGTTGACCTTGTAATCACTGATCTTAGAATGGACGGAATTTCCGGTGAGGAAGTTGTCCGACATATTGCCACGGAAACTCCAGGAATTCCTGTCATAGTTCTTACCGGGCATGGAAGTATTGATTCGGCTGTAAAAGCCATGCGTGATGGTGCTTATGACTTTCTGACAAAACCATTGAATCTTGATCAGCTTAATATGATTGTAAAACGCGCGCTTGAGTCCCGGGAACTTTCATTGCAGCACAAAATGTTAAAAAAAGAGGTTGAAAATAATCACAACAAAATGATGATTGGAAGCAGCCTCCAGATGAAGAAACTTTATGAGCTTATAAAAAAAGTTGCTCCTTCAAAGGCAAGTGTTTTGATAACTGGCGAAACTGGTGTTGGAAAGGAACTTGTTGCCCGCGAAATTCATAATAACAGTCCTCGCCGGGACAAAGAGATGATTGTTGTAAACTGTTCCGCGCTCAGCGAATCGCTTCTGGAATCTGAATTGTTTGGTCACGAAAAAGGAGCTTTTACCGGAGCTGATTATTTAAAGAAGGGGCGTTTTGAACTTGCTCATAAAAGTACAATTTTTCTTGATGAAATTGGAGAGATAAACGCATCTACGCAAGTAAAACTTTTGCGCGTTCTGCAGGAAAAGAAATTTGAACGGGTAGGTGGTCAGGAAACAATTGAAGTTGATGTCCGTGTAATCGCCGCTACAAACAGAAATCTTGAGGAAGAAGTTAAAGCTGGTCGCTTTAGGGAAGATTTATATTACCGCCTTGATGTTGTTCATCTTGAAATTCCGCCGCTACGGGAACGAAAAGAAGACATTCCTGAACTCATAGATTATTTCCTGAAAAAATATTCAGAAAACGGAAATCTTTCAATTGACCAAAAAGCAAAAGTTTCAATGTTTAAATATGACTGGCCGGGAAATATCCGTCAGCTGGAGCACTGCATAGAAAGCGCGTCTGTTCTTTGTTCAGATAATATTATCCGCGAAGAAAATCTTCCGCCAGAAATTGTTAAAGCCTCTTCAAAAACAGATATTTCTGTTCCGCTCGGCATTACACTTGAAGAAGCTGAAAAAATCATAATCGAACAAAACCTTGCGGCGAACAAAGGAAATAAATCAAAAACAGCTGAAATTCTTGGAATCGAACGCAAGACATTAACCAATAAGCTCCATTAATTTATTGAACGCAGAAATCAGTTCCTGAGTTTTGCGTTCAGCCATTTTCTGTGTTTCCGGGAATCCTTCAAAATTGTCTGGATGATATTTTTTTAAAAGCTTTCTATATGAATCTTTTAGTTCTTCTATTGTGCAGCCGTAGTTTAAGTTAAAAATCTTATAAAGATGTATACTTTTTTGTATATTTACGTCTGATATTTTATTCTTTTTATCACCTTTTCTGCTGTAAAATTCTTTTTCAGAATTTTCTTTTTTTGTTTTTTGATTGAGATTTTCCTGTTTTATTTTTTGTTGGTTTTGTTTTTTGCTATCTTTTTCTGACTCTGGAAATTTGCCGCTTTTAATCGCATCTTTGAGCATTTCTCCAAGTTTATCGTATTGAGAATCCAATATTTTTCCTTTAAATTATTGTGCCATCTGGAATTACAGCACCTTTACGGATAACGATGATTCCATCCGCCGAATAAAAGTTTCCGTGGTCGCCATTTTCATAATTTCTTCCATCAACATTAATTCTTACGTTGTTTCCAATCCGGGCGTTTTTATCAATGATTGTACGCGAAATAAAGCAGTTTTTTCCGATTCCTATCGTCGGTAAACCTCTGTTTGCGTCATCTTTTTTCTCTTCCGGGTTCTGGTAAAAGTCTGCGCCCATCATTATTACTCCGCTCAAATCTGAGCCGTTTTCAATGATTGAGCGCACACCAATAATCGATCGGCTCAATTTGCAGTTGGTAATAACGCAACCTTCGGATGTCAGTGTGCAGAAAATTGACGCGCCATTTATTTTTGAAGGCGGAAGATTTCTCATGTGTGTGTAGATTGGTTCAGCCTCATTGTAAAAATTGAATTCCGGATCGATGTCTGTAAGTTTTATGTTTGCGTCGTAGAAACTTTTTATAGTTCCAATGTCTTCCCAGTAACCGTTAAAAACATACGCGTTCACAATGTAGTTTCCGATTGAATTTGGAATGACTTCTTTTCCGAAATCTTTCGAGTCGCTTTCATTTAAAACTGATTCCAGTGTTGATGCGTTGAAAATATAAATTCCCATTGAGGCAAGATATTCTTTGCTAGGGTCGGGATTTGCCGCCATAAGTTCCGGGGAAATTTTCCATGCGGAAATATCAATGTCCGGAGCTGGTTTTTCCTTGAATTCGATGATTCTGTTTGTGTCATCAGTTTTTATAATTCCGAAACGGCTCGCGTCAGTTCTGTTTACAATTGTTGTCGCGACAGAAATACTTGCGCCTGAGCGGATGTGGGAATCAAAGAAATCTCGCAAATCCATTCTGTAAAGCTGGTCTCCAGAAAGAATTATATAGTGGGTTGGATTCTGTGCCTTAAAATGCGACATGCTTTTTCTTACAGAATCAGCAGTTCCCTCGTAGAATTTGTCGTTTTCAAGCGTCTGTTCCGCCGCAAGAATTTCTACAAATCCAGAGGAAAAACGGTCAAAGTTGTAGGAATTTGTAATATGCAGATGAAGTGACGTGGAGTTAAACTGCGTTAAAAGATAAATTTTTTTGTAGCCTGAATTAATGCAGTTTGAAAGAGGAATGTCAACAAGCCGGTATTTTCCGCCGAAAGATACTGCCGGTTTTGCCCTTGCTTTTGTAAGAGGATATAATCTTGTTCCTTTTCCGCCACCCAAAATCAGGGCGACTACACGCGGTTTATTCTTGTCATGCAACATCATCTCTTATTATAAAACAGAATTTGCTAAACCGCAATTTCCATATACCGATAATAAAACAAATGGCATGAATTTTTTCTCAATTTAAAATTCATGTTGTTTGGAGGTAAAATATGATTCGTGGATGGTACACAGGAGCAAGCGGAATGAACGCCCAGCAGAACCGGCTGGATGCGATTTCTAACAATCTTGCGAATGTTGACACAGCAGGATACAAAAGAGATATAACCGTAAGCAAGTCTTTTCCGGAGCTTCTTTTAAGGCGCAAAAACCTTGATGGAGTTTATGAAACGCCTTTCGGGTCGGCGGAAGCAGCTCCTGTTATCGGAAAATTGGGGCTTGGCATAGAAACAAATGAGAATTACACGGATTTTGCGCAAGGTTCATTTCGTCAGACAGACCAGAACACAGACGTTGCTTTTGGCGGCAAAGGGTTTTTTTCTGTTCAGACACCGCTTGGAGAACGTTACACACGCGATGGAAATTTTATAATCGGAAAAGAAGGCATTCTTGAAACAAAAGATGGTTATCCAGTTCTTGGTGAAAAAGGCTTTATCCACGTTGAAAATGATAAATTTACTGTAAACGAAGATGGAATAATTTCTTCACAGGAAGATTCAGAAATTATCGACCGTTTTAAAGTTGTCCGTTTTGACAATGAACGTTACTTGAAAAAAATGGGAAACAACCTTTATTCGGCAAATGATATTTCGGGTTCGGCTCACATTGCGGAAGGTTCTGAACGCCCAAGATTTCTTCAGGGCTATATGGAAACTTCAAATGTGAATGTGGTGAATGAGATGGTTCAGATGATAGAAGTGAACCGCGCTTACGAAGCAAATCAAAAGACAATCACAAGCGAAGACAGCATGATGGGAACATTGTGGTCAAAAACAGCTGTTTATAACAGATAGGTTGGGAGGAACTAGAAAATGGTAAGAAGTTTATGGACTGCGGCAACTGGCATGAACGGTCAGCAAGCTAATATGGACGTGATTTCAAACAATCTTTCAAATGTGAATACAACAGGATATAAACAGCAGCGTGTTGAATTTGAAGATTTAATCTATCAGAATGTAAAATTGGCAGGAACTCCTGCGACAGAAGATACAGTTACTCCTGTAGGAATTCAGCAGGGCTCAGGTGTAAAACTTGCGGCAACCCAGCGCATAATGAAACAGGGCTCTTTGCAGAATACTGGCGTTGATACAGATGTTGCGATTGTTGGAGAAGGATTTTTTCGCGTTCAAAAATATGATGGAAGTTATGCCTACACAAGAGACGGTTCTTTTAAAATCGATTCAAACGGACAACTTGTAAATTCAAACGGACTCCGCGTTCAGCCGGAAGTTATTCTTCCAGAAGGCTACGATGTCTCAACATTGAACATTACACAGACCGGCCGTATAAGCGTAAAAGTTAATGGTGGAAATGAACCAATAGAAGTTGGTCAGCTTGAGCTTTTCCGTTTTCCAAATGCAGTGGGATTGCAGGCTGATGGCGACAATCTTTTTGTGCAGACAAACGCATCCGGCGAGGCTTTCGGTGGACGCCCTGGCTATGAAGGTTTTGGTGATACCCGTCACAAATTTCTTGAAATGTCAAATGTTTCCGTTGTAAACGAGATGGTTCAGATGATAGTTTCGCAGCGTGCGTATGAATTCAACAGTAAAGCTATTCAGACATCAGACACAATGCTTTCAACAGCTGTAAATCTGAAACGATAGTAAATGATTTATAATGGCGGGCAACCGCCTTTTTTTTGCGAATAAAAAAATATTGTTGAAAAATTACAATATCAAATTGCACTAATTTTTTGATTTTCTGCATAAATAAAATATATTATCTTTTAATAGAAAACTTATTCATTCTGTGCTATCATGGTAGAGTAAATAAAAATAGTTTTGATTTTTTTTGGGAGTTGGTATGTCTTTTTATCCTGTGATTCTTTCTGGTGGTGCTGGAACTAGGCTTTGGCCGTTGTCGAGCGGAAATCATCCTAAGCAGTTTTTATCTCTTGTAAGCGAAAAAACTATGATTCAAGAAACTTTGCTCCGGCTTGAAGGTATGGAACATTCTGAGCCGGTTGTTGTCTGCAACGAGGCGCATCGTTTTATTGTGGCGGAACAGTTGAATCAGATTGGAATGAAAGAGCCTAAAATAATGCTTGAGCCGATTGCGCGTAATACAGCTCCTGCAATTGCCGCTGCCTGCTATCAGGTTATGAAAAATGATGAGAATGCGGTTGTAATTATTCTTCCAAGCGACCATGTGATAAAAAATAAGGCTGCTTTTCAGAATGCGGTAAAAAAAGCCGTTCAGGAAGCTGAAAAAGGATTTCTTGTTACTTTTGGAATTGTTCCGACTGAACCGAATACTGGTTACGGATATATAAAAACTGGCAAAGAAACTGACGGTTCTTTTGAACTTGAACGTTTTGTTGAAAAACCAAATCTTGAGAAGGCAAAAGAATATCTTGCTGATGGAAACTATAGCTGGAACAGTGGAATGTTTGTGTTCAAGGCATCGAAATTTCTTGAGGAATTAAAGTCTTTTGAGCCGGAAATGTACGATTTTGTTATAAAATCTTGTGAAAATGCCGCAGTTGACAAGGATTTTATTCGTCTGAACAAAGCTGATTTTGAGGCTATAAAAGGAAACTCGATTGACTATGCCGTTATGGAAAAGACAAAGCATGGGTGTGTTGTAAAGCTTGATGCAGGATGGAACGATGTTGGCTCTTGGTCGGCTCTGTGGGAAATAAAAGAAAAAGATTCTGATGGAAATGTTATAAGTGGCGATGTGATTAACCTTGACAGCAAAAATTGCTATATAAATTCAAAAAATATTTTTGTCGGGGCAATCGGGCTGGATGACATTGTTATTGTAACTTCTGAGGACGGAATTCTTGTCTCAAAGAAAGATAAAGTTCAGGATGTAAAAATCATTGCAGAAGAACTAAAAAAGCGGGCGAAATAATATGAATCCTATTTTCTTAAATCCAGAGGTAAAGAATCTTATCTGGGGTTCGGAGCAGTGGGGAATAAGCGCGCATCCGAATGGTGATGATTTTGTGTTGAACAAGGAATACGAGGGGCTTCATTTAAGCGATTTGTGGAAACAGCATCCGGAACTTTTTGGAAACATAAAAGGTGACAGGTTTCCACTCCTTACAAAAATTATTGACGCAAAGAAAGATTTAAGCATTCAAGTTCATCCAGATGATGAATATGCCGCAAAAAATGAAAACGGTTCACTTGGAAAAACTGAATGTTGGTATATCATGGACTGCGAGCCGGAAACAAAAATTGTAATCGGTCACAACGCAAAAGATTCCGCGGAAGTAAAATCAATGATTGAGAACCAGAAATGGAACGATTTTATCCGCGAAGTTCCCGTTCACAAAGGTGATTTTTTCTTTATTGAGCCGGGAACTGTTCATGCCATAAAAGGTGGAACTGTAATCCTTGAAACCCAGCAGTCCAGCGATATTACTTACCGTGTTTACGATTACGATAGGCTTCAGGACGGAAAAAAACGCCCGTTGCACGTAAAACAGAGTATTGATGTAATAAAAGCGCCTTTCACCCAAAAAAAATTGCCGTTGAACGAAAGCAAGAAACTTCATTCGTCATTTAAGCAGCTTGTCTCATGTGATTTGTTCACAGTCTGGCATGCAAAAATTGACGGAAAAGTTTCTTTTGAGCAGACAATGCCATTTCTTCTCTGTTCTGTGATTTCTGGAAGCGGAAATGTGAACGGACTTCTTGTAAAAAAAGAAAGTCACTTTATTTTGCCAAGCAATTTCGGCACAGTCAATTTTGACGGTAACATGGAACTGATTTTAAGTTCAATATAAATATAATAGGAGATTTTATGAAAGGAATAATTCTTGCAGGTGGAAGCGGAACTAGACTTTACCCGATTACTAAGGCGGTTTCAAAGCAGATTCTTCCGCTTTACGACAAACCTATGATTTATTATCCTTTAAGCGTGCTTATGCTTGCAGGCATCCGCGAGGTTCTGATTATTTCAACTCCGCGTGACATAAAGCTGTTTGAGGAACTTTTTGGCGACGGTTCATGGCTTGGAATGCATTTTGAGTATGCGGTTCAGGAAAAACCGAGAGGTCTTGCGGACGCTTTTATTGTAGGAAAAGATTTTATCGGCAGTGATGATGTTGCGCTTGTTCTTGGTGACAATATTTTTTATGGTCAAAGTTTTACAGGCACGCTGAAAAATGCCGCGGAAAAAATCAAGAATGAAAAAGGTGCTGTTATTTTCGGTTATTATGTAAAAGATCCTACGGCTTACGGCGTTGTTGAATTTGATGGTTCCGGCAATGTTCTTGGAATTGAGGAAAAACCTTCAAAACCAAAGTCGAATTACGCTGTGCCGGGACTTTATTTTTATGATAATTCTGTTGTAAAAATCGCGGAAAATGTAAAACCTTCTGTCCGTGGTGAAATAGAAATAACTTCTGTAAACAATGAATATTTAAAGCAGAAAAAGCTGAAAGTTGAACTTTTGGGTCGTGGAATGGCTTGGCTTGATACTGGAACTTACGACGGACTTCTTGAGGCAAGCAATTTTATCGCCACAATAGAAAAAAGACAGGGAATGTATGTTTCCTGCATAGAAGAAATCGCCTACAGAAATGGATGGATTTCGAAAGATTCGCTTTTAAAGATGGCGGCAGAATACAAAACTGAATACGGAAGATATTTGGAATTCATTGCAGAAAATTAAAATTCACGAGGAAAATATGTCATTTGAATTTAAAAAATGCGACATCGACGGTCTGTACGAAATTCAGCCAAAGATTTTTGGAGACAACCGCGGTTATTTTTTGGAAACTTACAGCGAAAAAGATTTTTTTGAAGCCGGACTTACAATGAAATTCGTTCAGGACAACCAGTCAAGTTCAACAAAAGGAGTTCTGCGTGGGCTTCATTTTCAGAAGCAGCATCCGCAAGGAAAACTTGTCCGCTCGCTTTATGGAAAAGTTTACGATGTTGCGGTTGATTTGCGTCTTGGAAGTGCGACTTTTGGAAAATATTACGGTGTTGTGCTCGACTGCGAAAAGCAGAATATGTTCTATATTCCAGAAGGTTTTGCCCATGGATTCTGTGTTCTTTCTGATTTGGCGGTTTTTGCCTACAAATGTACTGATTTCTATCATCCGGAAGACGAAGGCGGACTTATGTGGAATGATAAGAATATCGGAATCGATTGGGAAAAAGTTCTTCCTGGAATTACAGAAAGTGCAAATTTAAGCGAAAAAGACAAAAAACATCCGGCTTTTAGCCTTGAAAACAGATATTTTGACTTGAATGGAAAATGGATTTTGTAAAAAGGAGTCGTTACGATTAAGTAATTAGAAAAAACGAGAAAAGCGTAGTACTCTAGATTGACGGATCTGGAGAGCCGGTGGAAGGCAGAATAAATTG
>ONHK01000019.1 GCA_900317625.1 uncultured Treponema sp.
AAATCTTTTCTCTTTCTTCCCATGAATTTGTCCTGCCTTGACCTTAGCACAAATTCGTTATTTTTTCTCCTCCATGTCTAAATCTGAGGCTTATTATAGTAACTGCGATGACCCAAGAATTTCAAACTTTTTTAAGTATTTTGCTTTGAATTTCAATGAATTTGGATTAAAAAAAATTATTTCCACTTGCTACAAAAATCAGGATATTGATTTATTCAGCCAAAATGATTGCGAAAAGGCGATTTACATTGAATACACAGGAAACCCGAACGACCCAACAAGCACGGATTTTTCCACGATAGAAGTAAAGGAACTTAATGGCGATGGTGATTTTAGAAGTGCAGAATGTATTGAACTTTTAAAGCAGACTGACATTGTGGTTACAAATCCACCGTTTTCACTTTTTAGAGAATATATTGATATTTTGATAAAAAATGACAAAAAATTTCTGATAATAGGAAATCAAAACGCTATTACTTATAAAGAGATTTTTTCATTGATAAAAAACAACAAAATTTGGCTTGGCTATAATTCTGGTGATATGAAATTTGTTGTTCCAAATTATTACCAGCCTAGAACAACTAGATATTGGGAAGATGAAGATGGTAGAAAATGGCGAAGTTTAGGCAATATTTGCTGGTTCACAAATCTTGATATAAAAAAACGTCACGAAGAATTGATTCTTTACAAAACATATTCGCCGGAAGAATTTCCAAATTATGAAAATTATGATGCAATTAATGTGGATAAAACTTCTGATATTCCGCTTGATTATGATGGCGCAATGGGTGTGCCAATTACTTTTTTGGATAAATATAGTCCCGAACAGTTTGAAATTATAGGACTTGGAATTGTTGGTAGCTGTGAATTTAAAAATGAACGAAAAATGGAAATTCTTGATAAAAATGGCTTTCCGACAGGAAAATTCACAATTAATGCAAAAGGCACTCTTTATAGAAAACATTTACAGAACGATAAAAAACCGGCTGCTTTCAAAGATTGTGAAACAGGCGAACTTTATCAAAGCATTTATGCCCGTATATTAATTAAACGCAAAAAATAAAGCTTGCGTGCGGGCTTACACGGGCTAGGGATTGTAGGGGCAGCGAAGCTGTTGTTTAGTGCGGGGAATTGAGCGTTGCGAAATCACCGCATAAAACAATGAAACCCCGAAAGGCCCGACCGACGCTTGCGGCGGTCGGGCCCCTTCCAAAAAAATTACTAGGAGAAAATATGAAAATCACTTTACATTCAATTAAAGTTCGCGAGCTTGTGGACGGTTATGTGGACAATGATGAGGCCGGAGTTGTTGGCTTTGGCGGCAAATTGGATATTCGTCCGCCATATCAGCGTGAATTTGTTTATTCAGATGCACAGCAGCAGGCGGTTATGGATACGGTTACACGTGGTTTTCCGTTGAATACGATGTATTGGGTCTGCCGTGGCGATGGTCGTTTTGAAGTTTTGGATGGTCAGCAGCGCACAATTTCGATTTGCCGTTATGTGAATGGAATTTATTCCCACAATTTGCGTTATTTTACAAATCTTCAGCCGGATGAAAAAAATGCGGTTTTGGATTATGAACTTCAGGTTTATTTTTGCGAAGGAACGGAAAGCGAAAAACTGGAATGGTTCAAGACAATCAATATTGCCGGGGAAAAATTAACGGCGCAGGAAATCCGTAATGCAGTTTACGCAGGAAGCTGGACGGCGGAAGCAAAAAAGATTTTTAGTAAGTCGAACTGCGCGGCAAAACTTTTGAGTGAAAAATTTGTAAACGCAAACCCGATCCGGCAGGAACTTTTGGAAAAAGCTCTTGGATGGTTTGTTGGAAAAGACGAAAAACTGATTTGCAATTATATGGGCGCGCATCAGCACGACAAAAACGCGAATGAACTTTGGCTTTATTTTCAAAATGTGATTTCCTGGGTAAAAACGCTTTTTATTGTTTATCGCAAAGAAATGAAAAGCATTGAATGGGGCGAACTTTACAACCGATTCGGGCAAGAAAACAGATATGACGCAAACGAATTTGAAAAGGAAATTTCACAACTGATTGCCGATGATGAAGTTACAAACTACAAGGGAATTTATTATTATCTTTTTGACCGAAAAGAATCACATTTAAATCTGCGCCAGTTTGATGAAAAAATGAAGCGAAAGGCTTATGAAGCTCAGAATGGAATTTGTCCGCTCTGCAAAAATAATTTTAAGTTTGAAGAAATGGAAGGCGACCATATTGTTCCGTGGAGCAAAGGCGGCAAAACAGAAATGGCAAATCTTCAGATGCTCTGCCGAGTTTGCAACAACACAAAATCGAACAAATAAATAATCGATTTGCTTTTGCCAATTTCTTCAATAAGAAGTATAATTTCTAAAACTTAAAAAGGAAGAACGATATGGCAGAAACAGCAAAAAAAATTGAATGGGACGATGTTTATCTTTTGGGCATTCCAGAAATTGATATGCAGCACAAAAAGCTTATTTCAATTGCGAACGAGCTTTACGATGTGGTTTGTGGCAACGAGTCGGACTACAAGCTGAAGATGTCTATGGTTTTAAAAAAACTTACAGATTATACTGAATATCATTTTACCAGCGAGGAGCAGCTTCAAAAGCGAATCGGTTATGCCGGCTACGAAACGCACAAGAATTCGCACGATTATTTTATAAAGGAAGTAAATTTCCAGATTCAAAAACTTAATTCTGAAAGCAAGAATAATGTTCTTGGTTTTTATAATTATATTTCAACCTGGGTTTTTAATCACATAGCAAAAGCGGACAAACTTTGGGCTAATTTCATGAAGCAGAACAACGGAAAATAAAATGATCCAAAATTTGATTGAAAAACTTCTTCTTGAAAACATAAAAAATCAGTCAGCCTTTTTTGTGTTTCCAACGCAAACTTCCGCAGATTTGTGGGCAGACAGAATTGTTCTGACAAGTGAGACAAAAGCAGTTGCAATGGAACGGTTTCTTGTCTGGGATAAGTTTAAAAGTTCTTCAATCCGCAGCAAACAGCAGCAAAAAACTTCTGTGCCTTCTGCAATGCGTTCAATATTTGTTTCAAATTTGATTGAAGAGAATGCGCAGAAGCCTTTTTTGCAAAATCTGATTGTTCCAGAATACGCAAAATCAGCGTCTGGATTTACAAACTGGCTGACAAGCCTTCTTCCGCCGCTTTTTACGTGGAAAAAACATTTTTTGGAAGCAAAAATTCACCCTGATCAGGAAGATTTAGATTTGCTCAAGCTTTTTGAACGCTACAAAAATTTTCTTGACCAGCACAATTTTTTTGATCCGGCCTGGGAAACTCCACCATTTATGCCAGACGGAAATCATTATTTTATCTTTTTCCCGGAAATTCTTTCGGATTACGCGGAATATGAGTCAATTCTTGAAAATTCACCGCAAAGCATAACAATGATTCATATTCCGGAAGAAATTTTAACGCAAAAGCCGCAGAATGTTCATTTTTTACAGAATTCCCGGCAGGAAATCCGTTCCGTTTGTCTTTATCTTCGATCCTTGCACGAACAAAAAAATATTGACTGGAACGAAATTGCAATAAATGTTCCGGATTTAGAAAGTTACGGCGCATATCTGGAGCGCGACTTAAAACTTTATCAGATTCCATTTGTAAGCCGCAACGCAACTCCGCTCACTTCAACTGGTGCAGGCAACTTTTTTAGCCAGCTTTTAAACTGCAAGCAACAAAATTTCAGTTTTGAATCAATAAAAAATCTTCTATTAAACAACAATCTTCCATGGAAAAACGAAATTCCGATTTTTCAGCTTATAGAATTCGGAAAAGAAAATAATTGTGTCTGTAGTTTTGAATACAAAAATGAAAAAATTGATGTCTGGAACAAATCTTTTCAATCTCCAAAAGAAGCTCCAGATGAACAGGCGCATCTTTTTTACAATAATCTGAAAAAAGACGTGAATTCACTAGTAAACTCCAAAAGTTTCAGCGAAATCAGAAAAAATTATTTCATTTTCCGTGAGCATTTTTTTGATATGGGGCTTTGCTCTGAAAATTCGGATAATATTCTTAGCCGTTGCGTTACGGAACTCAGCGAATTAATCAAACTTGAAGAATCCTATGAATTTTCACTTCAAAATCCGTTCAATTTTTATGCGACTTATCTTTCTGGAATAAATTATCTTGCTCAGGCAAAACAGCACGGCGTCCAGATTCTTCCATATAAATTGGCTTCGTGCGCGCCTTTTAAAGCTCAGATTGTTCTTGATTCAAGCCAGAATGGAATTTCTGTGATTTACAAGCAGCTTTCATTTATTCGCGATGATAAACGAAAAATTCTTATGAACGGAAAAGACGATCCTAATGTTTCTGAACTTTTTGTGAAACTTTACGAAATGAATTCTGTTCAGGAACCAGTTTTTTTCACTTGCGCCGCAAAAACTTTTACAGGATATGCGCAGGCTTCAAGTTATCTTTCTGAAATTGAGCTAAAAAATGATGAGAATTTAAAAAATCTTCTTAAAAATGATTTTTATATTGAAGAAAAAGAATTTTTGCAGAATCTTCAGAATCCAACAGAAAATTCTATAGAAAAAATCACCGAAACACAAAAAAATGGCATTGAATTCTGGAAAAATTGCCAGAAAACGCAAGAACCTGACATTTCAGAAGCCATAAAAATTGAAAAAAATAAAATTTCAGCCGGAAAACTTTTTTCAGAAGACAAAAAAATACAGATTTCCAGCACGACTCTAAAAAATTTCTTCACCTGCCCTCGCCTTTGGGCAATCGAGGAAATCGGAAAACTTTCTGAGCAAAAAAATGAAGCCGAAATCGCTGACCACAGAACGCTCGGAAATCTTTACCATAAAATTTTTGAACTTTTCTGCAAAGAACTGAAAAACAAGAATATTCCGCTTCAAATTGAAAACGACGAACTTCCGCAGAATTTAAAGGAAATTCTTTTTTCAAATATTGAAAACGCGCTGATTTCAGAAAAAAACAGTTATCTTACAAAAGAACTTTTAAAAACTACAAAATCTTCTGTAATCAAAACTGCGGTGAATGCTGTAACAACTTTTTCAAAAATTTTCCAAGGCTGCTCGGTTTTTGCCTCGGAAGAAAAATATTCTTTTGAAAACGCGGAAAAAAACTGCATTTTTAACGGAAGAATTGACTGTATTTTGCTGGATTCCTCTTCAACGGAACTTTTTCTTGTTGATTTTAAAAGTTTCACCAGCGCAATCCCAGAAAATTTCTTTTACGACGAAAATTCCAACGCAACAGAATTCCCGGATTTTCAGATGCCGATGTATCTTTATCTTTTGCAGAACCAGAAAAAACCTTTGCAAGTTGAAAACTGCTGTTTTTTCAATGTTTCAAAAGCTGAAACGACACAAGTTTTTGGCGAGGAACTTGCTGAACGAGTTTTCCTTTCAAAACCAAATTCAAAAAAGCAAAAAAATGTACGCACTGCGGAGGATTTTATTCCTACAACCGAAAAATTTTGGCAGGCGGTGGAGGAATTTATTCAGCGCATACAAAACAACGATTTTTCCGTTTCAGATGAAATACAAAATTTTGAAACCTGCAACAGCTGTCGATACAAAGCTGTTTGCCGACGAACTTTTAATGTAAGCCGCCAAAAGTAACTGATTTTTTCACGAGGAATTTTATGCAGAACAAACCAGCACAAGAACGAAAATTTGATGAATATCAAAAATGCGCCATAAATATTTTAAAAAACGCGGTGGTAAGCGCAGGCGCAGGTTCCGGAAAAACAACGGTTCTTTCAGAACGATTTCTGCAGCTGGTTCAGCAAAAAAATTATAAAGTCGAAGAAATTCTTACGCTGACTTTCACAAAAAAAGCCACAGTTGAAATGTCCGCTCGAATTTTTAAGATTTTAAAGCAAAAAGCTCCTGAGCAGGCGGCAAATTTTTACAAGGCAAACATAAAAACCTTGGATAGCTACTGTAATTCTGTGGCAAAAATGGGCGCACATTTTTACGGAATAACCCCGGATTTTACGCAGGACGATTCAATTACAACGCAAATCCAGCAGTTGGCTCTTCCATTTATTTTAAAAAACAGAGATAACGAAGCAATCAAAATACTAGTAAACTCCAACGATTTTGAAAAAAAAGCCAACGAAATTTTTGTTGAACCAATCCTTGAAAATTCAACTGTGGCAGAGCCAATCGATTTTGAAAAATCAACCGAAAATCAAATAAAATACATTTTGGATTCTTGGAAAAAACTAGGAAGTAAAGCTGAAGAAGCTCTTCATCTTTTTGAAAAAGCCTATTCAGATTTTGACGGAAACCGAAACACAAAATATCTTCTTGTAATAAAAACACTCATTGAAGAAAATGAACGCCCGGAACTTCCAGAACTTTTTGAAAATGACATAAAAAATGCAGACGAACAAAAATTTCTTCCATATTTGCAATATCTTTCCAAAATCTGCAAAATAAGCCAGATTGGCGCGCCAAAAAATGCGGAAGAATTAAAAGAAAGTCAAAACGAAATCAAAAAAATCACGCCAAAAATCGCATCAATAATTGACTATATTCCAAGCTACAAACTTATGAAATCTCTTGTTCCGCTTTTGGAGGAATTTCAGGAACTGGCAAATAATTTAAAACGCACTTCCGGTTGCCTTACTTTTAAAGATATAGCGAATCTTGCGCTTTGCACACTGCGCGACCACCCGGAAATACGTCAGATTGAAAAACAAAAATACAAAGCGATAATGATAGACGAATTCCAGGACAACAACAGTGAACAACGCGACATGCTTTTTCTGCTTGCCGAAAATCCCGAACGCACGGCAAAGGGCGTTCCCGCGGTGGAAGAACTTTGCCCGGAAAAACTGTTTTTTGTCGGGGATGAAAAACAGAGCATCTATCGTTTCCGCGGCGCAGATGTTTCAGTTTTCAGGGCGCTTTCAAGCGATTTTAAGGATGGAAATCTTAGCATGACAACAAATTACCGTTCAAAACCCGCGCTGATTGCCGCATTCAATACAATTTTCGGTGGATTCCCCTACCCTCCTTCAAATGATGAAAAAAATTCCGTTCCGCCATGCGTTTTTTACACAGAACGAAAGAATTGCGAAAATGTTCCAAATTACGAGGCGATTTACAAAGAAGTCACAATGTCAGAAGCCGCAAAAGAAGAAATAAATACTAACGCCAAGATTTTTTCTCCAGAAATTCATTTTGCGCTTTACAACACAAAAAAGAACGAAGAATTAAAAGAAAACACAAATTTTCTAACAGAAGAGGAAGCCGAAGCTGAATGGGTCGCTCTAAAAATCAGTGAAAACATAGAAAATGGACAAAATCCTGACGAAATCGCAGTTCTTTTCCGAAACTACAGCCTGCAACCGCTTTACGAAAGAACTTTTTTAAGACACGGAATTCCTTACAACACAGAAGTTGTAACCGGATTTTTTGATGATGGTCCAGTCAACGATATAATTTCTTTCCTTCGGCTTTGCGCTTATCCAGATGACACCCAGCCGTACGCGCAACTTTTACGCTCACCAATGGCAAACCTCTCAATAGAAGAAATCAACGCAATTCTGTCATTTGCACAAAAACCATTCCAGGGCGATTATTCCTCTTTTCTTTCACCAGAAAGCCTTGAGCGCTTTGAACATCTAAAATCTGCCTACGAAAAACTAAAACAAAACGCCGAAAACGAACCGCTTACAAAACTGATTTCTGAAATCTGGTACGATTTTGGCTACCGCTACGAAACTTTGTGGAATCCGACAGTTTCAATGTACGGAAAAATGTACGACTTGCTTTTTGAACTTGCAAGAAAAGCCGAAAACCAAAACTTCAGCATTGCGGCATTTGTTGACAGCGTTGAAAAATACAAAGATAAATCAAATTCTCTGGACGGAAAAGCAGAAAAACTTGAAGGAATGGATATTCCGCTCGAACAATCTTCCGGCGTACACATTCTTACAATACATAAAAGCAAAGGTCTTGAATATGACACGGTTTTTATCTGCGGAACGCACAAAAAAGGAAAGAATGAATCAAATTCAAAGGCTGTTTATTGCAGCAAAAATTTTGGAATTTCTGTAAACAATCCAGAAACCGAGCATCAAAATTATTTTTATCAGCTTGTAGACGAAGAAAATAAAAAAATGCAGAATGCCGAACTTCGCCGCCTTGCTTATGTTGCCCTTACGCGAGCAAAAAAAGAAATTTTCATTACAAACGGAAAATATTCGCCGGCAAAGGATTCCTCAGCATTTCTTCCAGGCGCAGAAAAAAATCCATCCTCGCTTTTTAACGTCCTTGAACCGGTTTTCGACTTTTATTCTCAGCAGGAAACCCAAAATCCGCTTCCTTTTGACACTGAAGAAATAAATCCGTTCCCGCGTTCCGTGCAAAATTCCCAAAATAAAATAAAAAACAACGCAGAATCAAAAATTGAGTTTCTTAACTTACTTGCAAACTCCAAGAATTTTCAGAATTCACAGGAAATCTCGCCGGATGAACCGCAGGAAAAATATGTTTCTCCTAGCAAACTCCATCCAGCAGATGAAGAAACTGAAATTCAAAAAGAAAAAATTCAATTCAACACGGATGCGCCATTCCAGGAAATAAACGAAATTGTAGGCAAAACCCAAAAATTCACTTTTGAAAATTTTGGAACAGTCGCACACGCTTACATGGAAGCCGCCATAAAAAATCTTGAGAAACCAGATTTCCCGGCAAAAGAAATTTCCGGCCTGGAAGAAAAAAACGAATACCTAGAATTGATAGACAGAATTTGCCGCCAGATGCAAAAAACTTTCATAGAGTCAGAAATCGGACAAGCGGCAAAAAATTCCAGCTGGAAAAAAACAGAATACAAATTCCGCGGAACAATCGGAAATAAAATCATCCGGGGAATCATTGACCTTGTATTTAAAAATTCTGACGGAACGTACACAATCGTTGACTACAAGACAAACCAGACAATCAAGCCGGAACTCTACGAAGCTCAATTAAGCTGCTACAAAAAAGTAATCTCGGAAATGCTGGAAATAGCTCCAGAAAAAATCCGCTGCTATCTTTACTATTTGCGTTTTGGAAAAGTAGTTGAAATAAAAACTGAAAATTCTTTAAAAAATCTTGAAAAACTCATTGACAATTTTTTAATAAAGTAGTAATTTAATATCCGATGCTCGTGAAAAACGAGCGACAGGGCTTCTGGATACGTTGTGTTCGGAAGCCCTGTTTTTTTATATATTGAAAACTTATGTTTGATTTTTTAACTGATTTTGTTAATTCGTTCGCCAGATTTTGTTTTCAAATTTTAATGAAGAAATAAAGATTGGCGGAAAATAAAAAGCACCGAAATTTTTCAAAATTAACAAGAAAAGTCAGCATAAAAAATTTAAAATATGAGAAAATTTTCAATCTTAAAAAAAATGCGAAAAACGCTATGTTTTCATTAAAACGACAAATTATATGAACAATCCATTCAAAATGCGTTTTTTCGATAAAAATATATTAGATATATTAGATATATTACTTTTTATCATATATTTCTAATTCAATATATTATCTTATTTTTAATAAATTATATTATCTTTTATATTATCTTTTATATTATCTTTATTATTTTTTATCTAATTTTTATTAGTAATTTTAATAATACTATTGATTAGTTTTATTATTTATGTTAGAATTCTAATATTCACAAAAAGAAAAATATCAGATTTTTCAAGGAGGCCTAAAAATTAAAGTTATCACATTGGCACTTGCAAAAGGCGGAGTAGGGAAGTCGAGCATATCATTAAGCCTCGCTGCGGAACTCGCAAAAAAACACAAGACAGTTCTTATTGACGGAGACGTTCAAGGAAACAGCTCCTCAACTCTTGTGTCAGAAACAAAATTTGAACTCGCAGATATTTTGAACGGAAAATGCTACGTTGAAGATGCGGTTGTAAAAACAGAAATTCCAAATCTTTTTGTAATCCCGACTGTTGCCACAGAAAACAACCTGAGAATCTACAAGGCGCAAAAAGCCAGCGATGAACCAGAAGTTTTTATGGACATCACAGATGAACTTGCAAAACTCGGATTTGAATACGTTATAATCGACACATCTCCGGCATTCGACGCATTCGAGGGAAATATCTTCCTTGCGACGGATGAAGTGATTCCTGTAATGCTACTTGACCCGTATTCTTTTGATGGACTTACAATGTTCAAAAAAAATCTGGAGGAATTCCGCACAAAACATAAAAGACAGCTTTCTGATTCAAAGGCTGTGATAAAAAGAATCGTCCTGAACAATTACGACTCGCGCCTTGCGCTTTCAAGAAATATCCTGGAAGTAATGCAGAAACAAAGCGAATATAAGACATATCTTATTCCGACCGAGCAGAATTTCAAACGTTCTGTAAATCAAAAAACCCCTGTTCAATACATTGCAGGAACAAAAGCCCAGGTTTTGAAAGGACTTGAAGAATTGGCAGGAGACGTTGAATAATGGCTATCATGAAAAAACCTTCAAACGAACTTCCAAAAGAATTCGTTTCGCAGGCAATGGAAACATTAAGTTCAGAAACACAAGAAACTGAAAAACCGAAAATTTCCGCTTCAACAGTAAAAACACGGCCGGTTATCGCAACGGCACCAGTTTTTTCAGACCAGAAAAACGAAAAGAAAAATTCCTCTGGAAAATACAGCGATGTAATAAACCTGAAGCTTCCAAAAGGAGAACGTAACCGGCTGAAAGGACTTTGCGCCCAGTTTGGAATTTCAATGAACCAGTTCATTCTGTATTCAATCTACGAACTTGAAGAAAAAATCATGGACGGAAAATGTACAGTTTCCCAAATGGGAGTGCGGGAAATAGCTCAGCAATAAAATCCGGCAAAAGAGGTATGGAGTTTACTAGTAAGTACAATCCGTACCTCTTTTTATTTTTAAGGAATTTTCTAGTTAGTAATTGGAAAAAACTAGGAAGTCGATGGAAAATCCTAGTAAGATAGAAAAAAATTGAAAAAAATGCTTGGAATCAGCTAGTAAAAATATTCAGAAAAAAGCCTTTATTTTTGGAATTCTCTAGTATGAAAATGGCAATATCTAGTAAGTAAAAGGAGTTTTCTAGCAATCAAAAGGAAAAAACTAGGAAGTTATGGAATCAGCTAGTGAACAAAAGGAAAAAACTAGGAACAAAAAATGGCAACAACTAGTAAGAATCTTGGCAACAACTAGTAAGATAACTCTGTAAAATCTTATATATCAAGAAAATACACACTGCCAATATTAAATATAAATTTAAATATTAAGTAAAAGAATTCTGTAATATTTAAATTTATATAAATAATATTAACAAATTTTCACAAAGTAACTAAAATTTGCTTGCACACCTAGTAAGTTTGATTTATATTCAAGTTATGGGGAAAAAGGAAACGGGTGGAATTTTGAATTTTAAAAATTCATCATTGGAAACAACAGATCTGGTTCTTACTGGAGATGAATCGACAAAACCATCGTATTTGATTCAAAAAAATGCGATGAGCAAAGCTTATTATAAAATTTCTGCAATGGGAAAAAAACTGATTTCAATGGCAATGGCAGTTAACAACATGCAGAAAACAATTTTTGGTGATACAAATTATTACGAGGCAAAATTTTCCTTCAATGATTTTTTTAAATCAATGGGAATTTCTATTGGCGGAACAAGCATTGAACGAATTGCTGAATGTGCCGATGAATGTGTTCATTTTGTAATAAATTTTCACACAGATGATTTGCAGAATTTTATTCCGCTTTTTTCATTGATTCAGATTGATAAAAGCAACAAAATTCTTCGTTTTGTGTTCAATCCGATTATCAATAACTTTTTGGAACAGCAGGCTGGTCATCATAAAATAAATTTTCTGGAATACGGAAAACTCCGCTCAACTTATGCAATGCGCTATTATGATATTTTTGAACAGTACAAAGGCTTTGCAGGAAAAAACGGAAATCCGAAAAATACATGGACTTGCTCGCTTTCTTTTGATGAGATAAAAAATCTTTTTCAGCTGGATGAAATTTACCAGAACAGAACGGACAACTTCAAAAAATTTGTAATAACCGAGCCAATAAAAGAATTGAACGAAAAAATCACTTCAATGAAAGTCATAAAGCAGGATTGGCTGAAAACCGGAAAAAAACATACGGGAGTTCGTTTTACAATTATGAGGACTGAGGCTGGAGTGACTGATTATGATAAAGTTTCTCCGTATTTAAATTTTATTGAAGAGCAGGCGGACAGAACTCTTGTTTGCCAAAATGCTGAACTTTATCTTTCGTTGCTTCAAAAAGAGAATGTAGTTGTCAAGATTGATTTGGAATCTGCTAGTGATTCAACAGACGGTTCTGAATTAAGACAGTTGAAGCTTCTTTGTGAAATGGCGCTTAACGATTTGAAGGAACAAAAGAAAAGCGGCAAAAAACTAGCAAATGCCAAAAAGCCTGAAATTTATCAGAATGAATTTGTTCTTGAAAATTAGACAAAAAACTCAAAAAAGCTGAAAAGACTTGTCAGAATGAATTCTGTTGCGTATAGCGGGAAGTATTTTGATTTCCCGCTATATTTTTTTTAACTCAAAAAGAAAAAGTAACTTACTAGTAAATTCCAATCTTTTGGGTCAATGTTTCTGTTTTTGGAAAAAACTAGTAACTTCTGTTTTTCTTCTTTGCTTTGGAATTTGCTAGTAAGTTGTGTTTGACTGGAGTTTACTAGTGAATTGGTGGAATTTTCTAGTAATAAAATGGCGAGAACTAGTATTTTGTTATAAAAAAGTGCACATATTGAGATAAATAAATTTATTGTGAATTCGTTAATATTATGTATTCTTTTTTTTACAGTTTAAAACTTAGTAAATTTAAATTTGGTGAATTTTATTTTTTTCGGAATTTTATGACAGAATCAGCCATTCGACACAATCAAAAATAACTGATATATTTTTTGCAACCGCGCAGTTTATGATTCCTCAAAAACTCCTGCGCGTAAAAAATTAAAATCCTTAAGGAGGTGTGAAATGAAGAAATTTCACAGTCTTATCAAAGAAGAGCTGAAGGACATTTCGCTTTTGCTCAGAAGTATTCCTTCGCTTACCGTTTCAATTTTTTTCCTTTCTGTTGTGTGTGCAAATCTTCTTGCGAACAAGGAACTTATCAGTTTTAAGTATGTTGTTCTGGATTGCGGCTTTGCTTTTAGCTGGATTATGTTTTTGTGCATGGACATAATCTGCAAAAGATGGGGCGCAAAGGCTAGCATTGAAGTCTCTGTTGTCGCGCTGGTCGTGAATCTTTCTGTCTGCGGAATTTTTGCCTTGCTCAGCAAAACTCCTGGAATGTGGGGAGAATTTTACGCCACAGAAAACATCGAGGTGAACAAAGCTTTGAACGCAACTTTTGGTGGCTCGTGGTACGTTGTTTTGGGGTCGGCTCTGGCTTTTACAGTTTCTTCTATTATAAATGCAGTTTTAAATTCTGCGGTTGGACGAACTGTAAAATCCAACGGATTTTTTGCGTTTGCGCTCCGTTCTTATTTTTCAACGATGGTTGGCCAGCTTGCGGATAACTTTATTTTTGCAACTGTTGTTTCTAAGATATTTTTTGGATGGACTTGGACTCAGGTTTTTGTCTGTTCTGCAATCGGTGCTGTCTTTGAGCTTTTTGCGGAAGTTGTTTTCAGCGGAATCGGCTATAAAGTTGTAAAAAAATGGGAAGCAGAAGAAGTCGGAAAAGAATATTTTGAATATTTAAAGGCAAAGTCAAAATGAAAATATTGATAACAGGAACTTCAGGCGGGATTGGAAAAGCCACAGCGATAAAATTTTTAAAAGAAGGCCATTCTGTTTTTGGAATAGACATAAAATCAGATTCAATAAGCGGAACTTTTTTGGAAGCGGAAAACTATACCCACTTTATTGCAGATATTTCCAAAAAAGATGAGTTGCCGGTTCTTGATGATGTAGAGATTCTTGTGAATAATGCAGGAATTCAGAGCGGAACAAAAAAAGATATAGAAGTTAATCTTTTGGGAACAATGAACGTTACTGAAAAATATGCGTTTCAAAAAGCGATAAAATCCGTGCTGTTTATAAGTTCTGTTTCGGCGCTCAGCGGAAATGAATTTTCTGAATATGTTGCTTCAAAGGCTGGAATTAATGGATATATGAAAAATTGTGCTATCCGGCTTGCGAATAAATTCCGGGCGACAAGCAATTCTTTATGCTTTGGTGGCGTTATGACTGAACTGAACAGACCGGTGCTAGAAAACCCAAAGCTATGGGAAAAAATCATGGATGTAACACCGTTGAAAAGATGGATTTCTGCGGAAGAAGCCGCTGAATGGTGTTACTTTCTGACTGTTACAAATACTTTTTGCACAGGACAGGCGATTGACGTTTCCGGCGGAGAACGGAACTGTGCGGATTTGTTTGTTTGGCCGGAAGAATAGGTTTTGGATAAAAAAATCCATCTGAAAAATAATTCAGATGGATTTTTTATTTCAACAAGAATTACTTGATGGAAAGTCCGTGCATTTTAGCTGACTCTCTTAGCCATTTTAATGTTGATTCATATTCGCCTTCGCGAATTTTTGCGCTTTCGTAGCTTGCCTTTAGTTTGTCAGCCAAAGTCTGATATTCGTGGTCATTTACCAGTTTTTCAAAGTCCGGTTGATTTAATCCAAATTTTTCATGCATAATTGCGCCTCCAGCTTGATGTATTTTTAGATGTCTTTGGAAAACACCTTTTCTATAATAATAATTCAGATTTTAAAAAAATCCACAAAAAAATGAATGTTCTGAGAAAATAATTTTTTATGGGTAAAAAATACTCAAAAAATGCGTATAAAATTGACACAAGATTAAAAATTGCTCAAAAGTTTATGGTTTTGCGCAAAATTTAGCCGGGCGTTGAGGGCTGGCGCTTGAAGCCCTCTTCGGTGGGTAGCCGAAAACAGGATGTTTGAGGCGTAGGGCGGTTGTCCGCCCTTGCTGTTGTGGAAATGGCGTCAGAAAAAGACCTTGGGCTTTTTCTGAGTAGCGAAAACCGCAGGTTTGAGCGTTTGTGTCCGTTCTTTTTTTTAAAGTTGGCACGCTTTTTGCATAATATATTGTGAAAGTTAAAAACTTTCGTATTAAACAAAAAATTACAATGCTGCAGGAGGCATGACTATGATGAATGAACTTTCTTTATTGGATTCACTTTTTGACAATTTTGATGGTGTTTATGGCGGCAATTACCGTGGAAGTTATGTTCCTAAAGTTGATGTTATGGAAACAAAAGACGCTTATACATTGGATATGGAACTTCCTGGAAGAAACGAAAACGATGTTGACATTCAGCTTGATAGAAATGTGCTGACAATTTCTTCTAAGAAAACTGAAAAAATTGAGAAAAAAGCTGAAAAATGCGATGAGCATAACGCTTGCAAAAATGACAAGAATGAAGAGGCGAAAAAAGCTGATGAGCCAAAATGGTTGCTTCGTGAGCGAAAAGTTTGTGGTTTCAGCAGAAGTTTTTCTTTGCCGAATGATGCAAATGGCGAGGAAATTAGTGCTTCCTTTAAAAATGGTATTTTGACGGTTGTGATTCCACGAAAAGCTGTTAATGTTCCAAAAAGAATTGAAATCAAAGTTGCGTAATGAAGTTTTGAAGATTTTGCATATTGCCGCATAGATTTCTTACGATTGAAAGGCGGAAACTGGTTTTTAATGCTGGTTTCCGTCTTTTTTTTGTTTTTTTGATAAAAGAATATTTTAGAATTTGGATGCTTTTTTTTGCGTTTTTGTATATATTTCAAATAGGGAAATTTAAGGAATTTTAAATGGAAAATTTTGATTATAAACCGACTGGAGTTTGTCCGCGGCAGATTGATTTTAGTCTGGAAAACGGAAAAATCCACAATGTCAAATTTTATGGTGGCTGCCCTGGGAATACAAAGGCGGTGGCAAAACTGATTGAGGGAATGGACGCGGCGAAAGTTGTTGAGATTCTTAAGGGAAATTTGTGCGGCGGTAAAGGGACTTCATGCGCAGATCAGCTTGCGATTGCGGTTGAAAAAGCTCTTGCGCGTCAATAATGTGATTTTATTTTATGGATTTTAGTTTTATTCAAAAAGTTATTCCTCTTTATGTTGAAGCTGCGGTTCTTACGCTTAAACTTTCAGTCGTGGGAATTCTTTTGTCTTTTGCGGTTGGACTTGTCTGTGCATTGATAAAATATCAGAAAATTCCTGTTCTTAGGCAAATTGTAAGCGTTTATGTGGAGTTTTCTAGGAATACGCCGCTTTTGATTCAGCTTTTCTTTTTGTATTTTGCTTTTCCAAGGATGGGAATAAAACTTTCTTCGGTTCAGTGTGCGATTATCGGGCTTACTTTTCTTGGCGGAAGCTATATGGAAGAAACTTTTCGGTCTGCGCTTGAAAGTGTCTCGAAAATTCAGATTGAAAGTGCGGAATGTATCGGGCTTACGAAACGGCAGGTTGTTCAGTACGTGATTGTTCCTCAGGCGGTGAGTGTTTCTGTTCCTGGAATTTGCGCGAACATTATGTTTTTGATAAAAGAAACTTCGGTTTTTAGTGCGGTCGCATTGGCAGATTTGATGTATGTTGCAAAAGATTTGATTGGACTTTACTACAAAACTGATGAAGCGTTGATTTTGCTTTGCGTTTCTTATTTTGCTCTGTTGCTTCCGATTTCTGTTTTGGCGGCGATTGCGGAAAGGAGATTGCGTTATGCACAGTTCGGAAACAATTAATGCGATTGTTCAGGCGTTTAGCGTTCTTGGAATGGGAACGAATTTTTTGCGTTTACTTGGCGGACTTTGGACAACGGTCTGGATTGCGTTGGTTTCAGTTCTTTTTTCTGTTGTTTTAGGATTTGCGTTTGGAATTCTTATGACGCTGAAAAACAGGGCGGTTCGTGCGCTTTGCAAAATCTATCTGGAAGTTATGCGGATTATGCCGCAGCTTGTTCTTCTTTTTGTGGCTTATTACGGACTTACGCGGGCATTGGGAATTTCTCTTTCTGGAGAAGCGGCTTCTATCCTTGTATTTACGCTTTGGGGAACTGCTGAAATGGGCGATTTGGTGCGTGGCGCTTTGGAAAGCGTTCCGAAACATCAGTATGAAAGCGGAAAAGCAATCGGTTTGACGGATAGGCAGGTTTTCTTCTATATAATTATTCCGCAGACTTTGCGTTCGCTGATTCCTTTGAGCATGAATCTTATTACACGAATGATAAAGACGACTTCGCTGGTTGTTTTTGTTGGTGTAATTGAAGTTGTTAAAATCGGGCAGCAGATTGTTGAGGCAAACCGGCTTACAGTTCCTACTGCGAGTATTGCGGTTTATTTTGTGATTTTTATGATGTATTTTTTTGTGTGCTGGATTTTAAATCTTGGCGCGCGATATGTTGAAAAACGTCTTTAAAAATTTATTTATTGAAAACAGGAAAAATTATGGCTTTGCTTGAAATTAAAAATCTTACAAAATCTTTTGGTGAGAATGTAATCTTAAAAAATATTGATTTGCAGGTTGAGAAAGGCGAAGTTATTGTTATTCTTGGACCTTCCGGCTGTGGGAAATCTACTTTGCTTAGATGTATAAACGGACTGGAAACGATTCAAGGCGGTGAAATCCGGTTGGCTGGCGAAGTTATTTCCAACCGTACAAAAGATATGCATCTTGTCCGACAAAAAATCGGGATGGTTTTTCAAAGCTATGACCTTTTTCCGCATTTGAATGTGATGAAAAATCTTCTTTTGGGTCCGAAACATGCGCATGAACTGAATCTTGATATTGAAGATGTAAAAAAAGAAGCTGAAGCCTGGTTGGAGCGAGTTGGGCTTAGCGACAAGAAATATGCATATCCGCGTGAACTTTCTGGCGGTCAAAAACAGCGTGTTGCGATTGTGCGTGCGCTTTGCCTTCATCCGGAAGTTATGCTTTTTGATGAGGTTACAGCAGCTCTTGATCCGGAAATGGTTCGTGAAGTTCTGGATGTGATGATGGATTTGGCAAATGCCGGAAAAACAATGCTTATCGTTACCCATCAGATGGCTTTTGCCAGAGCGGTTGCTGATAAAATTGTTTTTATGGATGGCGGAAATATCATTGAGACTGGAACACCGGAAGAATTCTGGAATAATCCAAAAACTGAGCGCGCAAAAAAATTCCTGAGCAATTTTGAATTTAAAGCCTGAAAATAAAAATAAAACTCTTTCATATAAAACCTATTGACATAATAGGAAATTAAATGCTATAAAATACTCATCAGGTTAAAACCTGAAATAAATCCGAATGCGGGGTATTTATATGAAAAAATCAACTTTTATAAAATTTGCTGCTGGTGCGGCTCTTCTTCTTACGGCATTTTCTGCAAGTGCAAAACCAAAATTCAGAACTGTTGAGCAGATAAAAAAGAGCAAGGTTCTGAAAGTCGCAGTTTTTAGCGACAAAAAACCGTTTGGCTATGTAGATGAATATGGAAAATATCAGGGCTATGATATTTATTTTGCAGAACGGATTGCAAAAGATTTGGGTGTAAAAATCAAGTATGTTCCTGTAGAAGCTGCTGCCCGCGTAGAAGTTTTGGAAACAGGAAAAGTTGACATTACTCTTGCAAACTTTACTGTAACTCCGGCTCGTGCTGAAAAAGTTGATTTTGCTTTGCCATATATGAAATGCGCTTTGGGCGTTGTTTCAAATGAGAAAGATTTGATTAAAAAGCCTGCTGATTTGAACGGAAAAACTCTGATTGTTTCAAAAGGAACAACAGCAGAAACTTATTTTACAGAAAATTTTCCGGAAGTAAAACTTTTGAAATTTGACCAGTACAGTGAAGCTTACAATGCGTTGCTTGATGGCCGTGGAGTTGCTCTTTCAACAGATAATACGGAAGTTCTTGCGTGGGCTATTGAAAATCCTGGATTTGCGGTTGGAATTGAATCTCTTGGAACTTTGGATACAATCGCTCCTGCAGTTTCAAAAGGAAACAGTTCGCTTTTGGAATGGCTTAACAACGAAATTGTTGAGCTAGGCAAAGAAAACTTTTTCCATGCTGATTATGAAGCGACACTCCGTGCAACTTACGGAAAAGATTCAAATGCGGACAATCTTGTTGTTGAAGGCGGAAAAATTTAATCAGCTTGATTTTGATATTTTGAAAACATAAAAAATTGTGAAAGTCAGAAATTCTTTGAATTTCTGACTTTTTTTTCGTGTGATGAATATAATTTCTGCAAAAAAGGTCTGAATTTTTGATTTTTGAAACTTTTTGATGGAAAAATTGTCGTATAAAGGTATAAAATATAAGAAAGGATTTGAAAAATGACAAAAAACTATAAAACTGAACTAACTGCGGATGGAATTTCGGAAACGAATGAAACTAAAATTCTTTTTGGACAATGTGGGCCGGACAAACATATTCATCTGACGGAAGTAATGGAATATTGTGCGGATTTTGTAACGGACTTGTATGCCTTGCGTGGCCAAAACCGTGATTTCTTGTCTGAACACGGATATGCGCAGATGGTTTCTCGTTCGGCTTTTCATATTAATAGACTTCCAAAGGAAAATGATGAGGTCTCGATTACAGTCCGGGAAGAAAAACCTGAGGGCGTTCAGCTTATGCGCTATTATGAATTTAAGGATTTGGCGACTGGTGAGCTTTTAATTGAAGGAAAAAGCCTTTGGGTAATTGTAAATCCTGAAACAAGGGCGGTTGTTATTCCGGCAAAATTTGAATTTCTTGCGCCATCAGAAGTAAAAACTGAATCAGTATGCAAACCGGGAAGAATTAAAATTCCTGAAAATGTGGAACGGATTGGAGAGCAGAAAATTCTTTATTCAATGATTGATGGAAACGGTCATCTTACAAATGCGAAATATATAAATTTTGCGCTGGATTTTTTGCCGGATGAATATCAGAAAAAGCAAATTTCGAATTTTAAATTGAATTTCTGCAAGGAAATCAGAAAAGGCGACACGATGCTGGTAAATGCATTTTTTGATGATGAAGAGAATCGTGTTCTTGTTGAAGGAAAAATCGCTTCTAGTGGCGAACGTTCTTTTGAATGTGAGCTTGTTTATTGCTGATAGATTAATTTTATGACGTTGCAGCAATTGAAATACGCGGTAGCCGTTGCGGAATCTAAGACGATTTCTGGAGCGGCGGAAAAAGTTTTTATTTCTCAGCCGAGTTTAACGCTTGCGATTCATCAGTTGGAAGATGAAATGCACGTTCAGATTTTTTCGCGGACGAACAAAGGTGTTGAAATCACTAAGGAAGGGGAAGTTTTTTTAGGCTACGCACGGCAGGTTCTTGAGCAGGCTGATTTGCTGGAAGAAACTTATGCCGGAAAGGCGCGGCAGGCACCGGTTTTTAGCGTTTCCTGCCAGCATTATTCGTTTGCGGTAAATGCGATGGTTGATGTAATCCGAAAATTTGGCGGTGACCGTTACAATTACACTTTGCGAGAAACCCAAACCTTTGAGATTATTGATGATGTTCTGCGTTTAAAAAGTGAGATTGGAATTTTGTATTTAAGTTCGCGTAATGAAGAAGTCATTGGAAAACTCTTGAAAAAAAACGAGCTTGTTTTTACTGAACTTTTTACTGCCAAGCCGCATGTTTTTATAAGCGACAAAAATCCATTGTGCAAGAAAAATTCTGTTACAGTTGAAGATTTGGCGCCATTTCCGTATTTGGTGTTTGAGCAGGGAGCGCACAATTCTTTTTATTTTTCGGAAGAGCCTTTTTCCGCGATTGACAGAAACAAGACGATTTGCGTTCGTGACCGTGCGACTTTGTTTAATCTTTTGATTGGTCTGGATGGTTTTACGGTTTCTTCCGGGGTTATTAGTAAAGAGCTGAACGGCGAGAATATTGTTGCGAGACCTCTTGAAATTGACGAGAAAATGCGTATTGGAATTATAACAAAAAAGAATTTTGTGCTTTCTAGATATGCGGAAAGTTATATTGAAGCCTTGAAGGAACATATTTAATAAAAATTGACTGATGGGCATTGTACGTAAACTACTGAGTTTGCTTTGAAAACTCGCGGGGCGTTGCGGGGTGTCCCCGCAGGGTGGGGTAGCGGAAAAATAAAAATCCTGGCAATCAAAGTTGATTGCCAGGATTTTTTGTTTTGTAGCGCAGGGCGGGGCTCCGCCCTACAAGTTTTTTTAATTATGCGTTTCGGACGATTTTTGCAGCTGCAACAAGGTTTTTGAGGCTGGCAACTGTTTCTTTTTCGCCACGAGTTTTAAGTCCGCAGTCTGGGTTTATCCAAAGTTTTTGCTGTGGAACGTATTCTTCCATTTTTTTAACGGCAGAAACGATTTCTTCTACAGTTGGAACGCGAGGGCTGTGGATGTCGTAAACGCCTGGACCAACTTGTGTGCGGAAATTATTTTCTTTGAGGGCCGAAAGGATTGTAAGGTCGCCACGGCTTGCTTCAAATGTGATAACGTCTGCGTCCATATCATCAATGTCTTTGATGATGTCGTTGAATTCACTGTAGCACATGTGTGTATGAATCTGGGTTTCTGGTTTTACTCCTGAATGAACAAGACGGAACGCTGGAATTGCCCAGTCAAGGTATTCTGTGTGCCAGTCTGAGTGGCGCAACGGAAGTTTTTCGCGCAATGCGGCTTCGTCAATCTGGATGATTTTGATTCCATTCTTTTCAAGGTCAAGAACTTCTTCCCGGATTGCAAGTGCAATCTGCAATGTCTGTGTCTTAAGGCTGATGTCTTCGCGTGGGAATGACCAGTTCAAGATTGTAACTGGACCTGTTAACATTCCTTTTACTGGAGCTTTTGTGCAGCTCTGTGCGAATTTTGACCATTCAACTGTGATAGCTGATTTTCTTGATACATCGCCCCAAACTACCGGCGGTTTTACGCAGCGAGTTCCGTAAGACTGAACCCATGCTTTTTCTGTAAAGAGGAATCCTTCAAGATTTTCGCCGAAGTATTCAACCATGTCGTTTCGTTCATATTCGCCGTGAACAAGAACGTCAAGTCCGAGTTCTTCCTGAAGTTTGATACATTCTGCGATTTTGTTTTTGTTGAATTCTTTGTACTGTTCGGCTGAAATCTGACCTTTTTTGAATGCGCTGCGGTTTGCGCGGACATCTTTTGTCTGCGGGAATGAACCGATTGTTGTTGTTGGGAACAATGGAAGATTCAACGCTTTTCTTTGGATTTCTTCGCGTTCGTCAAATGCGGGAAGGCGAGTGTAGTCTTTTTCGCCAAGGCTGTTGATTTTTGAGGCGAGCGCAGAATTTTCCTGTACGCGTTCATTCTTGAACAAATCCTGGTTTCTGTTGAAAAGATTTGAGTCTGTGTCTTTTCCATCAATGATTTTTGAAAGATCTGTGAGTTCAAAAAGTTTTTCGCGCGCAAAAGAGAAATGCTTTAAAATATCGCTTGAAAGTTTGATTTCGTTTCTGATTGTGTAAGGAACGTGGAGCAATGAGCATGATGTTGAAAGAACTACTTCTGCCTCTGTTGCTGCCTTGATTTTGTTTACAAGCTCGATTGTTTTTGCGTAGTTGTTTTTCCAGATGTTTTTTCCGTTTACAACGCCGGCAAAAAGAATTTTATCTTTTGGGAAACCTTCTTTCTGAATAAGGTTTAAAGTTTCTTTTCCTTCAATAAAATCAAGTCCGATTGCATCGAATGGAAGGCTTGTTACTGTCTTGTAGCTGTCGCGGATGTCGCCAAAGTATGTTTCAAGGTTTACGTTCAGTTTTTTTCCATCAAGCACAATTTTATAAAGTTTTTCAAAAAGAACTCTGTCGTCTGCAGTTGTGTCGTGAACAAGAGCAGGTTCTTCAATCTGGAGCCATTCTGCGCCGGCTTCTGCGGCTTTTGCCAAAAGTTCCTTGTAAAGATTTGCGGTTTTTTCTGCATAATCGTTTACATTTTTTGTTCCTTTGTAATGTGCGAGCTTAAGGAATGTGTATGGACCGATAACGTTTACTTTTGTTGAAACTCCGGCTTCCTTTGCTTCTTTAAATTCTTCAAGAATTTTTGTTGCGTCCAAAGCAAGTTCAATGTTGTCATCAAGTTCTGGTACAATGTAGTGATAATTTGTGTTGAACCATTTTTTCATTGGAAGCGCTGTAACATCGTTTTCGCCTTCCTGGTAACCACGTGCCATTGCAAAGAATGTGTCAAGTTTTGAAATTCCGAGTTTTTTGTATCTTTCTGGAATTGCACCAAGCATAAAAGCTGTGTCGAGCATTCCATCATAAAAAGAAAAGTCGTTTGAAGAAATAAAATCAATTCCGTCGTTTTTCTGAGTCTGCCAGTTTGAAAGCTTAAGCTCGTGTGCGACTTTGTTCAATTCTTCCTGCGAAATTTCTTTTGCAAAATATTTTTCAGAGGCGAATTTAAGTTCGCGCAAAGAACCAATTCTAGGATAACCAATTACAGATATACGTGTTTTATTACTCATGGCTTAAATATATATGAATTTAGGGAAATTGAAAAATATAAGTTTTTTGCAGTTGGGTATAGTTTTAAACTATAGCAAAAGTTTACAGTGGCTAATAATTCATTGTATTTATGAAATATTTATAGCATCATAGTAAAAATATCAATTTATACTTTAGGGATGATTTAAAAATGCTGAATTTGCTGGCGAAAATTTTTATAAAAGACAGAAAGAATTTCAAGAATCCGCAGGTTAGAAATCAATATGGAATTTTATGTGGAATTGTTGGAATTTGTTTTAATATTTTTCTGTTTGCATTTAAGTTTTTTGCAGGAATTTTATCAAATTCTGTTGCTGTTGTTGCGGACGCTTTTAATAACCTTTCTGATGCAACCGGTTCAATTGTCACAATTTTGGGATTCAAGATTTCCGGAAAAAAGCCGGACGCGGAGCATCCTTTTGGACATGGAAGAATGGAATACATTGCCGGGCTGATTGTTTCATTTTTGATTATAATTATGGGTTATGAACTTTTAAAATCTTCTGTTGGCGCAATAAAAAATCCAGAGCCGCTGAAAACCGATTTTTTAACGATTATAATTCTGTCGGTTTCAATTCTTGTGAAATTTTATATGTATTTTTATAATCATTCACTTTCAAAAAAAATGAACAGTGTTGTGATGGAGGCGACTGCAAAAGACAGCCTGAATGACACAATTTCTACCGGTGTGGTTTTGGCGATTGTGATTATTAATATAATTTTTAGCTCGCTCGGAAAAGAAATCTCGGTTCCGTTGGATGGATTTGCCGGTCTTTTTGTTGCAATTTTCATTTTAAAAGGCGGATTTGATTCTGTGAAAGAAACTGTTGATCCTCTTTTGGGAAAAAATGCTGACAAAGAATTTGTTGATAATATTGAAAAAACTGTGATGGCACACAGAAAAATATGCGGAATGCACGATTTGGTTCTGCACGATTATGGACCGGAAAAAATTATGGTCAGTTTTCATGCTGAAGTTCCAGGTGATGAAAATATTTTTGAGCTTCATGATGAAATTGATAATATTGAATGTGAAATTTCCAAAAAATTCAATTGTTCGTGTGTAATTCACATGGATCCGATTGATAAAAATAACGCTGAACTTGAACAGTTGAAAAATTTTATTATTGAGAAAGCAAAGAATGTCGAACCAAATATTTCGATTCATGATTTAAGAATTGTTCCGGGACCATCTCATACGAATGTGATTTTTGACGCGGTTCGTCCGTTTGAAAGTAAATATTCAGAAGACGAGCTGAAAGAATTGCTTTGCGGTATTGTGAAAGAATATAATTCTTCATATTTTGCAGTGATTCAAATTGATCAGCCATTTATTTAACGTGAGATTTTTTGTAAATTTTAAGTTTTTGTAAATTCTGAAAATCGCTCTCATAAGATTTCCAATTTGTTCCAGATGGTTGGGCTCGCGCTTCGCTTGTATTATTTTGGGTGCTTCGCACTTTTATTGTTACAATCGCCCAAAATCTTCACAAATTGTAAATCTTACTGCGCTTTTGTTGCTTTCCTATAAAAACTTAAAATTTATAAAAAAAATATTGACTTTCAATATTAAACAGTGTTAAATAAACATAGTTTAATATTAAGCTTAAATTTCTTGCAAGGAAAAAAATATGAGAAATCCAAATGTCGAGATTGTTTCGCAAATCAAAGCAAAAACGTTGGAACTTTTAATGGAAAAGGAACCTTCTGAAATTGGAATGCGCGACATTGCGGCAAAATGTGGCGTTACAGCTGCGAATATTTATCATTATTTTAAGGATAAAACTGCGGTTTTTCAGGCGATTTCTCGCGACAGCATTTCTGAACTGAATTCATTGCTTTTGGATTCTGCAAAGGATGTTTTACCGCGACAAAAACTTGAAAACGCAGCGAATGTTCTAAAAGATTGGTGTTTTTCGCATCCGCGCAGGGCAATGCTTCTTTTTGTGAAAACTGAATCAGATGAAAATGCACCAGAAGAAGTTTTTTCAGAATATTACAAGGCGAACAAAACTGCGGCAGCTTTTCTGAAGGAATGTGTTGAACAGGGAGTTGCCCATTCTGATGACCCGGAGCGAGACATAAATGTTTTTGTATCTGGTCTTTGGGGCTGTATTGAATCTGCAATCCTAAAAAGGGCAGAGCCACGTTATTGGAACGATTGTTCCGACTTGGTTCAGCGGTTCATTGATATGTGGATGAATATGATTTTTGAATGAAAAAAATTGATGTGAGGTTTTTATGAAGAAAATTGTTTTAGTTTTTATGATTTCTGTAAGTTTTTTGGCAGGAATTTTTGCGCAGACTGAAAATATTGAGGTTAAAAGAGAAATGACAGAAAAAAAATCCGACAAACAAAAAATTATTGTGGTTTATTTTTCTCATTGTGGCAGTACAAAAATGATTGGTGACTGGATTGCAAAAGATTTGAATGCAGATATTTTTGAAATCAAGGCTGAAAAACCGTATCCGAAGACTTACAGCGAAACTTTTCCTGTTGCAAAAGCTGAACAAAATGAAAACGCACGCCCTAAAATAGCAAATCATATTGAAAATTTTGCGGATTATGATGTGATTTTTGTTGGTTATCCATTGTGGTTTGGAAAAATGCCGATGATTTTGTACAGTTTTTTTGATGAATACGATTTTTCCGGCAAAAAAATAGTTCCATTTGTTACTTACGGAGGAAGTCCATTTGCACGCGGATGGAATGAAATCCCGGAACTTGAGCCAAATGCAAAAATCATCTCAAAACTTGCAGTCAGAAACAGCAATGTTCAAAAATCTGAAAAAAAAGTTGAAAAATTTGTGAAAAGATTAAAATTCTAAGCAAAAAATTGAAAATCGTACAAATAATTTTCTGATTGATATTTCTTTTTTCACAGATTAAAATATTCCTATGAAAATCGTAAATATTTTATCAGTTCTGAAAATTGTGCTGTTTTCTTCTATTATAATGTCTTTTGTTGGATGTGAAAAAAAATCTGCGGAGAAAAATTCGTCTGTTTCAAATGTCGGATTGAATGAAAATCGTCCTGTTGTAATTGGAATGCCGAATCCTATCCGCGAATCAACTGCACAAGATATTTTAAATACACTTGGCGTGCGTTTTGCAGTTCCTGACGACGCAAAAAATGTTCAGTATTCGGTGATTAGTGATTTGCTTGCTCAGATGGACTTTATCTGGAACGAGGCTGAATGTACTGCCCGAGCCGAACCAAGCGATGAAACTTCACTAAAAGATATTTCAGGATTTTATTACAACTGGAAAAATTCTGCGGATGTAAAAGTCGGCTACAACGAAGCGAAGGCAAACTGGACAAAAGACGAAAACGGCAATTCTTTGGGAATTTGCATTTGGTGGGATGCAGTCCCAGGAATTATGTACAGTGTAAGCATGAAAAGCAATGCCAATGCTGAAAATCTTAAAAAACTCGCGAACGCGGTTTACGTGCAAATGCAAGATTAACTAAATCTTTTTTTCAAGCAAAACAAGATTCACGTTTTTTATTCCGTTGAATGAGCAGCCAGTTATACCGATTTCTTTATAGTTGAGATTTTTGTAGAATCGGCGGGCTGCAGCATTTTTTTCATTTGTATCTATTTCGCATTAAAATGCACCAGCCCCAAAGACAAGGTTCGGAATCATGATTGCAACAATTATTAAAAGCCCAAAAAGATTTATTCTATGCATAGTTTATTCAACCTTAATGTTTGACGAAATTATTTTTATGTAGTATCTTAAATGAAAGGAAATGCCCGATTTCAGTCGGTCGTCTCCACTAGTTTGGTATAAAGCCGTCCTAGCTTCGAAAACTACAAGGGCGGCTTTACTTTTTAACTCTTCTTATTTTTTAGGTAAGAAAGGGTTGCGATAACTGCACTTGCGACAGTAGCTACGCAACTTATGATTGCCGCCACTGCTAAAACAAGCTCTAAAGTGCAAATTGCAGTTATTATTTTTTATATGCAACGGTTCTGAAAGAAATTTAGTCGTCTTTGCAGTTCTGATAAAACCTAAATTCGCATGGTAATTTCCTTTACATTCCTTCCAAAAATCCCATTATTATTCCGCCGATGACAAGCGAGCCGATTTGTCCTGAAACATTTGCGCTTACGGCGTGCATGAGGATGAAATTCTGATTGTCTTCCTTAAGGGCGATTTTCTGGACGACGCGGCTTGCCATGGGAAACGCTGAGATTCCGCATGCGCCGATCATCGGGTTCAGCTTGTCGCCTTTTTTGCGGAAAAGGTTCAGGAATTTTGCGAACAGGATTCCGCATACAGTGTCGCCTGTGAACGCAATCAGTCCCAAAAGCATAATCAGAAGCGTCTGGACGGTAAGGAAATTCTGCGCCGTCATGCTCGCGCCCACGCTGATTCCCAGAAGCAAAGTCACGATGTTTGAAAGCTCGTTCTGTGCCGCAGCCGAAAGTTTTTCAAGGACGCCGCACTCGCGGATTAAATTTCCGAACATCAGAAAACCGATTAAAGCCGCCGCATCCGGAATCAGAATGCTTACCGCAACCGTAACCGCCACCGGGAAAACGACCATCACCCAATGCGGAATGTTCTTGTTCTTCGCCTGAATTCTTGTCGTCCGCTCCTTTTTTGTTGTGAGAAGTTTGATTACAGGCGGCATGATAATCGGAACAAGGCTCATGTACGAGTAGGCGACAACCGTAATCTGTCCGAGAAGATTTTTTGCGAAGCGGCTTGCGACAACAATCGCAGTCGGACCGTCCGCAGCCCCGATAACACCGATGCTCAGCGCTTCCTTTATGCTGAATCCGAATCCCCAGTAAGCGACCGCCGCCGCGATAAAAATTCCAAAATGCGCCACAATCCCGAAAACCAAAAGCCACGGACGCTCAAGCAGTGGCCGAAAGTCAATCATCGCGCCCACGCCCACAAAAATCAGAAGCGGAAAAAGTTCCGTCATGATTCCGCAGTCAAAAAGAATCTGAAGCGCGCCCGGATGTTCCGCCGTTCCAAGCACAACCGCCAGCGGAAGATTCACCAGAATCGCTCCGAAACCAATCGGCAGAAGCAGCATTGGCTCGTACTTTTTGTACACCGCAAGAAAAATCAGCAGCGCGCCGACCGCAATCATCGCGAAATTCTGCCAGGACATAGCCCCGATTCCGCTTGAAAAATAATCCAAAATCCGTTCCATTTTAAAACCTCCGTATGAAGAAAATCCGCTGCCGCAAAAAAAGACCTCTTGCCCGATTACCCTGAAATTAACAGGATAATCAGGCAAAAGGTCTTGTTTCCCCGGCCGAGCCGAAGCCTAAGAACCAGACTCAAAGAGCCGGCTGTTGATTCTTAAGGAAGTAACTACTCCCCCTTTGCTTTTTGTAGTATGAATGGAAAAGGGGAAAACTGTCAAGGGGAGTGGAAAAAAATCGTTTTTTTCTGGGGCTTCCGGTGGCGGTCTGCATTTCACTTCGTTGCATTCCGACCGTCACCGTCGGGCGTTTCAGCCTTCGCTCACGCTCATTCCAAAATATTGGTTTCCCTACATGCGCAAGCTACGGCAAACTCAACCAACATTTTGGAACTCCGGGCTTCCATGCCCTAAGCTGTCAAACAATTTTGAAAAATATTCATAATATGAATTTAACGCGCTTGAAAGAGTGACGCTGACATTATTTTCTTTTTTCTGAGAAATCTGATTTACAGAGTTCATTTCGATAAGCTCAATGAGTTCTTTAAATTGTATAAAGCCACAATTTCATTTCAAACTGTAACCTTGAAATTCTACATTCAACAGTTCTTTCTGAAATCTTTTGGGGAAAGACCTGTTTTTTTTGAAGAATTTTCCAAAGTGGCAGGCTTGCTGGAATCCTTTTTTTACTAGATGAATTATGTTTTTGTTGATGAAAATTCCGCTTCCTTTTCTGGTGCGAATTGTGTATTCTGGCAGAATTTGTGATAATTTCATATTATAGAAACACAAGTCAAGGAGACGGCGCAATTCCAGAGATGAAGAATTATGCCCCGCGCAAAACGAACAGGAGAAATTTCTATGATTTATACAAGTCACTACGATTCGCCTTTGGGCGGAATCACGCTGGCTGCTGACAGATTTAGGCTTACAGGTTTGTGGTTTGACGGCCAGAAATATTTTGGAGACACGCTGCCCGAAAATTTTGAAAAGAAAAACTTGCCGGTGTTTGAAGAGACATTTCGCTGGCTTGACATTTATTTTAGTGGCAAAGCCCCTGATTTTACGCCGCCACTTTTTATGGAAACAACTCCATTCCGCAAATCCGTGTGGGAAATCATGCTTCAAATTCCTTATGGAAAAACAATGACCTACGGAGAAATCGCGGAAAAAATCGCCGTTCAAAAGGGCATTGCAAGAATGTCTGCTCAGGCAGTTGGTGGCGCGGTTGGACACAATTCAATTTCCCTGATTATTCCGTGTCACCGAGTTGTCGGAACAAACGGAAACCTTACAGGATATGCAGGAGGAATCGACAGAAAATTTCGTCTGCTTGCAATGGAAAAAGTGGATATGACGAATTTCTTTGTTCCAAAAAAGGGAACGGCACTTTGATTCGGACGGATTGGAAATTAATCAGTTGATTTTATGATGATTGTGATTCCTCATAAATCGCCCGAATCTGCGAGAATGTTGCGGCGAGCTGGTTCTCGTTCTTTTTCAGGCAGACGCACCAGTAGGTTACGTTCACTTCGTTGTCCGCGAGCGGAACTGCTTTTTTGTTTTTCATTTCGCGGAGATTTTGAATCGTAAAGTTTGTAACGAACGATGGCAATTCTGTAAGTTTTGCGAGCTGCTTCAATGCGGACAGTTCCTGCTGATCAAAAAATTCCACGCCGGGAATCAGGCGTTTTGTCGTTTCGTACCAGAATCCGAGTTTGCTGTAAATCAGGATTTTTTCTTTGGCAAGTTCTTTCAGCTCGATTCTGTCTTTTTCTGCAAGCCTGTGACTTTTCGAAAGAACGATAAAAAGATTTTCCGTGAACAGTTTTACTGCCGCGTATTTTTCAGTGTTCTTTGGCGGGGCGAGCGTTACAACCAGCTTTGATTTTCCGCTGTCGAGCGACTTGTAAAGCTCCTTTTCATTGTCTTTCAGCTCGTGCTTTATTGTCATTCCCATGAACTGCTGCGAAAGAATCGGCGTGAGTTCCGAAATCGGCATTGGCGCAATCGACGCAAAGGTGAAAATTCTGTGCGTCTGCTCGTATTCAATGACTTTCTTTTCAAAAACTGATTCCGCCTCAATCACTTTCTGCGCGTATTCGGCGGCAATTTTTCCGTTCTCGTTCAGGACAATCCGGTTTTTTCCGCGCTCAAAAAGCTGAACGCCCAAATCTTCCTCAAGTTTCTTCATCGAGCGGCTCAACGCAGGCTGCGACACATTCATTTTTTCAGCCACCGCCGTAAGAGTCCCGTACTTTGGAAAGGCGGCAAGCTCATTCAAAACGTAGAGTTCTATCATAACTTGAAAATATCACAGTTTTTTGATTTTTGCCATAACAAAAACTTATGCTCAGCAAAAAAACATTATATTTTACAGATTCGCGGAGTTCCGTTATTTTCTTTTTAGAGTTACTTATGGCGTTGTGTGTGGTGTTTTGTTATGCCGCGAGTTTTTGCTTTGCAAAAACTCGGTAGTGAGCAAAGTCTGCAAAGCAGACGGCGCGAACGCACGTTAGGGATTGTAGTGGCGGCGTAGCCGTTGCGGAACGGAGCAAGGCGAAGTGAAGCAATGAAGCCGAATGGCGGAACCACGGATAGCCCCCTCGTAAAAAAATATTCGTTTTGACTAAGAATACTGTAACTCCTTAATATATAAAGGATTACAGTAGCAGATTGCTTACTAAATTATACCATAAAAAAGCAGAAAATGGCATATTAAGTAAGCAGTTTAAGTAAAAAATAGTGACTTTGGGAAAAACATTTACAAAATCCTAATAATATTGTAAATTATTTATGCGTTCCTGTCTGCCCAGATAAGGACCTATATGAACAAACCCTATTTGTTGTTCAAAATGCGCAATTCGCCATACTGGTATGCGCAGATTAGACTTTCAGACGGAAGTCTTTCTAACAACAAAAGCACTGGAAAAGAATCCAAATCCGAGGCTGAAAAAGTCGTTATGGAATGGGTTGTAGCAGGTGCTATCCCTAAACGAGTTTCAAGAAAAGAAAAATCTGAAATCAAAACTTCTCTTGATACCCTTTCTATTTTGAATCAGCTTAAAACACATGATTTTTCTGATTCAGAAATCAATCAAATTATAAACATTCTCAAAGAACGCAACTACATCAAGTCTGCAATCCGTACTGAGACTAAAGCTGCGCGTGATGCAATGGAGTACCTTCTTGAGTTCTGGGATTATGACAAATCGCCATATATTCGGGAACTGCATCTTAGAGGCAAATCATTCCACAAGAAACATTCCAATAAAATGACCCGTATCATAATCAATTATTGGAAACCGATCATTGAAGGAAAACTTCTCGGAGAAATAACCCGTAACGACATCAACAAAATCTACGAAGTTGAATCAACTCAGAAACTTGCACCTAAATCCGTGAAATCAATTATTCATGCAATGACTGTTTCAATGAAATGGGCATTTCTTCATGGGCTTACTGAAATCAACTGCTATGACGGAATCATCAAACCTTGTGAAAAATCTAAAGAAAGAGCAATCCTCACAATGGAAGAGACAAGAGCCCTTTTTGCTGCCAAATGGAAAAATGATGCGGCAAAACTTGCATGCCTCATTGCAAGCTACACAGGAATGCGTCAGGGAGAAATTGCTGCACTGAGAGCCCAGGACATCGGGGACGACAGAATCTACATCCGCCATTCATGGGGAAAATATGATGGCCTTAAGTCTCCAAAAAACGGAGATGAAAGAGAAATTTTAATTCCTCAGCAACTGCGCAATATGATAATACAGCAGCTAATGAAAAATCCATGGAAGCAGGATTTGTCGGCATATGTATTCTTCAGTAAGAAAAAGGCTGACAGACCAATGGATGCTGATGCATGGGCTAAATATATGAGAGAGGCATTGAAATCAATCGGTTATTCAGATCCTGAAAAGATTTGTTTTCATAGCTTCAGGCATGGATGGTGTACGACAACACTTTCAGAAATCGGAGACCAGAGAATCTGTATGATAGGTTCCGGACACAAAAGTGATAAGATTTTTGCCCATTATGCAAATCATATCAAAAAAGAGTCAGCCTTAAAGACTATTGCTGAAACTTCTGAAAAACTTTTTGCACCAATTTTTGAAAAACTGGCTGTCGAAGAAGTTGAATATACAATCATTGACGATTTTCCAGAAAATCAAAAATTACTTCCGTGCACTGGTGAAAGCAAAAATAAAATTGCTTAAAAATTAAACAGTCATAAACCTCGCATATGGCAGTTTGAAATAAAAAATTTACAACAAGAGGAGTACACGCAGATGAAAAAAGAAACATTAACAGAAGAACTCTTGCTTCAAAAAGAAGTAATTGAGTTCTTGAGATGCGCTTCATCATCTTTCTTTACCGCAGAGCGTTATGAATGGCTCAGAAAAAAGGTAATCAAAGATGGAAGCCGCAGAAAGTACAAGAAATCTGATGTTCTGGCATTCGTTGAACGCTTACAGAAATCAGCTTAAACAATTTAAATCGGTACTGGCAGTCTGACTTAATTATTCAGGCTGTCAGTGAATCTAATAAAACCAAAAACTAGAGGATAAACATATGAAAATTAATGACATTATCAGCATGGTAAAAGATACCACTCAGAAAATCTCAGAGAAGAAAACTCTCAAAATCAAGGACATTGTTCTCATTCCAGAGTTCCAGAAACTTCTGGTCATGGAAGAAGATGTTCTCGAAAAAATGAAGCAGTCGATGAAAGAAGAGGGCTTCAAGTCAGGACATGAAATCCACATCTGGAAGCGCGGAAAGGAATACATTCTGATTGACGGACACACAAGAAAATGTGCATGGGAAAGTTTAGGAAACAAGACAATCCCTTGTATCATCCACAACTTTGCAGATATTGAAGAAGCGAAGACATTCGCCATCAAAGAGCAGATAAACCGCAGAAACCTCAGCGGTCAGGCTCTTTTAGATGCAGTTGCCAATTTCAATTTTGAAAAAGGCAAAGGCAACGTAGTCGGTGAAAAAGGAAAGGCATCTGAAATTATCGCAAAGCAGATTGGAGTTTCTGCAAAAACTGTTGAAAAGACAAGCCTTGTTTTGAAGGAAGCAAGCCCTGAGCAGCTGGAAGCCATCAAGAAAGATGAAATCAGTATGAATCAGGTTTACAAGCAGATTCAGGACAAGAAAAAGCCTAAGCCAGAGCCAAAGTCTGAAGAAAAGGCCGACAAAGAGACTGTCTCCCCAGCAGCTCCAAAGCCTGAGTCAGAAGCGGAGACAGAAGCTAAAGCTGAAGAAGTGAAAGCAAAACCAGCAGCAAAAAAATCAACTGCAAAGGCAGTATCCAAAACAAAGGCGGATGAAGCCTTTGCAAAAGGTGTTCGTTACGCAATCAGTGAGATTAGAAAAGGAATCAGCCTTGAAGATCTTGAAAAATCTCTGAGCGCATAATACAAGGTAAAGCGGAAACAAGGGCTACTCCCAGGGCCTTTGTTCCAAAAGCCAAAAGTGAAAGAGCCTGCCCAAAGGAGTACAACAGTGAGCGAAAGCTATACGGCATCTTTCCACAACGGCGGAATGGAAAAAGATGGAATTGATTCAAGCGGGAGAAAACGAAGTAAACTTTATCAGGCTTGCAGGGAACACAATATCCGTGACTCGAAATATTGTGATAAGCAGGAGCATATTGTAAAAGGCGGACTTCACGAAACATGGATTGATATTCCGCCAAAAGAAGCCTATGAGCAGATTTTTGGAGAAGCTTTCAGGGAATACAACTCCAAGCAAAGAAAGAAGGAACGGCAGTTCAATACTTATTGGGAGAAAGTAAAGAAATCCGCAGTTCTTGTACCCGTTCGCGAAGCTTTAATTACAATCGGAAATTGTGAAGACGGCTTTCCAGACCTTGAAGTCGGAAAGCAGATTTACAAGGAATTTCTGGAAGAGTTCCAGAAGAAGAATCCGAACATGAAGGTAATCGGCGCTTATTACCATGCGGATGAAATGCGCAGTGACGGAAAAGGCGGAGTTATAAAAGGTGCGCCCCACATGCATCTTGATTATATCCCCGTTGCGTACAAATGCGACCGCGGGCAGAAGATTCAGAATTCAATGAACGGTGCTTTAATGGAACAAGGCATCTTAAACATTGAAGTAGACCCAGAAGTCGCAGAAAAAGTGTACGGTCTGAGAAAGAAACCGCGCAGAAGGAAGCAAAACGCAACGCTTGAAGAAGTTCCGCTAAGCGAGCGCCTTCAATGTTTTGAAAAGCTTGAAGAAAAGCCTGAGCAGACGGAACAGACCAAAGAAGGTGAAACCGAAGGCGAAAAAATCACAAAACCGCGCGTAGTAACAAACCTTCAGCAATGGACTGATACACAGAGGAATCGGCTTAAAAAGATAGCACGCTCACATGGCTTTGAAATAACAGAGAAGAATGAAAAGCGCGAGCATCTTACAACGGAAGACTACATTCTTTCAAAAAATCCGAACCTTAACCATGATGTTCACGCACTTGCAGAAAGGCTTACAAACGACCTGAAGGAAGTTCAAAAAGAATCCGCTGATAATGCTGAATGGGAGAAGGAGAATCAGGAACAAGCTAAGCAGAACGCGCAGACGGCAAAGGAACTTGAAAAAGCAAAGGAAGAACATAACGCTTATGTTGAACAGAAGGAGTATGACTTTATGCGCAAGGAATACAAACTGAGCGACAAGGAAGATGAGTTAAAAGAGCGCGAGGAAGAAGTCACAAAAAAAGAGACTTTCTTATCGAATGCCAGAAAACATGCTTCCGAATCCCTTCACAAGTTCGTGCAGAAACTGAAAAAGAAAAAGAAGGAGGTAGAAGAAAAAGACAGAGCCTTAGACCAGATGCTGAGGGAAACAAAAATTCTTGCAGAAAGAGCGGGAAACGCAAACGACTCAAAGGCTGCCCCATTTTATACTTTTGCAGACGACATAAACTTTGACGATGCAAGGCTTATGGCAAGCAAGAGAGACGGTAAAGGTCTTTGCGAATGGTTTAACGGCCTTGAA
>ONHK01000013.1 GCA_900317625.1 uncultured Treponema sp.
TTGATATACAAGTCGACAGCCTTTTTTCTTTCTTCGTAAGAATACATATAATCTCCTATTCCCGGCTAAGCCGAAGTCCAAGAAATCGTACGCATGTTAGTGTGGCTGAAATCGGCGAGCTCTAACACTGTAAAGTTTACAGATGCTGCTTTTACTTCCGATGAATCTTCGCAGCCCAATTCTACAACAAGTTGATTTTGTTGTGCCAATAATAAAGATGGTATTTTATTTAAATAAATCGTAAGAATTCCTGTTGTTGCATAGAATTCTGCATTTGTTCCATCTGTTTCAAAAGGTGTTTCATTCAATTTCCAGCTGTATGTGACCCAATCTGGAAGAGATTTTTTGTCATTTTCTCCTAAATAATAAATATGGAAAGTTGCAGTTTCTTGTGACAATTGGATTGTGCTATCACTAGAACTAAACGAAGTTTCTAAAATTATGTTGTCAGGAAGTTTTCGTATTTCGGCTGTTGCATCTGATTCAACTTTTTTCATTTCCAGTACAATTGACTTCTGTTCCTTTTCTACAGTTGATTTTAAAGTGCCTCTATAAATGGTTGTTCCATCTGATTTTGCTTCTGCAGTAATAGAGATGTTACCGATTGGCAAGTATTTTATCTCATATCCAGCTAGCAATTCTTTGCCTGTAGGATTGTATGTGTAGGATTCGCTTTCGTTTTCTAGATTAAGCGTTATATCGTAGTCTGCTATTTCTTCTAGTGCAGTTTTTACAGTGATTGATGAAAGCAATTGTTTCAATTTTATGCTGATGTTGTTTTCACCTTCTTGGATTGTTGTTTCCTCTGAAGAGCCCTTGAAAATCGTGTGTTCATTTTCTGTTACTTCTGCGGTCAGTTTTATTGTGATTCCTGTTGTTATATTTTCAAATGTGCAAGTTGCGGTTTGTGCTGTTTGATTCCAAGGAATAGTTTCTGTTGCGACAGTTTGGGAGCCTGCATTTACAGATATTTTAAGTTCGTAGCTATCTGTCGATGTTTCTGCTGTTCGGGCTTTAAGTCCAATGCTTTTGAAAATAGACTCTACAGGAACGTTTATTGAGGAAGTTCTTGATTCTGAAGAGCAGGATGAAAATATTCCTGTTAATGCGGTGAATCCAAATGCAAAAAGTGCTAAAAATAAGTTTTTTTTCATCTCATATCTCCGTTGACTAGATTTATTAAATCGTAAGAAATTGTACAAAAACACTGTTTATTATAAACTATTACAGTTAAAAAAGAAAGTTAATCTTTTTGAAAAAAATTGACATCTAGTGTTTTTCTATTATACTAAAAATTGTCTGATATAGTTTTTAGGCTAAAATTATTTTCAATATATATGGAGAGTTCAAATGAATAAAAAACTTTTTTTTATTTTGATTTGTGCCCTTTGTGGATTTTTTTGTTTTGCGCAGAATTCTGAAAAAATTTCGGATATGCTGGACTGTGATGAAATTTCAAAAGGGCAGGCTGCTTATTTTGTCTGTGTTTATAAAGATTTTTCTGATGAAAACATTTCTGAATCCCAAGCTTTTTCTGTTTTGAAAGAAAAAAAACTTTTTTCTGAAAAACAAAATTCTGATGAGAAAATTTCTCTTGGAAAGTCTTGTTTTTTGATTGCCCGTGCGGCGAACATGAAAGGCGGAATTTTTTATTCAATTTTTCATTCTGAACGTTATGCTTTCCGTGAATTTAAGGGAAAAGGAATACTTCCTCAATATGCGGATCCTGTCCAAAAAGTTTCTGGAAGTGAATTTTTGGCGCTTTTAAATGAATTTGAAAAAAAGGAAAATCATGATGAATAGAAAAAATATTGAGAATTTGCAGATTTTCCGCAAAGTTTTTTTTGTTTTCAGTTTTTTTATGCTTACGTTGAAAATTTTTGCGGTTGATTTCGGTGGACTTTTAACAAATAATTCTTCTATAAAAAGTTATGGAAGTGGCGATTTTAAACTTGACCAGAAAAATTCAGCTTTGCTATGGTTCAGGACTCCGTTTGATAAAAGCGGTGAAAATTATTTTGCCTCGGAAGTTGTTTATAATTTTGAATCAGATTTTGATTCTGAGCAGCGTACAAATGCCTTGGATTTTAATCTTCTGGAATTGTCGCTTGCGAAAAATATTGATTTTTCAAAAATTGCCTTGAATGTCGGAAGATTTTATTTTTCAGATTTGACAGGAACGATTTTTACACAAAATTCTGATGGAGTAGAAATTTCTTTTCAAAATAATTGGCTTACTGTTTTGGCTTATGGTTCTTATACAGGACTTTTAAATGCCCAGAATATCGATATTATTACAACAGCACCAAAAGTTTTCTTGTCTGATGGAAAAACTCTTTGCGAGGAAAATGCGAATTTAAGTTTCCGTGTTGACAATGATAAGATTTATGATTTTGCAGAAAAGTATGCTATTGCGGATTTTATGGTAAGTTTTCCGTATTTGTTTGCAAACCAGGCAGTTTCTTTTGAATTCTTAGGTGCTTTCCGGCTTGAAAGTGATTCTTTTAATAGAATGTATGCGACTTTTGCAATGAACGGCCCGATTTATAAAACTTTTTTCTATAATTTATCTTCTACAGTTGGTATTGTGGATTATGACGGTGAAACAGAATTTTCTAACCTTTCGAAAATTGGCTTTGACTACTTTTTGAAAAAAATAAGTTTTGGTTTGGATGCTGTTTATGCTTCCGGAGAGCAGGGGGAACTTTCTATTTTTGAAGGCATTACAAAAAATACCTCAACATATTCCGTGCGAGACTTTTTGTACGCTGGAATAATAAAAACTGGTATTAACGCATCGTTCAAGCCTTTTGATTTTCTTGTTTTTAATCTTGACTCTGATATAATTTTTAATGCTGCATCTGGTGATAAAAAAGAAGATGTTGAATATTTTGGTTTTCAATATTCAGTTGATGCAGTTTGGCAGGTAAAAAGTGATTTTCAGCTAGGATTTTCTGCTTCACAGTTCATAGATAAGGACAATTTGGATGATGTAAGAAAAACCAGTTTTTCTTTGAAAGCTTCTTTGGCGTTCTAGTTTTTTTGGAGGAAGATTATGAAAAAGATTATCAGTTTTGTTTTTTCAGTTTTTGTTTCTGCTTCGTTGTTGTTTGCCGCGGAATTTTCTGCGGAGGTTGTTTCTGTTTCTGGTAAAGCGGAAGTTCTGGTTGATTCCACATGGAAATCCATTGCTGCTGGTGATTCTTTGAAAAGTGGAGATATGATTCAAACTGGCTTTAAAAGTTCTGTTGTCTTGAAAGTAAAAAACTCTACAGTCAATGTTTCACCATTGACAAGGATGACAGTTGAACAGCTTTCTGATAATCCTGAAAAAGATAATGTTCGTTTGTTTGTAAAAGCTGGTGGAATTTCTTCTGATGTAAAAAAAACAGATGCTAGAAAAGTGGGATTTACAGTAAGAACTCCTGTTGCGACGGCTTCTGTGCGAGGAACTGAATTTTCAGTGCAGAACAAATTTAATTCAACTGATGTTAATACAACCCGAGGTTCAGTTGCGGTTTGGCGCGGAAAAAATTCTGTTAATGTTTCTTCTGATTCTGAAAATTCTGCTTCTTATGAAGAGGCTCCGCACGGTACAGTTTTTGTAAATGCGAATCAGGGTGTTGTCTTGACATCAGGAAGAATGATTTCTTCCCAAAAAACAGTTGCTTCAGAGGCAGTTTCGGTATCAGGAACAACAAAAACTCTTGCGGAAAGCACTGTTCAGGACAAGATTATTCCTGCGATTGAAAAAGACCCAAGTTCTGAACCTGAAAAAAAGACAACTGTCTCAGTAACTATAACTGTAGAAGAATAATTTATGAACACATCCCTGAAAAAAATAAAGAAAAGCACGAAATTTTTGAGTTTTGTGGTTGTTGTGGCGGTTTCGGTTTTTGTTTCTTTGCTGACATTTGCCGGGGTTTTTGAAAAATTTGAGCATAAATTTTACGATATTTTGCTTGGATTCAAGAAAACTCCTGTTGAGCGAGAGGAAATTTTGCTCGTTGATGTTGATGATGTCGCGCTGGAAATGATGGGAACTTGGCCTTGGTCGCGAGACAAAATTGCGGATGCTTTGCTTTATATGCGCGAAGCCGGGGCAAAATCTGCGCTTTTTGATATTGAATATCTTTCTAAATCTGAGAAATCTGTTGATTATTCAGTTTATGAGCAGATTCTTGAAAATCCGGCGGAAAACGCGCCTGAGATTGAAAATCTTTTTGTTGATAATGATGAATATTTTTCAAAGGCAATCCAATTCTTTGGAAATACATGGCTTACAATAAATTCTGCGAATCTTGCAATTGAATATAGCGACGAAGAACTTGATTATGCAAAAAAACGTTTTCTCTTCAATGTTGATGATGAGAATAATTTTCTTGCAAAGAAAAAATGCGCAAAAAATTATTCTGATTTTTCCCCTGCTTTGGGAATTTTTATGTCGCACGCAACTGGCGCAGGTTTTACAAATGTAACAATTGATTCTGATGGTGTTCGGCGGCGTATTCCGCTTTTTATAAAATATGATGATGGAGTTTTGGCTCAGCTTTCGTTTGCTCCGGCTCTAAAAATTCTGAATCCTGAAAAAATAAGAATTACTAAGCATTTTGTTGTTCTTGAAAATTGCACGGTTCCTTCATCAGATGGAAGTGAAAAAGTTCAAAAAACTATAAAAATCCCGGTTGATAAAAATGGCACAATGCTTATAAATTGGCTGGAAAAGCCGTTCGCGGCAACTGAAGTTATTGAAACGGATGATGGCGGTTCAGAGGAAGTTATGGATGAGAAAAATACTTCTTTCCATCATTGTTCAATTTGTCTTCCGTGGTTTTTGGCTCAGCATGAAAAAGAGCTTTTAGGGAATGTTGAATATTTTAAGAATTATTTTGAAAAAAATCCTGATTCTAAAAACGCTTTTCCGGTTGTTTCTGAAATAAATTCAATTTGGAATGATGCGCAGGAAATTCTTGAGTACAAAAATTATATTTTGGGCTGCATGAACGGTTTTGATTCAGACGGAAATGCTTTGCAGGGCGGTGTGGATGACGAAACTTTTGCTGAGTATTTTGAGCTGCGGAAAAAATATTTTGAAAATCTTGCATATCTTGTGAGCGGAAAAAACTTTGATGATGCGGTTCGGGCTTTTCCGGAAATAACTTCCGAGGCGGAAAAATTCTTTGACAATTTAAGCGTTTTTATTAGTTGTTATGAAGAAATGTTCAATCTTTTTGCTGGAAAATTCTGCATTATCGGCAATACTGGCAGTGGAACAACAGATTTAGGCTCAACGCCGTTCCAGAATTCCTATCCGAATGTTGGAACGCACGCAAATGTTTACAATACAATTATGACGCAGGAATTTATAACTCCTGTGAACTGGTGGATTGCGGCTTTTGCGGCGGCGGTTCTTTCGTTTTTTGCGTTTGCTTTTCATTCAAAGCGCAAAGTTTTGTTTCAGACTTTGTTTGGATGCGGGCTTGTTGTTCTTGTTGTGGCAATTCCGATTCTTCTTATGTATTTTTTCAGAATTTACGTGCCGCTTGCGTCTCCGCTCTTGATTTCAGTGCTTTCGTTTATTCTTGTTACTTTTTTGCGGTTCCGTTCGTCTGAAAAAGACAGAAAATTTATTACAGATGCGTTCAGTCAGTGTCTTTCAAAGGATGTTGTTCAGGAAATCATAAAAGATCCTTCTAAGTTGGTGCTGGGCGGAAAAAATTACAATATGACCGCGATTTTTACTGATATTCAAAAATTCTCAGGTTTTTCAGAACTTTTGACTGCGGATGAGCTTGTTGCGTTGTTGAATTATTATCTTACACGAATGAGTGAAATTATCATTGCAGAACATGGAACTGTTGATAAATATGAAGGCGATGCGATTGTTGCGTTTGTTGGAGCGCCTGTTCCAATGAAAGACCATGCGGAAAGAGCTTGCTCAGCGGCTTTAAAGATGAAAAAAGCTGAGGCGGTTATAAACAAAGAGATTGTTGAAATTGCGGCTCTTGCGCAAAAACCAGAAGAAATTCCTGAAAATCTTTATTCTGCGTTTAAAATCATGGTAAAAAATAAGCGCACGATTTTTACGCGGATTGGTTTGAATTCCGGGGAAATTGTTGCCGGTTTTATGGGAAGCGACAACAAGAAAAACTATACGGTAATGGGAAACAATGTTAATCTTGCCAGCCGCCTTGAAGGTGTTAACAAGCAGTATTCAACTGGCGGTATCCTGATGAGCGAAGCGACCCGAAAAATGCTTGGCGATGATTTTGTTGTCCGCAGTCTTGACCGGGTTCAGGTTGTAAATGTAAAAACTCCAATCCGATTGTATGAGCTTTTAGCTTTTAAATCTGATTCAGATGAAAAATTCCTTGCGTACGTAAAACTTTGGGAACAGACAATGAAGATTTTTGAGGGCGGAAACTATTCTTCCGCGCTGAATATGTTCAAAAAACTTTTGACTGTTCAGCCGAATGACAAAACCTGCGCGTATTATATTTCGCTTCTGGAAAAATTCTTTGTTAAGGGAAAATATCCTACGCTTCAGGATGATTTTGGAGTCGCTTTTAATCCTGAAAATCCTTCGGATATGGATTCTTCGTGGATTGGAACAGAGAAAGAAATCAAGGGAACTTTTACTCTTCTGCAGAAGTAGAAAATTCTGTTTGCCTTGCTGTTGGGTGCAGTTTTTGCCTAAAGAATTTCCTCAATTTCTGCAAGGCTTGAAAGAATTTTCCAGCATCTATTTTTTAAGGTTTCGTCCGGCTGGATTTTGTCTGGAATCATTATTGTTCTGATTTTCGCGTTTGCCGCGCTGTTTACGCCGTTCGGACTGTCTTCAATTGCAACCGCGTTTTCTGCATTTATGCTGATTGATTCAAGCGCTTTTAAATAAATTTCCGGATTCGGTTTTGAATGTTCAACCATGTCGCCAGTGGTAAGGGTTTTGAAATAGCCAATGATTCCAACAGAAGCCAATTGTTTTTGCACAACTGATTTTCTTGTTGAAGAGGCGAGCGCGAGCGTATATTTTTTGCCAAGGTATTCCAGTGCCTCTTTTGCGTGCGGCATTAAAGGAACTCCGTTGCGTTGGATTATTTGGGTTGTGAGTTCGGATGTGCGGTCGATGAATTTTTCACTTGGGAAATCTTTTCCATATATATTTCGTAAAAGTGCGTAGGTGTCAGCCCGATTTGCGCCCATGCAACGCGCATTTGCGCTGGCAATATCTTTTAGGCCAAATTCGTTGGCGGCAAGTTCCCATGAATGCCAGCTGATTGTCTCCGTGTCCAAAAGAACTCCGTCCATATCAAAAATCACAGCTTTTATTTGTGCAGTTTCCATATTTTTATTATAGTGTTTATTGTAAAGGAATTGAATATGAACAATCAGAAAAACGAAGAAGAATACGCAAAAATTGATGAATTGATTTCGATTTTTGAAAAAAATAATCCTGTTTCGGCAGACAGAAAATTCGATTTGAACGCCGTAAAAAAAACATATTACGAAATGCTTGATAAAGTCCTTATAAATGCTGATGAAGAGGACGATTTAAAAAAATGGATGGACGAGCATGATTTTTGGAAATCACCGGCAAGCACACGTTTTCATGGAAACTGGGAAAGCGGACTTTGCGTTCATTCATTGATGGTTACAGTTCAGGCTTTGCGGTTTGCGCGTACAATTCTTGAGAATTTCTACAGCACACCGCTTGGTCTTACCGGAAAATTTGAAATTTCTGCGGAAGATATTGTTGTTGCCTGCATTGCCCATGATTTCTGCAAAGCTGGAAGCTACACGACCGAATACAGAAACACAAAGGATTTTATGGGAAACTGGGTTAAAAAATCATTTTATAAAACGCGTGAGGATTCAAGGAATTTGGGGCACGGAAACGAATCTGTCCTGGATTTGCTTGAATGTATGCCTTCTTTTGTAAAAAAACGTCCTGTGCTGGAAGCAATCAGCCGGCACATGGGCTTTAGTGACGTTACAGATACTGAAAAAATGAATTATTCAAATTTTCTGCAGAATCCGCTTGTTGTTCTTGTTCAGCTTGCAGATGAAACTGCCGCCGCATGGTGGGATTGTTAGAACTTTTGTATTTCGTTAAAATACCTAGAAAAGAATTTTATATTATTTTGATAAAGGATAAAAAAAATGCCAACTGACCTAAAAAAAATGCGCAATATTGGAATTATGGCTCATATTGATGCTGGAAAAACTACAACGACAGAACGAATTTTGTATTACACAGGAAAAATTCATAAAATTGGCGAAATTGATGATGGTCAGGCTACAATGGACTGGATGCAGCAGGAACAGGAACGAGGAATTACAATTTGTTCGGCTGCAACAACAACTTATTGGAATAAATATCAGATAAATATTATTGATACTCCGGGACACGTTGATTTTACTGCGGAAGTAGAACGTTCGCTTAGAGTTTTGGACGGCGCGGTCGCTGTTATTTGTGCAGTTGATGGCGTTCAGCCACAGACGGAAACTGTCTGGAAGCAGGCTGATTCTTTTAAAGTTCCGCGAATTATTTATATGAACAAGATGGACCGAATTGGTGCAGATTATTTTGGTTCAATAGAAGATGTTCAGAATAAATTTGGTGTTGAATGTGTTGCGCTTCAGATTCCGATTGGTCAGGGACAGGATTTTGAAGGATTGATTGATCTTTTGAAAATGAAGGAATTGCGTTTTGAAGGCGATGAGGGAGAAAACGTTGTTGAGTCGGAAATTTCTTCTGCTCGGCTGGATGAAGCAAAAAAATGGCGCGAAAAACTTATAGATCAAGTTGCTTCAACAGATGATGCGCTTGCGGAAATATATCTTGAGGGCGGTGAAATTTCTGTTGAACAGCTGAAAAATGCTTTGCGCGCGGCTACAATTTCCCGTGCGATTGTTCCAGTTGTTCTTGGTTCAAGCCGACACAATCAAGGTGTTCAGCCGTTAATAGACGCGGTGATTGATTATTTGCCGTGCCCGACTGATATTCCGCCGGCAAAAGGTATTCATGTGAAAAAAGACAAGGAAGAGGAGGTTTCCGTTCCTTGCGATGTTGCAAAACCGGCATTGGGGCTTGTATTTAAAATTCAGTATGATAAAGAAATGGGTTCTTTGGCGTATGTGCGTATGTATTCTGGAAAAATTGCCAGCGGAACTCAGATTTTAAATATCAACAAGAAAAAGCGCGAGCGCGTAAACAGAATTCTTCGTATGCATGCGGACAAAAGCGAGGCGCTGAATGCAGTTGAAGCTGGTGATATTGCCGTTTTTGTTGGATTGAAACTTGCCCAGACAGGCGATTCAATCGGAAGTGAAGGTTTTCCGGTTCTTCTTGAAAAGCCAGTGTTCCCTCAGCCTGTAATTTCTGTTGCCCTTGAACCGGAAAGCATGAGTGAGCGCGACAAAATGAACGAAACTCTTGAAATACTTTCAAAGGAAGATCCTACGTTCACATACCATGAAGATGAGGAAACCGGTCAGCTTATAATCAGTGGAATGGGCGAGCTTCACCTTGATGTTCTTGTAACAAGAATGAAAGACGATTTTGGCGTAAAATGTCGGGTCGGAAATCCTCAGGTTACTTACCGCGAATCAGTTACTGCGACTGCGGAAGTTTCTGAAACGTTTGAAAAAGTTCTTGCCGGAAAAGAAAATAAAGCTGGTCTTACAGTTAAGGTTGAGCCACGTGAAACTGGTTCTGGAAACACTTATTCATGCACCGTGCGCGGAAAACAGGAAATTCCGGAAGAAATTTTTGCGGCGGTTGAAAATGCCCTTAATTCTTGCCTTGAGTCAGGAATAAATTACGGCTATCCGTGCGCAGATATTGCTGTTACAGTTACCGGAATTGATTATGACGAGCTTACGGCTTCTACATTTGCTTTTGAGGCGTGCGCGGCTCAGGCTTTTGACAAGGCTTGCAACCAGGCAAAACCGAAGCTTCTTGAACCAGTTATGAACGTCGATATTTCTTGCCCTAAGGAATTCGTTGGTGAGGCAATGAGCCAGATGACTCAACGCGGTGGAATTATCATGGGACAGGATTCTAAGGCCAGCGAGGAAATTATTCATGCCCAGGCGCCTATGGCAAAAATGTTCGGCTTCACAACAAATCTTCGCTCCGCAACAAAAGGAATGGCAAGTTTCAGTCTTGAATTCAGCCATTTCCAGGTAAAAGAAGGTGGTTTGGGAACAAATTATTAGTTTGGATTTTATTCGAGGTAGAAATGAAAAAATATATTGTTTTTATGTTTCTTGCAGTGATGACGTTTACAGCTTGCGCCCAGAAAAAATCAAATGCTGCCGTTGGAAAAAATGATTCATCTGTTGACGTTCAAAAGACTGAAAATCCGGATTTTGCGAAAATTGATGAAATTCTTTCAAAAATGTCAGCGCGTGCCCAGGAAGAAATTGTTATTTCTGACAAAAATGAATTCCTTTCTGACCTTTACAATGTTCTTGCGGAAGAAAAAAAATACCGCAGCGACGATTTGAACCTTTACTATCTTATTGATAAAAAACATACAGTTTCTTCAAGTTATGTTCCAAAAGATTTGGTTCCACTTGTAAAAAATGAATTTTATTCAATAAACCGCAATGATCTTTCGCTTCGCCCTGATGTTGAAAAAGCATTGCGCGAAATGGCAAAGGCTTCCCTGAATGATGGAATCCGGCTGCTTGTAAGTTCAACTTACCGTTCCTATGAATATCAGAAAAATCTTTTTGCCTATTGGGTAAAAGTTGACGGTCTGGAGGAAGCTGAACGGGAAAGCGCTCGACCGGGAACAAGCCAACATCAGCTTGGTGTTGCAATTGATTTTGGCTCAATCACAGACGATTTTGCGGATACAAAAATGGGGCAGTGGATTTACAAAAATGGTGATAAATTCGGCTGGAGTCTTTCTTTTCCGAAGCAATATGAGGATATAACCGGGTACCGCTGGGAAAGCTGGCATTTTAGATATATTGGCATTCCGGCCTGCCAGATGCAGAAAAAATGGTTCTGCGGTGTTCAGCAGTATATGCTGGAATTTATTGATTTGTGGAAGCAGTATGAGCTTGTTCAGTAATTTACGATGAAAAAATTGTAAAAATGCGTTTAATGTTATTGACATAAAACGTGATTTTTTATATATTATTTTCACCTGCGGCGATGTTGGAATTGGTAGACAAGCAAGGTTGAGGTCCTTGTGTTGCAAGACGTGCAGGTTCAAGTCCTGTTCGCCGCACTTGTCAAAGGGAATGCTTTAAGCATTCCTTTTTTTTTGAAAAATGGAGTTTTACTATGGCTGATGTGAAATCTGCAATGAGAAAAGTTGTTTGCAAAGCGCTCAACGATTTTATGGCAACAAAGGGCGGGGATTCTGTTGATGAGGAAAAAATTGTGGTTCAGACTACTCCGAATCCGGAAATGGGCGACCTTGGAGTTCCGATGTTTGCTTTTGCAAAGGCTTTGCGCATGGCGCCTCCGCAGATTTCAGCTGAAGTTGTAAAAATCATAAATGAAAAATATTCAGGCGAGGCGAAAACTTGCGGTGAATTTGCCGCTGTTGGTCCGTATGTGAACCTGAAGCTTAACAAGGCTGACCAGGCTGGCTCAATCCTGAAAAAGATTTTTGAGCAGGGCGAAAAGTACGGTTCTTTGAATGAAGAAGGAAAACCTTTCCTTGACGGCAGAAAAGTTATGATTGAATTTTCTGCTCCTAACACAAACAAGCCGCTTCATCTTGGACATTTAAGAAATGACGCGCTCGGAGAATCTGTAAGCCGCATTCTGAAAGCCGCCGGCGCTGAAGTTCAGAAGGTGAATCTTGTGAACAACAGAGGCGTTCACATCTGCAAAAGCATGCTTGCCTACAAGTGGTTCCACGAGGCTAAAGGCGAAACTCCGGAATCATTGGGAATAAAGGGCGACCATTTTGTCGGCCAGTGCTATGTTGAGTTCGACCGCTGGCTGAAAGGCGAGAAGGACAAGCCGGAAACAGCTCATCCGGAGGCTCTTGCTCAGGCAGAGGAAATGCTTGTCAAGTGGGAAGCCGGCGACCCGGAAGTTCATGCTTTGTGGAAGAAAATGAACGACTGGACAATCAGCGGAATCAAGGAAACTTATGCGCGCACCGGCGTTTCTTTTGACCGGTTCTATTTTGAAAGCGAAACGTACTTGAAAGGAAAGGATGAAATCCTGAAAGGCCTGGAAAAAGGCATTTTCTTCAAGGCGGAGGACGGCTCTGTTCGCATTGATGTTACAGATGTTGTAGGCAAGGGAAAAGACGAGGACAGCCACGAGAAAGTTCTTCTGCGCAAGGACGGAACTTCTGTTTATATTACCCAGGATATTGGAACTGCAATCAGCCGACATGCGGACTGGCCTTTTAACCAGCTGGTTTATGTAGTTGCAAGCGAGCAGAACTATCATTTCAAGATTTTGTTCTATATTTTGAAGAAACTCGGCTTTGACTGGGCTGAAAAACTTTATCATCTGAGCTACGGGCTTGTGAACTTGCCTAGCGGACGCATGAAAAGTCGTGAAGGAACAATTGTTGACGCGGACGACCTTCTGGATTCCCTGCACAGCGACGCTCTGAAGGCGATTGAAGAGCGTGGCCGCGAGGCGGATGTTGATGCGGACGATGTGGCTGAAAAAGTTGCGCTTGCGGCTCTGCATTATTATCTTCTGCAGGCGACTCCAATCAAGGATATGCTTTTTAATCCGGCGGAAAGCCTTAGTTTCAACGGAAACACAGGACCGTATCTTCAGTATATGGGCGCAAGAATCAGTTCAATCCTGGAGAAGGCAAAAAATTCAGGTGTTAAGGCAAGTGTTGAACATTCAGACTTGTTGAAAGCGCCTGAAGAATGGGAGCTTATAAAAGCACTTGGTTCATTCCCGGAAACAGTTGATAAAGCCGCGGAAAATCTTGATCCAAGCGTAATGGCGGCATATCTTTACGATTTGAGCAAACTTTTCAGCAAATTCTATCAGAACTGCTCAATTGTGAACGCAGAAACCGCCGAGCTTAAAAGCGCGCGCCTTTTCCTTGCGGAATGCACATTGACTGTAATGAAAAAAGCCATGAACATGGTTCTTGTTCCGTTCCTGGAAAAAATGTAGAAAAACTAGATTATTTGAGTCAGCGGAAAATCCATTCCGCTGATTTTTTTTGAAGCGTAAAAATCTCGGCTTTTGACGCTTCTTCTGACTAAAGTACAAACTGTTTCATTTCTGCTTTTGTTAAAGGACGACCAAGGCGTTTTGATAAAAGAATTGCTTCGCGTAAACGGAAAATCTTTCCATCAGAAGGCTCTGTGAGTCTTGAATCAGGCATTTCTTCTCCAAATCTCATTGCAGAATCGGATTCGCAGAGTGTAATTGTGTATGTATCACAAACGACAGGTTCTCTTTCTTTTGTTGCAATCATTTTAAGCCTCCTCTGAAAAATATTTTTTTATGAGTGTCAAAGCTGCATAACTGTCAATAAACATATTCTGGTCATCGATGTTCTGTGCTTTTAAAGTCTGTCTATAATGTTCAACCAGGTTTGATTTTGCCTTGAACTGAACAAAACCTTCATTTCCTGCATTCCAGCTTAATTTGCAGGCAATTGCAAATAAATGCGCGCCAACTCCTTGGTAAATGCCGTTTTTGCCACGATTCATTGGAGCGGATTCTACTAAATCAACGTGGGTATATAATTGATCTCTGATGTGTTTTAAAGCAATCAAGCCCTGCCGTTCTTCTGAGCCTTTTATCAGGAGTTCATATATTTCATATCCATTTGAATGAGGAACACTCCAGTCAAACAGCCAGCCATTAGCCATAAGTTTTTCTGCATCAGCTTTTGTTATTGTTTTGGAGTTACGTCTGTATTGAGTGTCACATTCTTCATTTGTTGCCCGGTTCACAAGGCAATTTGTAAGACCGTCAATTTCAATACTAATTTCCATAGCTGACTCCTATTGATAATTATAACACAAAAAAACAGTTTTGTAAGGTTGTAATTTTTCATAATAAATTCCGTACACAAGTTCTGCGGGTGTTTATAATATAATGAAAATGGTTGCAAAGATTTTATATGTATTTTTTTTGAAGCGTAAAAATCTCAGTGGCTTTTTACTGGAAACTCACTGCTTTTTTTTAAAATTTTCAGTGCGGAAAAATAAATTCTCACTGAGTTTCTGATGGATTCTCACTGAGAATTTGCCTGCCTGCTGTGAGAACTGTTTTTTTTATTCGGGAAGCGGATTTTTTTTATTTTTTTTGAAGATTTTTATTGCCGTTTTTTAAGATGTCTTATTATCTTTAAGATGTACTTTCCGGCCGGAAGTATGGAGTTCGGTTTGAACTTCAAATTTTTATCGCTAGCGGAGGTGCTTCTGGAGAAAATGCCTCTGTTTCTGAAAAATTCAAACCGCATCAGGCTGGATAATTTTGGAATATTTAAGCTTTCATTAAGTTCAGATGGAAAGGACAGGGAAGAAGACGTTTCAGCGAATGATATAACTGCTGTGCGCGTGCTTTTTACTCCAAGTTCCAAGCTTAAACACGAAATAGCCGATGTGACCTACACAAAAAAGTAAACGCAGCTTTTTGGGTGGTGGTTAGAAAAATAATTTATTGAATATTACTCTTTGAACTGCAAATCAGTTCAAATAAAATTAAATGATTTAATTTGCGGCCGTGCTTTCCAATAAAAGCTTAAAAGCATAGCCCTGAAAGAAAAGATAAATCTCCAGACAAGCCTGAAAAGGCCGCTGCTGGAGATTTTTATTTTAAAAGCAAAATCCTAGTCCTGCGCAGAAAACTGCCGAATTGAAGTCCGAACCGGATTTTTGATATGATTTTGAAGATGAATTTTTATTTGCTTGCTGAAAAAAAAATGGAGATTTCATAGTTTCCTTGAAATCTCCACAAGATACAGTTAAAGCCGACTGCTTTTATAATTTTTACAAGGCTTCGTTTGTATGTTTTAGTTATGAATTTCCTGTTCCCAGATTATTATATCAGAATCAGGTGCGTAAGCAGCTTTGATATATGAATCTTTAGGGAAGTTCCATGTTCCAGAAACAGTTGCATCTTTATGAACCATAGCATATTTTCCGAGTTTTGCTTCCTGAACTACAAATGACTCAAGCGTATTTGAGTTAGAAATCACTTTAGAAGTTCCTGAAGCTGCATCTGAGCTTGATTTTAATGTTACTTTGTAAGATCCGTTTGTAATTCTTTTTACTTTTGTAGTAGTTCCGTCTTCGTCTTCATCATCAACTTCTGTGATTGTGCCTTTTTTCAGGTATTCACCATAATTGTCTTTTGTTATTTCTGTTTCGCCGGAAAGTACTGTCAAATCAATGTATACTTTTAAGATTCCGTCATCACCAAGAGTATAAGAACCTGCAGGAATATCTGTCCATGATTTTACAATCTCATATTCTTTTGCGGAGTTGGCTTCTACACCCCATTTTTCCGTCTCAGATTCGCTTACATCAAAATCACCGGCATTTGTTGAAAAATCATTTACTGTGCCTTTCTTTCCTCGAACACCTGTATAGTATGAAATAAAATACTGAGGTTTTTTATTGTAATATCTTACTCCAACTTCGCAGAATGAATAAGGTTTGTCATCAGAGCCTTTTCCGATTTGGTTGAAAATATATCCCATTGTATATTTTCCGGTTGATTTTTTAGTATCAATTGTAATTTCGCAATCTGCTGCAAGATGTTTAGTTGCTGTGCTTATATAAGCCCTTTTGTATTCAACATCAGTGTCGTTTGTATAGCCACCTTTTTCAATCTGGGTGATGATTCCATCTTCGTCTTCATCTGTTTTACATCCCGCAAAACCAAACACCAATGCAGCGGCAACTGCACTACTTAAAAGAACCTTTAGTGTGTTTATTGTCTGCGTATTATAAAAAATACGGGCTTCCTCCCGTTTCCCAAATTTTGAAAACAAATAGAAATTTCCTGTATCTTTTTATTCAAAAAAGGTGAGGAAAAAATGACGTACGGCTATATTCGTGTAAGCACAGATAAGCAGACTGTGGAGAATCAGCGTTTTGAAATAAGGCGGTGGTGCGGAATCCATAATATTCTTATTGACGGCTGGATTGAAGAAACTATAAGCGGAACAAAGAACTACAGAAAGCGGAAGCTCGGCTCGCTGCTCGGAAAAATCAGGAAAGACGATACAATAATCTGCACGGAGCTTTCGAGGCTCGGAAGAAATTTCTTTATGATTATGGAAATTCTGAATATCTGCATCGCGAAGGAATGCAACATCCGGACAATAAAAGAAAATTTCATCCTTCAGAATGACATCCAGTCAAAAATTCTTGCTTTTGCGTTTTCCATAAGCGCGGAAATAGAACGCCAGCTCATAAGCCAGAGAACAAAGGAAGCGCTTGCCGCCCGCAAAGCTTCCGGCAAAAAACTTGGAAGAATCCCCGGAAAAAGAGGCCGGCTGAACCAGAAATGCGTTTCGCAGAGCAAAAAAATAAATTCCCTTCTGGCCGCAGGAACGCCAAAATGCAGAATCGCCCACGAGATAGGAGTTTCCGCCGGAACCTTCTACCGCTACCTTGTCTACACAGGCAAATTCATTCCGGAAAATCGCCGCTCCGAAAAATGGAAATCAGGAATCTATAAATAGAAGACTTTTTTTAATATTGACAATTTTTCTTATGAAAATATAATTAAAGAAAAACTCAAAAAAGAGGAGAAAAAAAATGAAACTTTCAAAGGTTCTTTTAAGTAGTGCAGTTGCCGCTGCATTGGTGTTTGGTTTTGCGGGATGTGCGGATAATGAAGATGAGCACAATATTCTTTATGTAAAAGGCGATACTGCTTATATTGGTGATTCAGGCAACGATTCTGTTGGATATACAAATGACAGCGATGTGACTTACCGTGGATTCAGAACTCTAAAGACAAAGCACACTGATGCTGTTGCAATTTTTTATTTGAAAGGTGCTGAGACAGAAGATGCTTCAGAGCGTACTGGAGTTCTTGGATATGTATTTGATTTGAACAAAGATAAGAAAGTAAGGAATGATGCAGGTGACTCAAAAACTGTTTATGATTTCACGGCTGTTTCTTTGAGAAAGAATGGAGATAAAATTCAGGCATATATTTCTAGATTTGAAGGCGTTGATCCGTCTAATATGGATGGTGGAAATAACTTTAAAGATGTGAATGGTGATGAACTTAATTCAACTGGTAAAGTTATTGGTGAGCATAATGCAAAAGAAACTGAATACTTGAAGGGTGCTTCTGGTGCTTATGCAACTCTTGGAGGAGTTACTAAGGATGCTGATGGATATTATAAAGTTGCTGTAGAAGTTACAGCAGCTGCTTCTGGTGTTTACAGTGTAAAATTCTATGACGGAAATGATGCTACTGCAGAAGAAAAAGGTGAAACAAATGATGCTGGCGATACTGTAAAAACAGGACAGATTAAAGCTGGTGCAAAAGTTTTGACTATTGCTGGAAATACAACTTCAAACCCTGTAACAATTGATGCTTCTTGGAAGGCAGATGGCTTGTCTAAACCAAAACAGACAGATATGGGCTTTTATGCTGCTGTTTATCCAAAGAAAACTCTTGAAGGTAAAATTCAGCTTCCATATATCTTGAATGAAGACGAAGTAATCGAGTGGGAAGACTAATTTTCATTTCTAGTTTTTAGAGAAAAAAGCTGCTTTTGATATTTTTCAAAGGCAGTTTTTTTTGTGTGGTATATTTTTTATTTTATAGAGAATGCTGTTCCCAAATTAAAATCAATGTTAAGAATAGAAGATGATGTCGGCTGGTTTTCAAATTTTGTAAGAATATCGCTGTATTCGTCTGCATATAAATCTCCGTAGTCAGAACTGCCTGATATAATTGAAAATTCTGAAAAGATTTTAAATTTCTTTTTTATTCTGTATTCTGCTTTCAATGTGGTTTTTAATTTTGAAAAATATCCGTACTGAACATCGCAGTAATGCACATTTGCAGAAGACTTGTGATGCGTGTCAAGCGAATACATATATGCGAACGGTGAAATGAAAAGTCCCGTTTTTATGCTGAATTTTTCTATTGGCATATAGTAAAATTCAAATCCAAAAAATGTAAAAAATGTGTGTCTATAATAATCTATGTCGCGGATTTTTTTTGCTTTCCGGGCGAGAGGGTCATTCCAAGCCACATCATAATCTCTTGGGATTTTTGCGTATTCCTTAGCACCGTACCAGCCATAGCCATCGTGTGCATTGAAATTTTGAAACATATATTGCGCTTGTACAGCCGGCTCAAATCTGAAAATCGATAATTGCGGAGTATGGTAAGAAATTTCAAGTTGTGTGTCAAAACTTTGCTTTAAATCACATTCGCTTATTGTGTACGTTTTTTTTAATCCTGAAAGATTCCAGTCTGAATCGTACATATTGCCTGTGCGTAAGGGCAGGCCTGCGCTGAATTGAGCAGATATAAAAAAGTTAAAAAATGTTATATCTGTTCCTATTCCGAATTCATAAATATTTTTTTCTTCCCAGTCTAGTTTACTGACTTTCGTGTTTGTGCTGCCAAGATAGATTGACTTTGAAATCTCTCCATATTTTATTCCTGAAAAAACTGAAAAATCTATTTTTAGTCTGTCTTTTGAAAAAGCCGGTTTGTGCATAAAAGCGGTCAACAAAATGAATGACAGGATAAATGCAATACGATTATTTCTTTCTACCATATGTTTTTATTATAGAAAAGACTGTGTTTTTTTGCTACCAATAGCTTGTTTTCTAAAAGATTGTGGAATTTTAAATTTAATTCTGCATAAAAATAATTGACACGAAAAGATTTTGCCGTCCTTTTGTAATTCATTTCCGTTCCTTCACTATACTTGCGGCTCTGCAAATACAGTAATGCAACGCCTCGCTTTATGTCCGTAGAATACTACCGAACAAGTCCATAGCAGCCTCTGAATTGTTTCCATAACGCGGTTTATTTCCTTTCCGTGCGACACCCAGCTGACTAACTAGTAAGTAGGGTGCTGATTAGCCTAATCAGCGGTGTACTGATTAACCTAATCAGCAGTCTGTTGATTAACTAGTCAGCGTTCTGATGATTAGTTAATCAGTGCTGCGCTGACTAGTTAATAAGCATCATGCTGATTTGCTAGTCAGTGGCATGCTGATTAAAACTAAAACTGGCGGTGAAAATTTTCTCGATTTTTTTGTGATTCATTTCCATTTTTGCAATTTTTCCGCGATAAATATCCGGAGGCAAGATGAGGTACGAATCAAAAAAAATACGAGGATTTGTTTTTCACGGACGGCTTTCTGTTCAGCAAGATAATGCGCGAGCCGGAAATCGCGAAAGATTCGTCTCTTTTTATATTGTTATTTGACAAATATGAATCCAAGTGCATATAATAAAGTTGTATGGGAAGTTGCATCATCATACGAATATGATAAGTGGTTCAGTTCTTTAGACGATGAATCTAAAGAAGCTGTACTGGAACGAGTTTTGCTTTTGCAGCGCTTAGGACCGAATCTTCCTAGACCTTATGCAGATGTGCTGCATGGCAATAAAAACCATTCTAATTTGAAAGAACTTAGAAATAGAACTAAAAATCATATTCTTAGAGTTGCATATTATTTTGATTCTGAGCGTAAAGCGTTTTTGCTTACTGGTGGTGACAAAAAAGGAAAAGACCAAAATAAGTTCTACAAAAATCTTATTGCTGAAGCTGAAGGAATCATAGCAATCCACGAAAAAGGTCAGGAGGAAAAAAATGAAAAATGCCGTAAAAATGATGGAATCGCAGATGTCTGAAGACTCTGTTCGGCGTGCCCGCCTGAAGTCTGAGCAGGAAATTCTTTCAATCCATCTTGCTCAGCTTCGTGAAGAGCAAAATGTAAAACAGTCTGAAATGCAGAATTTTACACAGACAGCTGTTTCAAAAATTGAAAAACGCAAAGACATAAAAATCTCTACCCTTATTGACTACCTTGATAGCCTTGGAATGGGACTGGAAATCGTTGCTCTTCCCAAAACTGCAGAAACTGCGGAAAAAGTGCTTTTAAAAATATAGGAAAAAATCTCTCGCTTTTTTTTGCGATTGAACCAGTAAAAGTGCGGAGCACCCGGATTAATACAAGCGGAGCGCGAGCCAAATCCATCTGGAGCAAACTGGAAATCTGACGGAAGCGATTTTTCAGAATTTGTAAAAAAAATACGAGGATTTGTTTTTCACGGACGATTTTCTGTTCAGCAAGATAATGCGCGAGCCGGAAATCGCGAAGGGAGTTGTGGAAAGCCTGCTTGGAATCAAGGTCGGAAAGATTGAGTTTCTGACGTCGCAGTATTCGCTGGGCGAGCTTTACGACGGACGCGGAGTCAGGCTGGACGCATATCTGGAAGATTCCGACAGAATTCTGGACATTGAAATGCAGATTGTTGTCAGGGCGGACGAAGGGCTGCGCATGCGCTACTACCAGAGCATAATCGATGTGGAAAACCTTGGCCGCGGAGAAAGCTACCGCAGGATGAAGGAATCTTATATCATTTTCATATGCCTTGCAGACCCGTTCGGCGACAGGATTCTGAATGACAGAATCCACAAAGTGATTTATAATGCAAGCGACTTCGCGAAGGCGGAGAATCCGGTGGTGCGCTCGTTCCTGAAGTTCCTGAAAAACCGCTCCGCGTCGGACGCCATAACCCGCCGAATCCAGGCCGAAGTCGAGGTGTGCAAGAGCCACCAGAAATGGAGGGCAGAGTATATGCTGTGGGATGACCAGGTGCGCGAATGGAAAGAGGAAGCCCGCGAGGCCGGACTGTCGGAAGGCAGGAAAGAAGGCGCGAATAGCAAAGCTGTTGAAACCGCCCGGAATCTTTTGAAGATGGGGCTTGGCTCTCCAGAGCAGATTTCCGCCGCGACAAATCTTCCTATAGAAGAAGTTCTGGAAATAAAACAGAAACTTGAATGAAATTCGGCCTGGCTAGAATGGGTGTGTTTGCTTTTTTAGTTACCCCTTGCTAACCTTTTATTGTGATAAAAAATACTTAGTGGTAATATTCTGTAGGAAATTTTAAGGAAATTCTTTGCCGTTTTGGCGGCAGTTTGGGGGATTAAATGATCTACACTGCAGAAGTAGAACACATGTGTCCTTTGGCAAAAGGCGCATATCATGGACCGGCTCCTATTCCGGAAGAAGGAAAATGGGTTCAGGTTAAGGAAATTAAAGATGTTTCTGGTTTTACACACGGAGTTGGTTGGTGTGCACCACAGCAGGGTGCCTGCAAACTTTCTTTGAATATCAAAGACGGTATTATCGAAGAAGCTCTTGTTGAAACAATCGGTTGTTCTGGTATGACTCACTCAGCTGCTATGGCTTCTGAAATTCTTATCGGAAAAACATTGCTTGAAGCTTTGAACACTGACCTTGTTTGCGATGCAATCAATACTGCTATGCGCGAACTTTTTATGCAGATTGTTTATGGTCGTTCTCAGTCTGCTTATTCTAAGAACGGTCTTAAAGTTGGTGCATCTTTGGAAGACCTTGGAAAAAATCTTCGTTCTCAGGTTGGAACTATGTTTGCAACTCGCAAGACTGGTCCTCGCTACCTTGAAATGACAGAAGGTTATGTTGAAACTATGGCTGTTGATAAGGATAATCAGGTTATTGGTTACAACTGTATTAACTTTGGTAAATTGATGGATGCTCTTAAGGCTGGAAAACCTGCTAATGAAGCTATTGAAGGTGCACGAACTCATTATGGTCGTGTGACAGAAGATCAGGGCATGGTAAAACTCATTGACCCTCGCAAGAACTAAGTGTAGGAACGGAGGAATATAGAATATGTCATTGTTTGAAGATTTTGAAGGCCGTATCCCACAGGTAAACAAGGCTCTTAAAGAATATGGTTTTTCTGAAGGCGAAAAAGGACTTCAGGAAGCGCGTGACCTTTGCAAGGCTCGCGGTTTTGACCCTTATGAAATTTGTCAGTCTACACAGCAGATTTGTTTTGAAGATGCTAAATGGGCTTACGTTTTGGGTTCTGCAATTGCAATCAAAGAAGCTGAAAAAACTGGCGACAAGACTGGTTCAACAGCTGCTGCAAATATCGGAAAAGGACTTCAGGCATTTTGTTTGCCAGGTTCCGTAGCTGATGACCGCAAAGTTGGTCTTGGTCACGGAAATCTTGGTGCTCGTCTTCTTTCTGAAGAAACTCAGTGCTTTGCTTTCTTGGCAGGTCATGAATCTTTTGCTGCTGCAGAAGGTGCTATTAAAATTGCTGCGAATGCAAACAAAGTTCGCAAGAACAAGCTTCGTGTAATTTTGAACGGTCTTGGAAAAGATGCCGCTCAGATTATCAGCCGTATAAATGGTTTTACTTATGTTCAGACACAGTTTGACTATTTTAACGGAGAAGGAACAGACAAGGCTTTGAAGGTTGTAAAAGAAGTTCCTTACGGAAACAATCCGGAACGTCTTATCGTAAAGTGCTACGGTGCTGATGATGTTCGCGAAGGTGTTGCAATCATGTGGCACGAGGATGTTGATGTTTCTATCACAGGAAACTCTACAAACCCAACTCGTTTCCAGCATCCAGTTGCAGGTACATACAAAAAGGAACGCTTGCTCGCTGGCAAGAAATACTTCTCTGTAGCTAGTGGTGGCGGTACAGGTCGTACACTTCACCCAGATAACATGGCTGCAGGTCCTGCTTCTTACGGCTTTACAGATACTTTGGGTCGTATGCACTCAGACGCTCAGTTTGCAGGTTCTTCTTCAGTTCCTGCTCACGTAGAAATGATGGGCTTCATGGGAATGGGCAACAACCCAATGGTCGGCTGCACAGTAGCATGTGCTGTAGCAGTAGCTGGTTCATTCTAAATTTAGAAATAGCTGCAATTAAACTGAATCTATTGCAGCCGTCTAGTTTCTACGTTTTTTCGTTTACGAAAAATGCGAGCATTGCGAGCAAGTGGGAACTAGAGAAGCAACCGCAGGTTGCGACCTGCACAGTAGCATGTGCCGTAGCGGTAGCAGGAAGTTTCTGGTTTAATTTAGAATTTTATAAAAATGTCTTGCCTTTAAGGCAAGGCATTTTTTTTGCGGCAAGGATAGTAGCCCCGCCGAAGGCGTTCCGGAGCGTAGCGTAGGAATGTAGGCGAAAGCCGGAAGGGCGAATAGCCTGGTTTTTGGTAGTTTGCAGTAGGCAAACGAACAAAAAGCCGCCCGCTTTTTTATGGAAAAAATCAAGAAGTTACAATATACTATATTTAAGAAAGGGAGGTTTTTATGACTAACTCTGTTACAGTAAAAGAAGCCTACAAATTAATAGATGAGATTCCTGTTGAAAAATTGAAGTATGTGATACAGTTTTTGCGTGGTGCAAAAGGGTTGCTTGGAGATAAGAAAGAAAATAATAAACAGAAAGAAATTGCATTCAATAATCTAAAACAATTTAAAGGAATTTTAACTGATAGATTTGACTATGATAAAAAAAAGTTTGAATATATGGAAGAAAAATATGGTCGCTTTAATTGATACAAATATTATAATAGATTATTTGGTAAATAGAGAACCCTTTTCTAATGATGCGGAGAAAATTATTGAATTATGTAAAGATGGAAAATTTTCAGGATTTATTGCGATTCAGTCTATTGTGGATTGTTTTTATATATTACGTAAAGTATGTTCATCAGATTTGTATTGTATTGTGACGAGAAATCCGAAGGACTATGTTTCTTCAAGTATTGATATTCTGACACCTAAACAGTTCATTGATGTTATAAAATAAATTTTTAAAAGTATATCTATATTTTTGACGGGGGGGGGCGAGAGCCCTTTTCGTACTATGAAAAATTTTAAGTTTTTTGTTTGCTCGGTTTTGGTTTTTGGGGCTTTGCTTGGCTCTTGCAAAAACGGAAGTGATCCGGATGGCGAAAATCCTGATTTTCCTGAAAATCTTGCTGAATATGTTGGGGATGAAAATTATAAAAGTCCGAAAAATGTGGAAATCACTTCTGATGCGGCAAAAAATCAGTCTGCAGGGTTAAATGACAGCTGGTGGCGCGAAACTTCTTTCTATCATATTTGGGTGAAAAGTTTTGCAGATTCTGATGACGACGGTTGCGGTGATTTTAAGGGAATTGAAAGCAAGCTTGACTACATTCAAAATGATTTGGGGTGTTCTGGAATTTGGCTTTCGCCGATTTTTGAGTGCGATTATAAATCAAAATTTAAAAGAGAAAATATGCACGGCTACGATGTGAATGATTACTACGCCGTGAACAGCTATTTTGGCACGGAAGAGGACTTAATCAGCCTTATAAACGCTTGCCACGAAAAAGATATTAAAATCATTTTTGACTTTGTTCCAAATCATACGGGAAGGGGAAATCAGTGGTTCAAGGATTCTTACGGTGGCAAAAACGGTAAAAAGAACTGGTATTTGTGGAGCGACACGAAACTTTCTTGGAATCCGGGAATGGGAAGTTCGGACACTTGGCATAAAAATCCTAGCGGAAATGACTTTTATTACGCGGCATTTTGGGAAGGTCAGCCTGATTTGAACTTTAGAAATTATGAAGTTCGCGAAGAAATGAAAAATGTGGTGCGTTATTGGCTGAACAAAGGTTTTGACGGATTACGGGTTGACGCCGTTCGCTATTTAATAGAAACAAATGGTTCAAAATATGACACGGATGAAACTCATGGATGGTTTTCTGAGCTTAGAAGTGAAGTTATTGATAAATATAAAGATATTTCGCCAAAGTTTATGACTTGCGAAGCCTGGATTACAGGAAACAGAACTAGTCTTGAAAAATATTTCGGCACGGACGAAAAGCCTGAATTCAATATGGTTTTTGATTTTGATCAAGGTTATGGAATTGTAGACAGTATTAGGGATTATGAGGCGAGTTATCTTTCTTCTACATTAAAGGCAAATCTAGGTGAGACAAAATCTTACGGAACATTTATTGGAAACCACGACAACTATATTAACCGGCTTGGAACTGTTTTTTATGGGTATGAGGCGCAAATAAAGGCGGCGACTGCGCTGTCTCTTTTGCGGCCAACTGTTCCTTTTATCTATTATGGGCAAGAAATCGGGATGAAAGACAATACTTCTTATGGTACTGGCGACATACGGCACAGAACAGACATTGATTGGTCTGAAGTTGAAAAGCAAAAGGCAAATCCTAGTTCAATTTTGAGCTTGAACAAGGCGATTTTAGCATTGCGGAAGACGTATCCGAATCTTTTTGCAGACGGAAAAGTTGAATTTTTGAAAAGTTGCACTGTTGACACAAAGAAAAATCCTTTGAATACAGTTGCTGCTTACACAATTTCTGATGGAACAGATAGTTTGCTCTGTGTGCAGAGTTTGATAAATTGCGGAGATTATCCTTTTTGGGTTGAAAATTCTTCTCTTGTTGATGTTTCAAATTATTCAGTTCTGATTGGAATTAATGACGAAAAAAATCTTTCAATAGATGATGGTGCTTTGAAAATCGATTTCATTGCTCCTTACGAAACTCGTGTTTATTATCTTGGCAATTCTTCAAAAAAAATGCTTTTTACAGATAACCGTCTTTTTCTGCGCGGAAGTATGAATAATTTTGGCTACAATGAGATGAAATATGATTCAGAAAAGCAGATTTTTTCAGGTTCTGTTGAGCTTAAGGCTGGAACATATCAGTTTAAGTTTGACAAATACTGCGACTGGTCTTTGTCTTACGGAAGTGACAAAGAAAATAAAGACGGAAAATCAATTGCTTTGGGCGAAATTGTACAGACTTCTGACACTGCTGGGGAAAATACAAATTTTTCTGTAACGATTCCAAGTGCAGGAACTTATTTGTTCACGTTTTATGAAAAAGATAATACGTTCAAGGTCGAATTAAAATAGATAAAAATCAAAATGACAGATTTCTCACTTTACTTAGTTGTAAAAGCATGTTATAAAGAAAAAAGAAATTGCACTTGACAAATAAAGAAGGGAGAAACACAATCTTGTCAGAACAGAACAGAACAGAACAGAACAGAACAGAACAGAACAGAACAGAACAGAACAGAACAGAACAGAACAGTAAATAATTCTCTCTTAAATACAATTTATTCAGTTATTAAAAGACCGTTGTGTCCGAGCGTAAAAAATTGCGCTTAGGGCTAACGGTCTTTTTTTATTTAACATTTTTAACATTGACTTTTAAGAAGGAGAAAGCTATGAAAAAGTCTTTAAAAGCCATTTTGTTTACGGCGGCAACAATTTTTGCAATTGCATCATTTGGTTGCAAGTCAGAAACAAACACGGAGTATGTTGAGGTGGAAAAAAAGCCGGATTCAACTCCGCCGCAGAAAGTTATTACTGGGGAAAATGCTGCAATAGCAGGAAACAGTTCTGTTCTATTAAGCTGGAAAAATCCTGCTGATGAAGATTTTTACGGAACGAAAATTACATTCACACCGGCGACAGAAGGCGTTACGCAGCCGCTTGTGATTATTGGCGAGAAATCGAAAAATTCTTCAATTTTGATACGTGGTCTGCAGAACGGAACTGAATACACATTCAGCCTTTCTGCACTGGATAAAACTCACAATGAGGCGCAAAAAGTTGAACTGAAAGCCACTCCTGTTGACTCATCCGACAAACTTCCTCCGGCAGAGGTTACCGGGCTGCAGTCTGTTGCAATGCCTGAAAGGGTAAGGCTTACTTGGAACGATCCTGCGGATGAAGACCTGTTCGGAATCGAAATCACCTGCAAAGAATCGTCTGAAATAACACGTTCTGTTACAAAAATGGAGGAAAAAGCGTGTTTGCGGCGCCGGGCTTGAAGTATATGGAAGTTCCTAATCTTACAAACGGCACAGAATACACGTTTACCGTAAAAACAATGGACATAAGCGGAAACAAAAGTGAAGGCGTTACTGTAAAAGCAACGCCACTTGCGGTAGATTCAAAAGAAACGATGAAGATTGCCTTGAGCGTTCCGCCAGAAAAGAGCAACACAACTATTACGGTAACTGCGAATATTACAACAGCGGCACAAAGCGTGGAAAAAGTTGTGTACAAAAAGGACGGAAGTGAAGTTGCCTCAAAACTTCTTGCGGATTCTTCCGCAACCGCTGCCGTAAAGGACAGTTCTGACAATAAAAAATGGACTTTTGAAATAACGGCCGCAGACGAAACTGCGAACGGAATTTACACGGTTGCCGCAATCGACTCAGACGGTCGCGAAGAAACAGCGCAAATTGTAATATCAAACTTTGATTTTACTCCGCCAAAACTTGTGTCGGAATTAAACGCCGAACTTTCAGCTGAAAAAACTTCTGTTACGCTTACTTGGAACGACCCGAGCGACGAAGACTTTGACCATGTTGAAATCAGTTTTGTTTCAAACGACGGAACATCGGATTCAGAAAAGTCGGAAATTGTAACAGTTGCAAAAGGCGTTCAGACCAAAGTTTTTGATGGAATTGATTCAAGCAAGGATTACTACAAGTATTTTATTGTTACCGTTGATACGGTTGGAAATAAAAGTTCTATAATTACAAAAAAAGTGAATATTACTGCAGTTTCAAAAATTCCTGAAGGATTTGTAGAAATCCCTGCCACTTCAATTACAGGAACTGAAACTTGGACTCCAAGCTCAGAGGTATTCGTAAGCGAACGAGCATTGGAAATTCCTTCTTTTTATATGAGCGATCATGAAGTAACTCAAAAAGAATATCTGGAAATAATGGGCAAAAATCCAAGCAAATTTAGTTCAAATCCTGCAGAAGGAGAAGTTCAGGAAAATCGTCCTGTTGAAAATGTATCTTGGTATGATGCGCTTGTTTATTGCAATAAGCTCTCTATGAAACAAAAACTTATTCCTTGTTACACAATAAAGGGGTCAACAAATCCTGCTGATTGGGGAGATGTTCCTGATTCTTATAATAATGATGATTGGAATGCAGTTGAATGTGATTTTACAAAAGATGGTTATAGACTTCCTGTTTTAGTTGAATGGGAATGGGCTGCTCGTGGGGGTTCGAATTATACATATAGCGGAAGTGACACTATAGGTGATGTAGCCTGGTATAAAGGTAATTCATCTAGTAAAACTCATGAAGTAAAAAAGAAACAAAAAAACAATTATGGCTTGTATGATATGAGTGGGAATGTTTTGGAATGGTGTTGGGATTGGAGGTCGAGTTCGATAAACAAAAATACTCCGTTTGAAGGTAATGCTTATGGTGCTGATTTTACAGAAAAACAGACTCATTCTTATGGAGGAGGTTTCTATCTGGGTGTTGAAAGTGATTGTACAGTGTTTAGGCGAAATTCACATTATGCAAGTAATCGCTCTACGATGGCAGGCTTCCGCGTGGTTCGAAATATAGAATAACAAATAATTTTAGCCGGGCGGTAATTTTTCTTTATCGCCCGGTTTTTTTTAGTGTGTGTGGGGGGGGGACATTGAGCCAGTCGAAATGTCCACGTCTTGCCAAATTGTCATTTCGACATGCTCAATGACCACATGAATTTAAAATCATTGCCGAACCTTCATTTTTTCTTGTATTATAAAAATATGAAAAGCATTTTGATAAAAGATACAACAAGAGCCGAGCGCGAGGAAATTGTTCGCGAATCTTTGGGAGATGGCTGGGATGTTGGCTGTGGAACTGGCTCGGCAGGAATTGATTACGATCTTTATATTGAAGGAAAAGTTGAGCTTAAGGATTTGAACATGGCGGCAAACTGCGGTTTTGAGGTGGCTCACCCAGCGGAACAAAGGGCTTTGTGTTCTGGCGAAGGATTTGCAGACTAAATGAAAATAAGGCAGGCGAATCTTTTTGATATTGATTCGATTATGAACATTGAAAACAGCTCGTTTATTCCTCAGGTTCGGGAAGAAAAACAAGTTTTTTTGCAAAGGTTAAAAGTTTTTCCGCAAGGTTTTATTCTTCTGCTGGACGATTCCGTTTCCTGCGGAAATAAAAATGACGGTTTTGGTCTTGGCGCAAGAAAAGATAATATCTGCGGGTATTTTTGCACAGAACTTTGGGAAAAAATTCCAGAGGCGGCGGAAAGTTTTTCTGTTGGGCACGATATTTCTTTGGCGCATTGCCCAAACGGTTCAGTTTTATATATTTCTTCTTTTGCGGTTTTGCCGGAAGTTCGCGGTTGTGGCATTGGCGGTGATTTTTTCAGTTCTGCCCTTAATTTTATAGAAGAATCTGTTTCAAATTTGAAGGAAGAAGTGCTTTTGGTAAACGAAAACTGGCTTGGCGCGCGTCATATCTATAAAAAAAACGGATTTTCAGAATGTTTTTCAATAAAAAACGCATTTATGGATGAATCTTTGCAGCCGCAAGCAGGAATTGTGATGAAAAAAGTTATTAGAGGTTCAAATTCTGGCGATTTACATTCTTCTTTTTGTTCTTCCGATTGTTAAATTATTTCCAAAGTGGTAAATTGTACAAAACGATTTTTTACGAGGCTATAAAATGGCAAAAGACAAAGTTATATTGGCTTATTCTGGTGGACTTGATACAACTGTTATCATTCCTTGGCTTAAAGAAAATTATGACTATGATGTAATTGCTGTCTGCATTGATGTTGGACAGGGTGATGACTGGGAAACGATTAAAAATCGTGCTTTAAAAACCGGTGCTTCTGCCTGCTATGTTGTTGATGCAAAACAGGAATATATTGAAGAATATGTTTGGACAGCTTTAAAGGCAAATGCTGTTTATGAGGATGAATATCTTTTGGGAACTTCTACAGCCCGTCCTCTTATTGGAAAAATTCTTGTTGAATATGCCCGTCAGGAAAAAGCTGTTGCGATTTGTCACGGAGCAACAGGAAAAGGAAATGATCAGGTTCGTTTTGAGCTTGCAATAAAGGCTTTTGCTCCTGATATTAAAGTTATTGCCGCTTGGCGTGATGACAAATGGAACATGGATAGCCGCGAAGCTGAAATCAAATTCCTTGAAGACCGCGGACTGGAAGTTCCAATGAAAAAAGACCAGTCTTATTCGCGCGATGAGAATGTATGGCATCTTTCACATGAAGGTCTTGAACTTGAAAAAACAGAAAATGAGCCGAACTATAAGCACATGCTCAAAAATACAACTGTTCCGGAAGAAGCCTCTGATGAAGGTGAGTACGTAACAATCGATTTTGAAAAGGGAATTCCGGTTGGCTTGAACGGCAAAAAGATGAATGCCCTTGATCTTTTGAATGAACTTAACGTAATCGGCGGAAGAAACGGTGTCGGTCTTGTTGATATTTGCGAAAACCGTTGTGTTGGAATGAAGAGCCGAGGTGTTTATGAAACTCCAGGTGGAGCAATCCTTTATTTTGCCCACAGAATGATGGATCATATCTGTCTTGACCGCGATACTTATCATTTTAAACAGCACGTTTCCCTTAAAATGGCTGAACTTATCTATGATGGAAAATGGTTCACAACTCTTATGGATTCTTGCATTGCCTTTATGGATAAGGCTGAAGAAACTGTGACTGGCTGGGCAAAAGTAAAAGTTGTAAAAGGCGCAATCCGCGGTGCTGGTTCTGGCTCAAAATACAGTTTGTACAACGAGTCAATCGCTTCTTTCACAACTGGTGAGCTTTACAACCACAAAGACGCGCAGGGCTTTATCACCTTGTTCGGACTTCCACTGAAAGTCCGCGCTATGATGGAGCAATCGGTAGGAGAAGGTCAGGCAATAAAAGAAAGCAAAAGCTTTAAAAAACGCCCAACGGAATAGTATATAAAATCAACATCCTGTCGATTTTATAATTCAAGAAAATCTTTTAAGATTTTCTTGAAGTTTCTGAGCTTTCGTTATGACGTGCCATCCATGGCACTATTAATAATTATAGAATGTGAATGGCGGCTCAGCACCCGTCTACCGATTGCACGAGCCGCTAATTTTTTATCACTGGGAAGCCTATGACAATTAATTCAGAACAACTTTATTTTATTCTTGATAACACTCCGCCGGAACAGAATATTATGTTGGTCGGAAAGCATGGAATCGGAAAAAGCCGGATTCTGGAGGAATACTATTCTAGAAAAAATTGTAAAGTTGTGACTCTGTTTTTGGGTCAGATGAGCGATCCCGGTGATCTTATAGGGCTTCCGGAAAAGAATGAAAAAACTGGAAAAACCGATTTTATGTTGCCTTATTGGTTTCCTCTTGATGAAAAACCGATTGTTCTTTTTTTGGATGAATTGAACCGCGCCCGCCCGGAAGTTCTGCAGACAATTATGGATCTTGCCCTGAACCGCAAACTTGCAGGAAAAGTACTTCCGAAAGGCAGCCGGATTATAAGTGCGGTTAATAATGGCGGCGAATACCAGCTTACAGATTTGGATCCGGCTCTTGTTTCTCGTTTTAATATTTATGAATTTGCACCAACTGTAAAAGATTGGCTTGATTGGGCGGAAAGTTCAGAAATTGACAAGAGAATTTGTTCATTCATAAAAGAAAATCCTGAGTATCTTGACAGCAATGACCAGAATGTTGAAGTTCAGAACCTTGAGCGAACTCCAGACCGCAGAAGCTGGGAGAGAGTTTCTTCTGTTATAAAAAAATTTCCTGAACTTACGGATTTTCATAAAGTTCTTGTTTCTGGAATTATTGGAAACCGCGCGACTTCGCTTTTTTTTCGATTTGTAAATGAAAATACGATTCCTTCTGCAAAAGAAATTCTTTTTGGCGATTTTAAATCTGCTGAGCCAAAGCTTGAAAAACTCAATGTTCCGCTTGTTTCTCAGGTTTCCTCTTCTTTGTTTAATTTTATAGAGGCGCAATCTTCTGAAATTGAAAATTCTCCCGAAAAAACTCACTGTGTCTCAGAAAATCTTATAAATTATTTTGAATATCTTGAGAAAACTTCAAAAGAAGCTGTTTCATATTTTGCGAGTTTGTGGTCTGCAAATGAATATCCGCTAACATTGGCGTTTATTGGCGCGAATTGCATTGAATTGTACAAAAAACTTGTTTCCTCGTTTGAAAAATAGCAAATGAATATTGAAAATCGTCTTAAAAATATTGAGAACGACTGGTTTTATTCAGAACCTCTTTTGTTTCTTGCCGCCTGTTCACATCAAATGGTTGAAAATTCGCAGATGAATGTTCCGCTTCGTTCAGGCCGGATGAGAATTGAATTTAATCCTGAAGTATTAAAAAATTGTTCTGATATGGAGCTTTCAGAATATTTAAAGGTTGAAGTCTACAGGATTCTTTTGCAGCATCCTTACAAACGAGAACCTTACAACGCAAACAAAAATATTCTGCTTATTGCTAGTGATTTAACAATAAATCAGTTTTATAAAACAAATGTCCGGCTTGAAGGCGTTGAATATCTAAAAAGCCTTACAAAGCGATTCAAAGAGCTTGAAAATCCTTTGGGCGAAGAATGGGCTGGTACGGAAGAAGAAAAATTTTTTATGCGGAATCTGAATATTGACCGTCAGACAGGACGTTTTTATTCGTGCGATAATCTTTCCTTTGAAGACTGGTACAAGTGGATTTTTTTTCTTGTAAAACATATTTCTTCAAAAGGGCAGAGTGCAGGGCATGCTTCACTTGCGGAAAATGCGGATTTTGCATCTGATGCCGCGGATTTGTGGGAAGAAAATGAGGAAGCTCAGGAAAACATTCAGAAAAATATCCAGAAAGTTGAGATTGACCAGGGATGGGGCGAGATTGGCGGTGGCTTAAAGCGGGAAATCCAGGCGCAAGCTGATTTTTCAATGGATTACCGCCGCGCGCTTTCGCAGTTCAGGCAGAATATTGTTTCCGCCGCAAGAAATTTAACAAGAATGAAACCGAGCCGCCGCTTTGGTTTTAAGGCAATGGGAAGCCGTTATCAGCGCAAGGCGAATGTCCTTATTGCAGTCGATGTTTCCGGTTCAATCACGGATGAAAGTTTTAACAGATTTTTCCATGCTATAAACAATATTTTTTTTCTTGGAATTATAGAAAAAATCGATGTGATTTTTTTTGATACAACATTGAAATTTTCAAAGCCTGTTTCAATCAAGAAAAAGATGAGCTTAAAAGAAATTCAGGGGCGCGGTGGAACAAATTTTCAATGCGCGGTGGATTTTTTCACTTCACACAAGGAATATAATGGTCTTATAATTTTTACAGATGGACAGGGAAATCCGCCAGCCATGCGTTCTACCCAGAATGTCCTGTGGATTTTAACAACTCGCCTTGATTACGAAAATTCCAGACCGTGGATAAATTCTTTGCCTGGAAACAAGGCGACATATATGCCATTTTAAGGATTTTTTATGCAGGAAGTTCAAAAAGATATTGAAAGTGATTTTTGGAAGGAGATTTTCCGTCATCTTCAGCACAGGAATATGAGCCGGATTGAGGCAAAGCGTTTGCCGCTTTCAGAGGCGATGAATGAAATTGAAGATTTCAAAAAACGGCATCCAGAAATAATTTTCCGCGTTGAAGATAAAAATTCGTACATCACATGGGAAACTGAAATCTCAGAAACAATAAAACTTCGCCTTTTTATTCAGAGTCAGATAAAAGCAAGTCTTTTGCAGGAAAATGGCGGCGAATGGATAAAAATTGCCGATGCAAAATTCCCGAACAATCCGTTTCCAGAAGTTGAACTTTTGCTTTCGAACCGTGAAAAATACAAAAAAGATTTGCAGAATGAGAAAAAAACTAGTCAAATCAGTGAGGTTCAGACAAAAATTACAATTGAGCTGATAAAAGCTGTTTTGATGAAGAAATTTAAAAAGGAAAATTCTTCTGTTAAGGTAAAGATTTCAGAAAATGGCTTTACCGCAGAAATTCTTTCGCCTGAAAAAAATCAGACATTCAATTTTTCAAAAGAAAAACTTGCGGAAGAAATTTCTGCGCTAAATTAAATTATCTTTCGTCATCTTCGTCGTCGAATTCTTCTTCGTCGCCAAAGTCATCATCATACTTGTAAGGATTTGTGTAGCCATCCTCAGGTTCTACATCATCGTAAGGTTCGTAGATGTCATCGTCTGCGTCGTCAAAAGCTTCTTCATAGCTTTCGTAGTCTTCATCCATGTCATCCAAGGTTTCGTCAGAATATTTGTCGTTAAAATCATCCTCGAATTCATCATCAAAAGAAAAAGGACCGTTAAAAAGGGTTAAATCATTGCGCGCAGACATATATAATCTCCAAAGAAATTAAACAATCCCCATTCGAAAACTATAAAGTAAGTCTGCGGTTTAGGCAACAGAAATTTTTAGATTGACACTTTTTTTTAAATTGACAACTGAACTTATTGTGTTATAATTTATTTTAGTATGTTGAATGAAATCGTTGTTTTTGCACCTGCAAAGATAAATCTTGGACTTAGGGTTTTACCAAAAAGACAGGATGGATTTCATAATTTGGAAAGTATTTTTCAGACGGTTTCGCTTGCTGACAAACTGACTGTTTCAAAATTTTCTGGTTCTGGATGTGCGGTTTTTTGTGACAATATGGAACTTCCTGAAAATAATACAATTTCAATGGCATACAAGGCTTTTTGCGATGTCTCAGAATGTTCAGGTTTTGCGGTTAACGTGATTCTTGAAAAGCATATTCCTGCTGGCGGAGGATTGGGCGGTGGCTCTTCTGATGCCGCTTCGCTTATATGGGCTTTGGAAAAACTTAATAATATCAGGCTTTCTGAAAAACAGCTTGATTTGATTGCTGCCTCTGTTGGAAGCGATGTTTTTTTCTTTACTCATTGTGATTCTGCAGGAAGTTGCTGTGCTGTAGTTTCTGGACGCGGTGAATTTGTTAGAGTTATAAGAAAACGTCAGGATTTATACTTTGTATTGGTATTTCCTGATGTTCATAGTTCCACAAAAGAAGCGTATTTTCTTGTGGATAAACTTCTTGCCAATAATGAAAAAAAAGAGTATCCTACATTCGGTGATTTGGAAAGAATGTATTTTTCTCCGGTTTCCGATTGGAAATTTAAGAATACTTTTACCGAGGCATTGAAGTTAAAATATCCTGAAATAGATGTTGCTTTGCAGAAATTAAAGGAAACAAATTCCCTTTATTCTGAAATGTCTGGTTCAGGTTCGACTGTTTTTGGCATTTATGCTTCGTGGGAAGAAGCTAAAAAAGCTGCAAAAATACTTAATGATGAAGGCTTAAAATGTGTAGTTACGCAATAGTCTTTGCAGTGTTTTTTTGCAATAATTAAGGAGAAAGGCTTATGCAAATCACAGAATTGCGTATTCGTAAAGTCGAGAATGAAGGAAAACTTCGTGCCTATGTTACAGTAACATTTGACAACTGCTTTGTTGTTCATAATGTCAAGATTATTGAAGGTCAGAACGGTCTTTTTATTGCAATGCCAAGCAGAAAGACTGCGAATGGCGAATACAAAGATGTTGCTCACCCAATTAGCCCGGAATTCAGAACGGACTTGCAAAACAAGATAATTAGTGAGTATAATGCTGGACATGTAGAAGCTGCTGGTTCAGAAGACTAGCTAGTTTTTTGCATATATTTTGGGACGTCGTCAAGGGGTAAGACAACGGCTTTTGGTGCCGTCATTCCACAGGTTCGAATCCTGTCGTCCCAGGAAGGACTTCTGTAAAAGGGAGTCCTTTTTTATTTAACGAAAACTTTGTAAGAGTTGAATAAGCCAGGATTCGTGCAAAAATTTTCCCATCACTTATACTTGCACGTTCTGAACTTTACTTCAATCCTGAAAGTCGCCTCAATCGTATGGAATTTCAGCAGGCGAAATTTCGGATCATCGATTCCCTTGCTGAAAAAGCGTTTGTCCGCGTCGTTCCAAATGCTTTGCTGAACTGTCCGGTCTTTCACAAATTCCACGTTGCCGAACAAAGTTACGTTGTCCAAAAGTTTCGCCGTCTTCCACTCGATTTCTGCAATTCGCTCTTTTTGGATTTAGTTTGCCGTTTTTTTCATGGTTTCTCCATTCTGAAATTTACAAATCGGCACTTTTTGCCTGTTCCAGTACAAATTCCATCTGAATGTCGAACGGTTCTTCAGCCGTCATTTTTTCGTTCACTTCCACAGCCGGAGCGCAGCCCAGAGCCTTGTACGCCGCCTGGCTTTCCTTTGACGAATGGGCGGAAATGTAGAGTTTTTGCGCGTCAAAACTTTTCGCTTCCGAGCAGGCAAGGGCGAACAGCTTGCGTCCGATTCCCCGACCGCGGAAATCTTCTGAAACCTGAAACTGCTCAAGGTTCACGTATTTTGCTGACTTCCCGAAAATCTCGTGCTCGACCGTAACGAATCCCACAATGCGGTTTTTGCAGAACGCCCCGAATGCCGACAAATCTTTTTCCAGCCTGCAAGAAATTCCTGCAGCAACTTCACGGCATTTTTCAACCGGCCAGTTTTCCGTAAAATTGTTCGGAACAAGTTTCAGCTCGCCGTCAACGTTCCGCCAACATTCTGTGATTGTCTGATGCCGCCTGAATTCATCAAGCGAATGTCCACAAAAATTTCTGTGATTAAGTTTTTCGTATCTGATTTCCATGTGAATCCTTATAAAACTAAAATGGTTAGTTAATATATCTAACGTGATTAGTTTTGTCAAGGAATGGGAGGATAGAACATTGTGCTTACTGCAAAATCTTCCAGCTGCCGTTTTTGTCTGCGCCGAGCCGCTGAATGATTTTTTCCTGCTGAAGTTTTTTCATGTTGCGGTTCACGGTTTCCCGTGCGATGTTCAGTTTTGATGCGATTTCATTTTGCGTTATACATGGATTTTCTTTTATCAGGTTCAGAATTTTTTTCTGTGTTTGTGTGAGTTTTACAGTGATGTTTTGTGTGACATTCTTATTATTTACAGTGATTTTTCCATGATTTGCAGTGACATTTTTATTGTTTACAGTGACATTTCGTGTGATATTTTTGTTATTTACAGTAGCTTTTTTAGTGTTTCGAGTGATAGTTTCATCTTTTTCAGTGATATTTTTGTCGTTATCTGTGACATTTTGAGTGATGTTTTTATTATTTGCTGTGACTTTTCCGTAGTTTACTGTGGCATTTTTTTCTTTGATTTCCAGGAAATCTTTTGCCCTGATGTGGAGGAATCTGTTTTTCAGTTCGTTGTGTTCTTTCAGTAAAAGATTCTGGAAGAATTTTTCAAGGAATTCCGGACTTTCATGGATTCCTTTTTGAATATTGTTATAGTTTGCGCGGACAAGGGCGTTCCGGAAATACCAGGAATTTTCCGAAAAAAGTTCATTGTCCACATCGAATCCTAGCGAGCGAAGATATTTTATCGTGAAAACTGCGGTCGTTCTTGTGTTGCCTTCTCCAAAGGCGTGAATTTGCCAGAGCCGCGAGACAAAAAAAGTTATGTGCTTTACAATTTCTTCCAGCGTGAGATTTTTATAGCTGAAATGTCTTTCCTGTTCAAAGTCATAGTCAAGCGCGGCTTTCAGTTCAAATGCGGCTCCGTGCATTACGGAATCGCCGTCCAGAACCCATTCTTTTTTTGAGATGTCATAGTCCCGGATTTTTCCCGCAAACTTGAAGATTCCGTCAAAAAGTCTGCCGTGAAGTGCAATTAAATATGACGGAGAAAAATTGAACGATTTTTCACTTAAAATCTGCGCGATTCTTGATGAAACTTTGTCGGCTTCTTCTGTCCGTTCGTCGTCATCGCTTGAACGGTCAACTTTTGACTCATAATAGCTGTCGATTATTGAAGTCACCTCTGCAACCGAAATTTCGCCGTCGATATTCCGTTTCGCAGTCTCAAAAAGATATTTTGACGGCGTAAGTCCGTCCACCTGCTGCAGCCCGATTGCCGTTGCCCATGCATAAGTTTTTTCCTTTTTTGCAGGCTCTGAGTTGCGGATATATTCTTCAAAATCAAACTCATAAGGCGATTTTTTTTTCGGCATAATCGGAAAGTCCTATTTTAGTTTACGGATTAGCAATGCTAATTATATTACACAAGCCTTCATCTTTCCACCGCAAAGAACGTGTTCCCATACAGCGGCATTTTGGGCATTGCGGTGTTCCAGAGCTTCTTGAATTCTTTTGTCGGGATTCTTCTATTATAATGCGGTTCGTTGCAGTTTGAAAGCTCGGCGAGTGATTCGGCGATGAAAACATTCTGCTCGTCGTAGCCAACAACTGGAACGTAGTGGAGCCAGTTTTTGTCCGAGCGGATTTTTATCATTACGATTACTGGATTTCCGCCTGCGACCGCATTTTTGAGCGCGTTCAGGTTTCCGCGGCAGTATTTTACTTTGAATCCGTTTTCACGAAGGAAGTTGAAGATTCCTTTCGGGTAAACGTAGCCGTCTTTCATTTTATTCGGCATTTTTTCGTAGACTGAATTTCCGTCCACTTGAATATTCCAGTGCCGCATCACGAACGCGGAAGAAAATCCTGAGCACTTGAATCCATCCTGAAAGTCAATCCGGTTCGGCTTTGTGATAAGAAATTCTTTTGCCTTTGCTTTTGCGCTGAAACAAAAATTGAGCCGCCCCATCAGCACGATGTCAACAATCGTTGTTGTCAGAAAGTACGAGAGGAATGAAATTGCCGTGATAAGAAAAATCAATTTCATATTCTAAACGTAAGCGTACATTTTGATTGCCGCGAATTCCTCCTTGTGCTTGCTTTCCTCTTCCTCAAGGTCGTAGAGATTCTGAAGATTCAGCCAGAATTCCGCCGTTGTTCCGAAGAATTTTGAAAACCTGATTGCAGTGTCGGCTGTTACTGAACGCTTTCCGTGGATTATCTCAGAAATTCTTGTCTGCGGAATGTCGGTTTCCTTTGCAAGCCGGTACGCTGTGATGTTCATCGGGTCAAGGAATTCTTCCTTTAAAACTTCACCGGGATGAATGTTCGGTAGCTTGTCATCTGTGATAATCTTGTATTCCGACATTTTCGGCACCTCCATCTTCAAATCTAAAAACTATCCGCCACTGGCCGTTTATTCTGACTGAAAAATATCCGTCAAGATTTCCGGAAAGTTTTTCAAGCCGGTTTTCGGGCGGAATCCGCAGGTCGTCCACGGTTTTTGCGGCATAAATCATCCTGAGTTTTCTTCGAGCGGAATTTTGAATCTCAGGCGGAAGTTTTCTGCTTTTTATTCCGCTGAATATCAGCTCCGTTTCCTTATCCGCAAAAGTCCGAATTATAGATTTATACTAACGTTTACCAGAAGTATTTGTCAAGGAAAAATTGTTTTTCACTTCCCCAATTTCCCGACAATCCGCAGTGCTGCTTCGATGTGCATTATCCAGTGGCGCGAAAACGGCATTTGAATAAGTCCGCGGAAATCTTTGCAGCACCAGTAGTCAATCAGCCAGATGGCGTTTTCATCCGTGCTCACAACATTCAGCGATTCAAGTTCATTTCTGCGTTCGGCGGAAACTTTTTTCTTCAGGTCGGAGTAGGAAAGGGCGGAAAGAATTTTTTCAGTTTCTGTCCTGACTTCGTGGATGTAATTTTGAAGTTCGGCAAGGTTCAGCTGGCGTGAAAAATCGGCAATCTGCTGTTTTGCAAGTTCGTTTCCGGTTGTGATAATCGGGCTTTTTGTGCGTTCCTTATAGTTTCCGCGGAAGAAAATCTGCTCGCCGCCTGCAATCAGCGTGTTCGCCACGATGTCCTCAATCCTGAAAATGTGCCAGAGCGAATATGCGACCGTCTTTGAATGGTAGCCTTCTGCGTTCAAAAAAGGAATCGCGCAGAACTCTTCGCGGCTCAAATCACGGAAAAATCCGTCCGCAACCTGCATGAGTTCGTTGCGCAGCTCAAAAAGCGTCGCAATTCCGTCTGCAAAAGTCGTTTCCTTTTTTAACTGAATCTGCATTTTCTTGTTGAGTTCTGACCATTCTTTGTTCATCTTGCAAATCCTTCTTCCACGTCGCCTTTTTGTATGCGGTGAACCATTCCGAATTCCTTTATTGACTCTTTTATGACGCAAAGCCCTGCTTCTTCCAGAACCTGGTTCTAAAAGTATTTGAAGCCATTTGTCATCTTGCAAATGAGATTTTTCAAATTCTATTGATGCCTGCTCCAGCTTTCGCAAAGTTTCTAAAGGTGGCACATTGTACAAGTCTGTTTCTGAGATAAAGTTTTGGGAATCAGCATATTTGAACCGCAGCCCTCCCATTCTTGACTCATCATTTACGCCGACCAAGAAATCCAACTCGGTTAAATCTCGTGCATCCCGGTTTTCTTTTATTGCGAGTATTTCTTCTTTTCTTTTTAAGAGTTTTCTTCCCCATCGGTCAGGAAGGCAGTCCGACAAGAATCCCCAGATTTTTTTGTCGGCTGGTGCAAATTGCCGTCCTTTTGTGTTATACAAATCTGGATCTAACATGATATGTGAGAAATTGTATAGCCAGTTTTCTGTGTATTCAAATGAATAAATATTTTTTCCTCTCATTGAGGATACGTAAAGAGTTCCAATTTGATTTTCGCTTTCAATCCAGTCAGCATATATGTTAATTTTATTTTCTTCTTTCATTCGTTTTTCCCTTTCGTTTTTGGAGCACGTTTTTTAGGAAGCAGTTCTAAATCCTGATAAGTTTTGCCCAGCACGTCATCTTTTGCAAGAAGGGTTACATCATCCTTTAAGCCTAAAGCACATAAAACAGACACGTAAGCTCCGAACGAAACTGAAGGCTCCCCGTTTTCAATCGCCCATAATGTTGCTCGGCTTATGCCTGCTCTTTCTGAAACAAGCTGAACGGAAAGTTTTCTGCGAAGGCGTGCAAGTTTTATCTGCTCGCCGACGGTTCTTAGCGTTTTTAATATAATTGGAGATAATGTTACTGTTCTTTTTGCCATAACGTTTAATATTATAAACAGTATTTAACAATTGTCAAATATATTAAACGTTATGTTTTTTCTTTAATTCCCTTCCGGGGCGTTGTACGTAAACCCTGCTATAAGGGGTAGGCGAAAACCGGAGGTTTGAGCCGAGGGGAAGGCTTTCCCCATCAAAATAAAATCGCTATTTACATTCTTGTTTGTTTTATGATAAAATATCCTACTTAATTTTTAAGGATATAAGGAGCTTTTAGAAAATGACTAAGCAGACTTTGAATGCAAAGGTTCGTTCTACTACTGGAAAAACAGCTGCCAAAAATCTTCGAAAAGTAGGTAGTATCCCTGCTGTTGTTTACAACCACAAGGGTGAGGCTACATCTATCGAAGTAAATGCTGTTGAATTTAACAAGATTTGGCGCACAATTACTGCTTCCACACCGGTTGAATTGGTTGTTGACGGTAAAAAGGAAGAAGTTCTTATTAAGGATGTTGAATATAATATCCGCAATGATTCTGTTCTTCATGTTGACTTTTTTGCACCAGATCCAGAGGAAAAGATTGTTTTCAAGTACAAGATTCAGTATTCTGGAAACCCGGTTGGTGTTTTGAAGGGTGGTTTTATGGTAAAGCGTGTTCCTGAGATAAAGGTTCAGGCTACACTTGCAAATCTTCCTGAAAGAGTTGTTATTGATGTTTCTGCTTTGAACATTGGTGACGTTTACAAAGTAAAAGATTTGAATCTTGGAAAAGATATTACAGTGCTTACAGACGGTGAACTTTCACTTGTAAGTATTGCTCCAGCTCGCGGCTAAGTCGTGTTGCTTTGTAAAGGGCTGTCAGTTTTGGCAGCTCTTTTTGTTTAACTTTTATGAATAAAGACAAAATCATTAATTTTGAAAATCATATTGAAAATAGCCTGAAAAAGCTTGGCTTTGATTTGTCTTGCGTTGAAAAAAAATCCTTATGCATTGGCGTTGCTGTTTCTGGTGGCGCGGATTCTGTTTCCCTTTTTGTGGCGCTTTGTCATATTTCCAAAAAATATAAAATTCCTGTGCGGGCTATAACGGTAAATCATAATATCAGGGGCGAGGCTGAGAGCTGGGGCGATGCGGATTTTGTTGTTTCGCTTGGGAATAAACTTTTTGAGCAGGGAATTAACGTGAAGGTTATTGAAAAGGAACTTGAGCGCGGCAAGGTTTTTTCTGTGGCGGAAAGGCGCGGTAATGGCGTTGAGGAAGCGGCTCGGTTTTTGCGTTATGAGGCCTTTTCTGAATTTGCGTTGTCTGAAAAACCGGCTTTTATTGCTCTTGCGCACAATAAAAATGACCAGATTGAAACTTTGCTTATGCGTTTTTTGCAGGGAAGCGGAAATTCGGGGCTTTGCGGAATTTGTGCGCGCCGCGGAATTTTTGTGCGTCCGCTTCTGGATGTTTCCCGCGCCCAGATTGAAGAGTATCTTTTGGAGCAAAATATTCCATGGCGGACGGATTCTACAAATTTTGACACGAGTTATATGCGTAACAGAATCCGGCAGAAGCTTGTTCCTTTTTTGAATGAAAATTTCTTTGGGTTTGAAAAAGCTCTTTTGAATGGTGCGCAAAAGGCTTTTGATGATGAAAACGCGCTTTGTTCTTTTTTGGAAAAGGATTTTTGGTCTGCAAAAAAGAATGCTGTTGAATGTAGTGGCGCTGAATTTTTGGCTCTTCCAGAAGCGTTGAAAAGGCGGCAGATTTTTGCTGGAATTGATTTGCTCTGTGGAAATTCTGGGGAATGTGCTGATGGCGCGGAAAAAATTGGCTATGAAAAAATTCCGGGGCGTGGGCGTGCTGGCGGAAGAATTCCTTTTTTGTTTGTAAAGGAATTTATGGAGACGGTTGAAAATGCCGGATTTTCGGGGCTTTCTAAAAATCGTATAAAAAAATCAGCTGGAAATTTTTTGTTCTGTTTTGACGGTAAAAAAATTGAAATCAAAAAAAATGAATTGCTAGCGACTGAATCCTCTTTTTTTGTTATAATTGATAAGGAGCTGCAGTTTTCGTTTTCTGCCGGCGAGGTTTTTGTAAATCTTGCTGAAAACAAGAAATCTGCGAAAGTTCGTTTTTCTTCAGAAAAGGATGAATTTTCGCTGGATAATGTGCCGGTTCCATTTTGCATTCGCAGTCGCCAGCAGGATGATTTTGTTCGTGCTGCAAATGGCGGAAAAAAATCGCTTTCAGATATTCTTTCTGACTGGCATGTTTCTGTTGAATTGAAAAATTCTGTTCCTGTTGTTCAGGAACTTTTCACTAAAGACCAGGAAATTGTTGCTGTTTTAGGTTCGTTGCTTGGTTTTAAAAACTGGATTGTAAAATCGGAACTGAAAGGTTCTGATTTTTAATTCTGTAAAATGAGGAATTATCTGATGAAAAAAAAGTTGTTTTTTTCAGTTTTTCTTTTATTGTCTGTTCATATTTTTTTATCGGCGGCAAGTTCTTCTTTGGTTGCGGCAAACAGGCGCACTGCTGTCCGATGTTTAAAACTTTCAGAATCGTTTCTTTCTTCAAATGATTACACAAATGCTTTGGCTCAGGCGGAACTTGGACTTGCTTATGATGAAAGTGTTTCTGATCTTTGGTACATAAAAGCGGCTTCGCGCGCCGGGCTTGGGGCTACGCGGGCGGAACTTATTCCTCTTGTTACTCATGCGCTTACAGAAGGTGAATGGGTTGACTACAACCGCGACGGTGCCCGGATTCTTTATGCTGATTTGTTGTGTGATACTGGAAATTACGAACAGGCTGTTGGGATTCTTGATGCGGAACCTTTTATTTATTCTTCTGATGCGGAATTTATCCGGGCAAAATCGTATTATAGAATCAGAACGGCGGAATCCATTGCAAAAGCCAGGGATAAGATAAATTCGGCTCGGAAAATTTATCCGGCAGACAAGCGTTTTCCAAAACTTTTTTTTAAGCATGAATATGATTTATTAAGGTCTGCTGGTTTTTCCGCGAATTCTGATTTAAGCGGAAATCTTGCGGCTTTAAAAGATGATTCAACGCTTGTGCAGAAAATCGCGGATTCATTTTTGGCGAAAATGCCTGAATATGACAATCCGGATGCAGAATTTGAGATTTATTCAGTTTTCTTTGCGTCAGGCGAACGGCAAAAACGTCTGGCAGAGGCTTTTGCTTCTCATGGAATGCGTCATCCGCTGTATGCGCTAGTTGCGCTGAAATGCGGTTTGATGAGCCAGCAGGAGGCGTGGGATTATTTTTGTTCATTTGCTGACGAGTCGGTTTCTGTTGAAATGCTTCAGGATATTCTTCCGATGATTACGGATGAAGTAACCGTTGCTTCTGTAAAAGAACATTTGGATTCATTTTCTGGAATTTTGACTTTTGACACGGATTTTGACCTTGAATCGAATCTTACCGCAAAATATATGCGCGGCCGACCTGCAAATTTTTCTTGGGATAAAGAAAATGACGGCGTTATTGAATGGTCTGTTGAATGTGATTTTGGCGTTCCTGAATCATTGCTTTTGACGCGTGGAAATATCCAGCTTTATTATGGAACTTATCCTTCTGTTGTTCGTGCTGTTTTTGCGTCTGATAAAATTGCGGAAGGCGAGGCGGTTTTTAATCTTGTTGATGAGGCGCTTGATTGGTCGCCTTTTGAAATAATTCCTCTTGAAATTGCAAAAAATCTTTTTGGATTTGATTTTTATGTTCCCTATATTTTTAATTATATAGAAGAAATTGATGAAAATTTGCTGATAAAAAACTGCTCGAACTATGAGATTGCTTCAGAGGAACGTCCGGGCGCAAGAATCCGTTTTTACGTTCTTAATGGAGAATTCCAGACGGCTGAATATGTTGCGGACGGCAAGATTTATGCGCGCGCTGAATTTTCTGAAGGTTTTCCTTCTGTCCGTTCTGTTGATAATGATGGTGATGGAATTTTTGAAACTGTTGAAACTTTTGGCTATGACCCGGAAAATCTTCTTCATATTTCAGATTCTGAGCAAAAACAGGTTATGACAAATTTGTTTGGTCACGAGATTGCCGGTTCTGGAATTTATTTAAAGATGATTCAGATTGATTCAAACGGTGATACAGTTCCGGACTTTTCAGAAGAATATCTCGCTGACAACGGAAAAATTTCCAGCTGGGATTTTGACGCGGATTCTCGCTGGGAACTTCGCTACAAACGCTATCCGCAGGCAGATTCAGCTTCGCCGGTTATTGAAGATGCGCAATTTTATACAAATCCAGACAGAAAACTTGTTACGGTTACGCTTTGGAATAAAATTCCTGTAAAGGTTGAATATGAAAATCAGTTTTTTCCTGTAATTCAAGGTGCTTCTGATTCATTTTATTGGATAGGAAAGGAAGGAAATGCTGATGACGAGAAATTTCTTCTGGAAAATTTTGACAAATCTTATGAGCAAGGTGTAAGCGTTATTTTACAGAATGAAAAAGTCAGGATGATGGCTGTGAAAATTGGTCAGAATATTTACGGTGAAATTCTTCCTTTTTATGACAAAACAATTTATGATGAAAGCAAACAAAACGATGAATAGATTTTTGTGTTTTTCTTTGATTTTTGCATTTTTTCTCTTTGGCTGCACAACTTTGAAACAGCCGAAAAGCGTGTTTTCCATGCCGGATTACACGGAAGAAGATGTTCTGAACAATGAAATTAAACGCATAAAAAAAATCGGTGAGGAAAATCTGGAGCTTGCACTTTGGCGTTCTTATCTTATTAAAAATGATGAGCTTTTTAACGGATATGCCGATTTACTTTTTGAAAAATTAAAACAGCTGAATGATGAAAAAAAACTTTTTGAAAGCTGGCAGATTTTCCGCACATTAAAGACTTTTGATTACAAAAAGCTGAACGAGCTTTCGGTTTCTGAGCAGCAGCTTTATTCAGAATATCTTTACAATGTTCCCGGAGTTGTGGTGGAAAAATCGTTGCTTCCGAAAAATATTCAGAACTGCATTGATGCGACTGTAACAATCTGGGTTGACAAGGGAATCGCGATTCATAATGGAATTGGCTACGCGGACAGAGTTCTTGGTTCTGGCTTTTTTATTGATAAGCGCGGCTATCTTATTACAAATCATCATGTTATAAATGATATGGTTGACCCGAAATACGAGGGATATTCGCGCCTTTATGTAAAATTGGCCTCTGATCAGGACACGCGCATTCCTGCGAAAGTTGTTGGTTACGACAGTATTCTTGATTTGGCTTTGCTTAAGGTTGAAATTGATCCGCCATATATTCTGCAGCTTGGCTCAAGCCGTGAACTTCATATTGGTGATAAAGTCAGTGCGATTGGAACTCCGTTGGGGCTTCATGGAACTTTAACAAGCGGAATTGTTTCTGCTGTTGACCGAAAACTTTTTACAACGGGGAATGTTCTTCAGATTGATACAGCTGTTAATTCTGGAAATTCCGGCGGACCTTTAATTGATGAGCAGATGAGGGTTCAGGCGATTGTTTTTGCAGGAATCATGCAGTATCAGGGATTGAATTTTGCGATTCCTGTTGAATATCTGCGCCAGGATCTTCCGTTTCTTTTTTATGGCGGAAAAAGAAATCATGTCTGGATTGGAAGTTACGGACATACTTTTAAAGATGCCGGAAAAAATGCCGGACTTGAAATTCAATATGTGATGCCGGGTGGAGTTGCTTTCCGAGCAGGATTAAAAAAAGGTGATGTGATTACTTCAATTGACGGCAACAAAATTTATTCAATTGATAATGCACAGGATGTTCTTAGAAATTTTGGCGCAAAATCGATTGTTAATTTTTCTTATTTGCGTGATGGAAAAGAATTTTCTGTCAATATTTATCTTGAAGAACGACCTGCGCAGCCGGGATATGAAATTTATAAGTCAGATTTGCTTTCTACTTCATTAGTTCCGATTTTTGGAATGGAACTTTTACCGGACTCAACAACTTCTTCCAGACGTTTTGTAATTTCAGATGTGTTAAAAGGCAGCGTAGCGGATGAGTCAGGTTTTTCTGCGCTTGATCCGGTTTTGATAACTGATGTAGAATTCAGTGAAGAAAATGATGCGATTTCTGTAACAATGAATACACGAAAAAAGAAAAAGGGCTATCTTGATATAACAATCAGGATTGGTTCAGCTTTGGACAGCCCGTATTATTTTTAATAAGGAATAAAAATGGAAATGAAGTACAAGCGCAATTTCTGTATTGTTGCGCACATTGATCATGGTAAATCTACTTTATCGGACAGACTTATTCAAAAGTCAAAAATTATTGATGAACGAAAGATGACAAACCAGATTCTTGACAATATGGATATTGAGCGCGAACGGGGAATTACAATAAAAAGCCAGGCTGTTACAATTCCGTATCATGCAAAGGATGGTCATGATTATGAACTGAATTTTGTTGACACTCCAGGTCATGTTGACTTTTCTTATGAGGTTTCCCGTGCGATTGCATCTTGTGAAGGAGCGTTGCTTCTTATTGACGCAAGTCAGGGTGTTGAAAGTCAGACTGTTTCAAATATGTATATGGCTTTGGAGCATGACCTTGCGATTGTTCCGGTTATAAATAAAATCGATTTACCAAGTGCAGATATCCACGCTTGCCGAGAGCAAATTTCAAAAGAATTGGGGCTTGATGACAGCCAGACTCAGCTTGTTTCTGCAAAAACAGGTGAAGGTGTTGATGAGCTTTTAGAGGCGATTGTAAATTATTTTCCGGCTCCACAGGGAGATCCGTCCGCTCCGCTTCAGGCTTTGATTTTTGACTGTCATTATGATGTTTACCGTGGTGTTGTTGTTCATGTCCGTGTAAAGGAAGGAACTCTAAAAACCGGTGATGTTATCAAGATGATGAATACTGGCCTTGAGTACAAAGTTGAGCAGTGCGGTGTTTTTAAGGTTGACTATGAGGAAACCGGAAAACTTGAGGCTGGTGATGTTGGATACATAATTTCTGGAATAAAAACTGTTTCAGACATCAGTGTTGGTGACACAATCACAGGCTCGGCAAATCCTGCGTCAGAACCGCTTGCAGGTTTTAAGGAAGTAAAGCCAGTTGTTTATTCTTCGATTTATCCGATGGATTCAAACGACTACGAGGAACTTAAAGGCAGCATTGAAAAATTAAAGCTGAACGATGCAAGTCTTATCTATGAAAAAGATAATTCAATCGCATTGGGAAATGGTTTCCGTTGCGGATTCTTGGGGCTTCTTCATCTTGAAATTATCCAGGAACGGCTGGAACGCGACTACAATCAGGCGATTATTTTTACAGCGCCGTCGGTTCGTTACAAGGTAAAGCTTACAAATGGCGAGGATATGTTTGTTGACAATCCAAGCGAATATCCGCAGGGAAGAATCCAGTCCGCGGAAGAACCTTACATCAAGGCAAGTATTATAACTCCGGCAACTTATTTGGGTTCTCTTATGGAACTGTGCAAAATGAAGCGCGGCGAACAGACTAATATGCAATATCTTGATGAAAAGCGTGTTGAACTTACTTACGAAATGCCGCTTTCTGAAGTTCTTTTTGATTTTTATGATAAATTGAAAAGTTTTAGCCGCGGTTATGCGTCCTTTGATTATGAAGTTATTGGCTACAGACCAACGGAACTTGCAAAAGTTGATATGCTTTTGAATTCAAAGCCGGTTGATGCGCTTTCGTTCCTCTGCTACAAGCCGAGCGCACCTGAGCGGGCAAGAAAAGTCTGCGAGCGTTTAAAGAATGAGATAAGCCATCAGCAGTTTAAGGTTGCAATCCAGGGCGCGATAGGTGGTCAGATTATTGCACGGGAAACTGTGAGCGCGTACAGAAAAGATGTTCTTGCAAAATGTTATGGCGGAGACATCACCAGAAAACGAAAACTTCTTGAAAAACAGAAGGAAGGTAAAAAGCGCATGAAGATGTTTGGAGATGTGGAGCTTCCGCAGAGCGCGTTCCTTGCTGTTCTTAAAGAATCTGAAGATCAATGATTTTGATAAAATAGTCGATTTCTATTCTTATTCGGTTCAAAAAACTTTGGGAAAAATCCAGTCTGTAGCTGTCTGGAAAATGAAGGTAAAGATATTCGCGGTTTTTTAAAAGTTCCCTGATTTTTTCGTTGCGTTCATTTTCAGAAAGCTTGGATTTTCCTGTGAAAATTGATTTTAATTCGGAAAGTGCGTTTCTTTCAGTTTTTAGCCATTTTTGTATTTTTGCGTTCAGTTCGTTTGTTTTTGTGTAAGAAATTTCTTCAGTCTGTTTTTTTTTCTGTGTTAAATCTATGATATTTTCTTCTGGCTGTTTTTTAGGCAGTTCCAGATTTATTCCGTTTTTTCCTGCGTCAAACAGATTTTTTGTTCCACTGAATTTATAGCTGAATAATTTTGCATATCCAGAAAGGGCTGTTGTTGTTATCGCGATATTTCCGTCTTTTCCGTAAAATTTTGTGCTGTCATTTCCAAATGCTGCGTTAAAATTTTCAAAACTTTTTATTTTTGAAGAAGTTGCCCGTCTTGCACTGTCGTGAAATGAATTTGTCGCGTGCGTTTTTCCAATTGAATAAGAAAAATCCAGTCCTGTAACAAAAACTGGAATGTTTTCATCTTTTCGTATGTTCAAGGCGATTTGAGTTGCGCTTAATCCGACTGAGCCAAGCGGCGGCTGTACAGAATTCAATATTCCTTCGCCTTCTAGCTTCTTTAAAAATGCTGCGTCAGTAAAAAGTGGCGTGTAAAAAATATTTTTTTCTGGATTTATTCTTGCAGCTGTGTTTGTTGCTGTTGTGCTTACAAAAAAATAGCGGAAATCTTGTTTGCAGCCGGTGAATGCCTTTGCGATAATGGACTGAGCTTCCTCGCAGACGGCGGCATCTGGGGTGATTTTCAGTGCTTTTAGCGTTTTTAATGCCGCATCCACTGCAATGATAAAAAAATCGTCCCGGTTTCTGCTGATTTTTTTTAGAGTTTCTAAAGAACTTTCGCCTGCGCCAACAACAATAATTTTTTTTGAAACCGTTATTTTTTCAATGCTTTTTGAAATAAGATGAATATTTTTTAAAAGGTTTGCGCAATATTTTCTTCCGAATTTTACAAGTGTAACGTGATTTTTCCAGAATTGGCTTACGGAATTTCTGCATGCATCAAAAAGTCGAGTGTAGAATTCCTTGTTTAAAGAAAAACCGCCTGAAAACTCAACGTAAATAACCCGGCGAAATTTTCCGGTTTTGCATAATTTTTCCAGTTTTTCAGGAAGCAAAATCAATTCTTTTTGCGGAACCAGCTCATAAATGTTGTTTTTCGTACATTCAAGATTTTCTGATTCCGATTCTGAAAGTTTGTGAAGTTCAGAATCTGCCTCGATTCCAAACATTATGCAGTTTTCCGGTAGTTTTTCTGCAAGCGGCTCAAGTCCGTAGTTTAAGACTGGGGAAAAACACAAAACAATAGTTCCCGGAAGAATCTCCATTTTTTCAATGATAGAAAGAATATTCCGTGCGGGATTATATTTTGAGTAAAGAAAAAGATTTTTGTAGCTTACAGAAAAGCCCTGCGCAGTTCTTACCAGGCAGGGCTTGTTTTCGGATTCTAAATGCAAGAAAACTCCTGCTTAGTTATTTGTCATAAAATATTTGTAGAAAACATCCTGCACATTGTTCACAAGTTTTGGACTTGAAAGCAATGCAGTCTGGGCTGAAGTTACATCGTAATTTGTAAGTTCATCGTTCAGAGCTTCTGCAGGAATTGGTTCTTGAGCTGCAACATTGTTTTTTGCAATCTGAAGAACAAGGATGTTGTTTCCGTTTGTAATTGGCTCAGAAAGTTCTCCGTCTTTCAGGGAGAAAACTGAAGTCAAGAAATTTTTATTTGTGTCTGCGCCGGAAAGTCCATCCAAAGTTGTGTCCAGTTTTGTCAAAACAGAAAGTCCGCCGTAATTCAATGCGAATTCTGGAACATTAACTTTTTTTGCGTTGTACTGATTTACAGCAGCGTTGAATCCGCGGCTCTTTGCCGTAGAAGAGAAAGCCTTTGCTGTTTCTTTGTAGTAATCTTCAATGTGGCTAAATTCGTTTGCAGTAAGATAATTGTATACAGTTCTTACAGTTGCATTGTCTGAAAAATCAGGTTCAGCTTTTGCAGAGTCAGCCTTAAAAATTGAATATCCTACAGAAGTCTGTAGAGGTTCGCTTACTGCGCCTTCTTCAAGTGCGGCAAGTTTTTCCATGTCAGCTGGTTGTTTAAGGAATTTTTCAATCTGATAATGATATTTGCTGTTGATTTTTCCGCTATCGTTTGAATAAATTTTCTGTGATTCGTTTACTGCGTCCTCAAAAGTGATAGCATTTTCATTTATCCGTTTAAGAATAGAAGCTGCTTTTGCCTTGTCAGAAACTGTGATTACAGAAAAATCATATTTTACAAATTTTTCAGCGTTTGCTTTTCCAAATGCGATTTTTTCAGAATCCGGATAGTCAGACATATTGAATACAGCCATGTTGAATGAACGTTGTCCGTTGCCCATTTTGTGGATAAAATCTGCTTCTGCTGTGGAAGTCTTTAATCCGTAAAGAGTTCCGTTTCCAAGTGCTGTCTGGCCGCCAAAAGAATCTTCTGCGTAGCGGCTTGTTGTAAGAGTTGAAGCAATCTGGTTCCTGAGCGAAGCGACGCTGTCTGAATTGTTGCTTACAGAAATATTATAAAGTTTCTGCGAGAAATTTCCGTTCTCATCTACGAAATACGGTTTTATTGCGCGGTTTATTGCTGTTTCTGGAACTTTGTAGCCAGCTTTTGCAACAGCTTTTTTGTATGCAAGCTCTGTTACAGTTGCATTAAAAGCATAATTAAATAGATAAAACTGTGCTGAATCTTTGATTTCAATTCCCTGGTTTTTGTAGTATTCAGCATAACGGGCAACATAATTGTAAAAATCTGTATCCTGCTCGTATCTGATTTCTGTTCCATCATATTTTCCAAAAACTGGAAGTCTTTTTCCCATCTTTCCACCCTGGAAAATAGGAACAAGAACAAAGATAAAAGCTGCAATCAACAAAATGATGAGTGAGCCGATTGTGTAAACACTTCTTTTCATTTTTAAATCCTTAAACTGATTTGAGAATAAATATTATAGTAGAAAACATTTTAACACTCTAGGCTTATACTGTCAATTTGACATTTTGAATGATTTTTTTCTAATTGTAATTTATGTGTCAATTTTATAGAATGTTACATAAATCGATTATTTAAGGAATGGTGTTTTTATGCTTACATTAAAATTTGGCGGTACTTCAATGGGCAATGCTCGCCGCATTCTTGCTTCTGCGGAAATTATCATAGGACGTGCAAAGGAAGACAGACTTAGCGTTGTAGTTTCTGCTGTTGCCGGGGTTTCCAATACTCTTCAGGCTGCAATTGATTCAAGTGTATCAGGCACCACAGGCACTTTTGTGTCGGACCTTAAAAAAACTCACGAAGAAATTTGTCTTGAGCTTCAGTCTAAATGTGAAGGTTTTGAAGCTGAAAAAGTCATGCAGTTCATCGAGCCGCGTTTTGAGGAGCTTGAAAAACTTCTTGCCGGCGTTGCATCTTTTGCGGAATGTCCAGATACAGTTTACTGCCGCATTATGGGAATGGGCGAACTCCTTTCCGCTCCTATTATGGAAGCCGTTCTCCGTGCAAAAAAACAGAGCGTTATTTTCCTTGATTCAAGAAAATTTATCTATACAACAGGAAATCAAAAGGAAGGCGAGGCTGATTATATAAAGACAGCTGAAGCTTGTCTTCCTTACCGTGATGGTGAAAATAAAAGCCAGACAAGAATTTTGCTTTTCCCTGGATTTGTGTGTTCTTGGACAAAAGGAACTGGTTCATCTCCTGTGATGGGACTTCTTGGCCGAAATGGTTCTGATTTTTCTGCGGCGATTCTTGGGGCTTCGCTCGGTGTTAAGCGCGTTGAATTCTGGACTGATGTTGATGGTGTTTTCACAGCAGATCCGCGCGTTGTGCACGATGCGATTCTTGTTGATGATATGACTTATGAGGAGGCGATGGAGCTTTCTTTCTTTGGCTCTAAAGTTCTTCATCCAAAAACATTGGCACCGCTTCAGGCAAAAGGAATTGAAGCGTGGAGTCTGAACAGTCTTAATCCTGAAGCCCGTGGAACTAGAATTGGAAAAGGACCTTTTGAAAGCCGCACAAAATCTTCTATTTGTGGTATTTCCGCGCTAAAAAAAGTTTCAATGATTTCTGTAAGCGGTGCTGGAATGCGTGGCCGTTCTGGAATGGCAGGAAGAATTTTCAACACTGTTTCTGCGGCTGGAATTTCAGTTCTTCTTATTACTCAGTCTTCTTCTGAATATACAATTTCTTTCTGCGTTCGCGATTCTGAGGCTGATACAGTTCGCGATGCGCTTTCAAAGGAATTTGAACTTGAAATCCGGGAAAAAATCATAGACGAAATCGGTGTAAAAACTGAATGCGCGATTGTTTCTGTTGTTGGCGACGGAATGATTCGTAACCGCGGAGTTGCCTCGAACTTTACAAATGCGCTTGCCTCTCAGGACATAAACATTAAGGCTTTGGCTCAAGGTTCTTCTGAACGCTGTATTTCGGCAGTAATAAACGGAAAATTTGCGGACAAGGCTGTAAAGGCGGTGCACCAGTTCTTCTTTAACACTTGCCAGACAATTGAAGTTTTTGCATTTGGTGCAGGAACTATTGGCGGCACAATGATTGATCAGATTTATCAACAGCATGAAAAACTTTTGAAACAGAAAATTGACATCAAAGTTATTGCGATTACAACCATTTATGGAATGAACTTGAACGAAAATGGGCTTGATCTTTCTGACTGGCGCAATGACATGAAAAATCCTATGTATAAGTTCGGTCCTTCAAATGTTGATGATATTATAAAATTTGTAAAAGAATCAAAACCTTTGAATCCTGTTTTTGTTGACTGTACAGCTTCTTATGATCTGCCGGAACGTTATCTTGATATTCTTGACGCAGGAATGTCTATTGCCACACCGAATAAACGCGCAAACTCAATGAGCATGCAGTTCTACAAGGATCTGCGAAGAGTTGCGAACAAACGGCATCGCCGCTTCCTTTATGAGACAAATGTTGGTGCAGGACTTCCGATTATTGATACTTTGCAGAACCTTTATAAGTCTGGCGACAAGCTTGAAAGTTTCAACGGAATTATGTCCGGTTCTCTTTCTTATATTTTTGGAAAACTTGACGAAGGTGTTCCGTTCAGCAAGGCTGTTATGGAAGCAAAGGAGTTGCGCTACACTGAGCCTGATCCACGCGATGACTTGAATGGAATGGATGTTGCAAGAAAAGGTCTTATCATTGCGCGAGAATCTGGCTACGATATTGAGCTGGAAGACATCACAATGTATAAGGTTTTTCCAGATTCATTTGATCCGTCTGGAACAGTTGATGAATTTTTGAAGAAACTCCCGGAAGTTGATGAGTATTTTGCAAAGAAAATCGCTGATCTTAAAAAAGAAAACAAAGTTCTAAGAATGGGCGCAACTATAAAAGATGGAAAAGTTTCTGTCGGAATGATGGAAGTTGGTCCAGAAAATCCTTTGTACAGCGTAAAAGGCGGAGAAAACGCATTTGTTTTCTATACAGAACGCTACAAGCCGATTCCTCTTACTGTCCGCGGATATGGAGCTGGTGCCGGTGTAACTGCCGCAGGTGTTTTTGGCGACATTATGCGAACCGTTTCATTCAATCTTTCCAGCGAAGACTAATTTTTAGAGGCATGCAGTGGTTATTGTTCTTAGGCACGATATTTCAAATGAAGACAAGAGTCGTATAAAATCGTTTTTATGCGAGAAAGACTTTAAGATAAATGAAGTCGATGGCGAGGAACAGTCAATCATTGCGGCTGTAGGTCAGCTTGTAATTGCTCCAGATGATGTGGGGCTTTTGCCTGGCGTTGAAAAAGTTATTCCAATCTCAAAGCCATATAAAATGGCGAGCCGCGAGTTTAAGCCTGAAAATACAGTTGTTGAGCTTAGCAACAGGTTGGGGCAGAAAATACGGATTGGCGGTCAGCGCATTGTGGCTGTTGCAGGTCCTTCAATGGTTGAAAATTCTGAGCGGATGTTTGAGATTGCAAAATCTGTTCAGCAGAGCGGGGCTTGTATTTTAAAGGGCGGAACTTTTAAGCCTCGAACAAGTCCTTATGCTTTTCAAGGATTGGGCGAAGAAGGCGTGAAGATTTTAAAATCTGCCGGGGAAAAATATGGGCTTCCTGTTGTTTCAGAAATAATGTCCGCTGAGCAGATAAAAATAATGCAAAAACATGGTGTTGACTGTCTTTTGATTGGTTCGGTCAATATGCAGAATTATGATTTGCTGAAATCTGCTGGAAAATCTCGGCTTCCTGTGATTCTGGAACGAGGAATGTGCGCAACTTTGGAAGAACTTCTTATGTCTGCGGAATATCTTCTTTCAGAAGGTTCTGCTGATGTGATTTTATGCGAGCGCGGAATCCGGACTTATGAAAAAGCCACAAGAAATACTCTGGATCTTTCTGCTGTTCCTGTTTTGCGTGGAATGACTCACCTTCCGATTATTGTAGATCCTGCGAATGCGGTCGGTCTTTGTGATAAAATTGCTCCAATGGCGCTCGCGGCAATCGCTTCAGGTGCGGACGGAATCAGCGTTGAAGTCCACGATAATCCTAAAAAAGCGTTCAGCGACGGTCAGCAGGCTTTGCTTCCTTCAATGTTTGATAAATTGATGCACGATATTGAGGCATTTGCGCCGGTAATTGAAAAATCTGTTGTTCATATCCGAGGGGAAATTTCTTCATTCCTGGAAGAGAAAAAAATCAAAAAGAATGAGAAGCCTGTCTGCGCGTACAATGGAATCCGCGGAACTTATGCAGAGCAGGCTGTGAACCGATATTTTGATGGTGCGATTGAGGCTAAACCGTTTCCATCATTCCGGGAAGTTTTTAAGGCTGTTGTAAATGGGCAGGCAGATTACGGAATGATTCCTATTGAAAATTCTCTTGGCGGTTCAGTTTACGACAATTATGATAATCTTGTTGCTTTTGAAGATGTTTCGATTGTCGGCGCGTTGTATCTGCGGATTCAGCATGCGCTTTTAGCGAAAAAAGGAACGGATTTTGATTCTATAAAACGGATTTATTCGCATCCTCAAGGGTTTGCCCAATGTTCAAAGCTGATAGAAGACAGAAAATGGGAAAAAATCTCTGCTTCTTCAACTGCAAATGCCGCAAAAATGGTTTCTGAATCTGATACAGATGATTGCGCTGCGGTTGCAAGCTCTATTACGGCAAAATATTATAATCTGGAAATTCTGCGGGAAGATATTCAGGACGATCCGCGGGATTACACAAGATTTGTTGTTATTGCGGCAAATCATATTGAAAAGAAAATCAAGGCGAACGGAAAAACTCCGAACATGGCTTCGTTTGTTTTCTGTACTCCAAATGAAACTGGAGCTTTGTGCAATGTTCTGGAAATTTTCAAAAAGCACAAGTTAAGTTTCACACGTCTTGAAAGCCGCCCGATCTCAGGTCAGCCGTGGCATTACTGGTTTTATACCGATGTTGAAATTCGGGAAGAAATTCTGCAGAATGAAAACTATATTAAGAATTTTATGATAGAATTAAGGAATTCAGCAGAGGAAGTCCGTCTTTTGGGCGTTTATTCTGAAGCTGGAAACAGTATATAATATTTTGTTCAAGAGGAGATAAAAATGGAAAAATTCGTGTTGAGTGTACTTGTGGAAAATCATGCTGGTGTTTTGAGCCGAGTTTCAGGTCTGTTCAGCCGTAGAGGTTACAACATTGATTCTTTGACGGTTTGTGAAACAGGAAATCCAGGGCAGTCTCGCATGACAATTGTAGTGAACGGTGATTCATATATTCTTGAACAGATTGAAAAACAGCTTTCAAAACTTGTTGAAGTGATTTCAATAAAAAAATGCGAAAAAAACAAGACTACTCAACGTGAAATGGCTTTGATAAAAGTAAAGGCTCCTGGCGAAAAACGCGCAATTATAATCGGAACTTGTGATATTTACCGCGCGCACATAATCGATGTTGCTCCAGACAGCGTAATTGTAGAAGCCACAGGCAGCGAAGAAAAAATCGAAAGCCTTATCCGCCTGCTAGAGCCATTCGGAATCCTGGAATACGTAAAAACCGGCCTAACTGCAATGGACCGCGGCGAAGAAATAATGCGTTAGAATGTGTGTTTGAGTTTTTATTGAGTTGAATAGAAGCGTAAGCGAATTTTCAATTTGTGAAGACTTTGTGCGATTCAACTGATAAAAGTTGCAAAGCAACCCGATTTTATACAAGCGGAGCGCGAGCACAACCGTCTGGAGCAAATTGGAAATCCGCTGAAAGCGATTTTTTCTCAAAAAATAAAATTCTTGATGCACTTTGTTCTATCTGCATTTGACCCATTGCGGATTCCACAATTCTGTCTGGATTCCTGATTTTTTTGCTTCTGCAATTTGAAAAATTCTCAAGTTTTTGGAAATGCTTTTTTCCATGTTGATGGAATTTTTTTCCTCTGGAATTTTTTTTAACGTTCCAATCAAAAGTTTTTCAGAAAATTCAGAACAATCGGACATTTTTATTTTTACCGAACAAAAAATCTGGTTTTCAAGAACAGTTGCTTCTTCAATCTGCACTGAGTGAAAAAGATTTTTTAATTCCTGAATATTTTTTTGTTCAAAATAATCGTTTTTCAATTCAACAAGCAGCGGAAAAAATGGAAACGCGATATTTTCTTTCTCACTGGAATTCAAAGCCTTTAAAATCCGTTTTTGTTCTCTTATAAATAGAATTTCATCATCTTTGTGTAGGCGGATAACCTTTGTCATAAATAAAATATAGTATTTTTGAAAAAAAAATTGTAGTATCTTGTTATGAAAATAAAATTGGAACGTAAACAAAAAATTATTGTCGGCGGGATTTTTTTATTCATTCTTTTTGATTTGATTCTTATTTTTGGTAAATTTGCGGCGAATATATATTCAAGGTCGGCTGTTTTTTTTGAAGGAAATTCTGTTTCTTCTGAAAAAATGCGCGCTTTGAACAAAAATGCGTCTTCCGGGAAAATTTCAAAACCTGGTTTTGCTTATTATAAATTCACTTCTGACGGACAGAAAAATTTTTCAGATTATTATAAAAAAAATGGCTCAGTTGGAGTTTCTGTGCGGATTGGCGTAAAAAATGTGAAAGGTGCGAAATTTCAGGCGGCAACCGCAACAGAAAAACTGTTTTACTTTGGTTTTTTGACTAAAAACGATTTCACGGAAAAAGGAAAGTTCAAACCTTCTGAAAAACGCATTTTTTCTGGTTGTGATTTAAGGAATTTTATAAACAACGCGAAAGGTTTTTCTTATTTTGACAACGGATTTGCAGTTGAAAAAAATCTGGATGAAGATTCAATTCCTTGTGGTTTTGTAATTTATTCTGATTATCCGGTAAGAATTGTGGATTTTCTTGTTGAAAAGGCAAAAGTCGGTTTTGACTGCACAAAGGAAATTCCGTTTTATGGAGTTTCCAGCAACGGAGGAAGTTTTTCAAGAAATTCTGATTCGTTTGATTTTTCTGGCTGCACGCAGGTTTTTCCTGTTGAAAACACGCGCTATTCAGTTATGCCAAAAATTGAGCTTGGTTTTGTTCCGGCTCAAAACGGAAATTCCGCGGAAAATTCAAATTCTGTAAAAATAAATGCTGGTGGAGATATTTTTACAGTGCGAGTTTTTCCTGGAAAAAATGAAAATGAGATTCAGACTTCAACGTTGCTTGCGCCGTTCAGCTATTATGAAATTACAGAAAATTCTTCGGGCGTTTCAAAACTTTTGATGACAACAAATGAGTCGAATTTGATTCCAGCTGAATCAGACAAAGTTCTTGTGCCGTTGAAAACAGATTTGGGGCTTGTGCTTTCCAGCAAAAATTCAACGTGGCGTACAAAAGATTACGAAGTTTATGAATGGAACATTTTTCCTGGAATTTTGTTTTTTGACACTTTGAATTATTCAGTGCAGGATCAGTTTTTTAGGCGTCTTGCATACTTTGTTGAAAAAGCCGGTTTCCGCGGCAAACTTCTTACAGATTCAGAGCTTGGCGATATGCACGGTTACAATGCCCACGATTACAGCGCGGAAAGTCTTGCCTCGTTTTTTACGGCTTGTGAAAAGCAGAATTTTAAAATCTCCCAAAAAGAAAATATTTTAAAGGAAATCCTGATAAAAAATGGCGTTATTGTTCCAGACTCAGGCTCTTATCGGGCTGGAAAAGGAGCTGTGATTTCGATTTCGCGAGAATCTCCGGCTTATCTGCGGCGTTCTCTTACAGCTCACGAGGCTTGGCATGGAATATTTTTTACTGATGAAAATTTTAGGAATGCAGTTGCCGCGGTTTATTACACAGTTGATTCAAATACAATGTCATTTATGAAAGGTTACTGGGCTAGCCAAAAAGGTTTGGGCTACGACCAGAATGATGAATATCTTATGCAGAATGAATTTATGGCTTATCTTATGCAGCAGCCGCTGAATTCTGTCTCGGAGTATTTTATTCATGTGGCGAACCGCGGTTCTGTTATGTCGTATCAAAAAGAGCTTTGCGACTGGGTGAAAAATACTCAAGGTCAGACTTTTGAAGACGCATGCCGGGTTCTTGATTCTTATGCGCTTGATAATTGGGGGCTTGCGAGCGGCAGGGTTTCGCTGATCACAAGAAATTAAGATTTGCCGGGAAGTTTTGTGCAAGTTCATTTGATTTTTGAATTATGCAAAAAACTCGATATTCGGCTAATTAAAAAATCAGTTATTTCAAGTCTGAGTTGAATTCCTGTTCCGCTCCGATTGTTGTCGGTGGACCATGTCCTGGAAGAAGGATTGTGTTTTCCTGCTGAGAAAGGATTTTTTCTTCAACATTTCGTCTTAAAAGATGTTTTGAATAGCTGGAATTCGTTGAGCCAAGTTTTCCGGCAAAAATTGCATCTCCTGTAAAAATTGCGTTTCCAATCTGGTAAGCCATTGAGTCAGAGGAATGTCCCGGAAGATTCATGTAACGAACCAAAAGTCCTGCAAGATGTAATGTTCCATCCCCGGTGATTACGTTTGTCTTGTCTCCGTTAAGCTCAAGGTCTGCGCCAAAAATTCTCGGCGTATAGATTTTTAAAAGAGTTTTCAGTCCGTGGACATGGCTGTTGTGGTTATGCGTAACAAGAACTGCCACAAGCTTTAGATTGTTCTCCTCGATTCGTTTTATTATTTCTTCTGTGAGTTTTCCCGGATCAATTAAAATCGCTTCATTTGTCTTTTCATTTGCGATTATGTATGTGTTGGAAAATCCGCCGGTATTCAAGTGAAAATAAATTTTCATAAAACATCTCCAATATCAGATTTTCCGCTGGAATTTGCAATATCCTTGGAAAGTTCGCTTCCGCCCAAATCAAAAACAGCTTCGCGCGTGTTCGACATTTTGAATGATACATTTTCCTGCTTGATTCCATGGAACAAAACTTTTTTTATGTTGCAGTTTCGGAACGATATGTTCACAAGCGTTGAGTTTATAAAACGGGAATTGTATAAATCTGAATCATCGAATGAAGACTGAACTGCGTTGATTCCGTTGTAGTTGTTCTGAAGAAGTTCGCTGGCCGTGAAAAGCGTTCTTGAAAAAGTGCAGCCGGCAAATGACGTAAAATGGATATTGCTTTCTATAATATTGCAGTCAGTGAAAACCGCAAAATCGAAAATGCTCATCCGGCTTCTAAGTCCTTTTGAATGGACATTTGTGAAAGTGCAGCGTTGAAAATTGCATCCGTAAAATCTTTTTCCTGAAAAATCCATGTTCGCAAAAGTAAGTCCGTTTGCGCAAAGCCCGACAATTTTTTCATGTGTATTTATATAGTTTATAACATCCTGATGGACTTTTCCCGGGTTCGGTGAATGGTCAATGCAGTAGTTTTTTTCCTCTGTGATTTCGCCGGCCTCATTAAAAGTTGAAACTGCAATATGATGGCAGGCTCTTACAAGACATTTGTTCATTGAAAACATAAAAAAATGTTAAACCATTGCGATTGTTTAGTCAAATCTTTATTATTCTTGTTATGAGCGTAAATTTTGCATTTCTTGATTCAGGAACAGGCGGACTTCCGTATTTAAAATATTTAAAGACTGAAAAGCCTGATGCTACTTGCGTTTATGTTGGTGATACAAAAAATTTTCCTTATGGCGAAAAATCCCGTGAGCAGATAATTGAAAAATCGGCTGGATGCGTAAAAAAGATAATTGAAAAATGGAATCCAGATGCAATAGTTGTTGCGTGCAATACAATTTCAGTTTCAGCGCTGGATGAGCTTAGAAAAAGATTTCCAGAAACTCCGTTTATTGGAACTGTTCCGGCAATAAAACCTGCCGCAAAAATCACAAAGACAAAGAGAATCGGACTTCTTGCAACGAATGCGACTGTAAATCATCCTTATACAAAAAAGCTAATTTCAGATTTTGCCGGCGGCTGCAAGGTTTTTTCTTTGGGAGCGCCGGAACTTATAAGTTTTATTGAGCACAATTATTATTATTCAACCCATGCGGAGCGGCTGAATGCGGCCAAACCAGCCTGCGATTTTTTTAGGGAAAACGGCTGTGATGTTATTGTTCTTGCATGCACTCATTTTTTGAATATGTCTGATGAAATAAAGGAGGCTGCCGGGGAAAACATAAAAGTTGTGGATTCCCGCGATGGAGTAACGCGCCATGCGTTCGATGTTGTACCGGCGGAAAAAATTTCTGCGTTGAATTTGTTTCATTCTGAGCTTTATGTTACCGGTTTTACAGAAAGCAACGACAGCCAGCGTTATATTTCCTTTTGCCAGCAGAATGACATAAAATTCGGTGGTCTTTTGAAATAAAAATTGCGCAGAATATCGCATAAAATCCTTTAATTCTGTATAATTTCTATATGGCTAAAATTCAGATGAAAAATGCTATCGCAGAGCTCGATGGCGACGAAATGACACGTGTATTGTGGAAGGTTATAAAGGACGAGCTTCTTTTGCCTTATATCGATTTGAAAACTGAATACTTTGATCTTGGCCTTAAAAGCCGTGATGATTCAGACGACAAAATAACTTATGAAGCGGCAGAAGCAATCAAGCGGCTTGGTGTTGGCGTAAAATGTGCGACAATCACTTCAAATGCGGCAAGAATGGAAGAATATAAGCTGAAAAAGCTTACTCCTTCTCCAAATGGAATTTTGCGCGGCGAACTTGACGGAACAATTTTCCGCGCCCCGATTTTTGTAAAGAATATTGCCTGCAACGTAAAATCTTGGGAAAAACCGATTGTTCTTGGTCGTCATGGCTATGGTGATGTCTATAAAAACTGCGAGATAAAAACTCCTTGTGCAGGAACAGCTGAACTTGTATTCCACGGAGAAGACGGCTCAGAAATCAAAAAGACAATTCAGGTTATGAAAGGTCCTGGAATAATTCAGGGCATCCACAATCTTGATGCTTCCATTGAAAGTTTTGCGCGCTGCTGCTTTAACTACGGTCTTGACCAGAAAATCAGCGTTTGGCTTGGCACAAAAGATACAATCTCAAAAATTTATGATGGAAATTTCAAGGCTATTTTCCAGAGAATTTATGATGAGGAATTCAAAGAAAAATTTGAAAAGGCTGGAATCGAATATTTTTACACATTGATTGATGATGCTGTTGCCCGCGTTATGAAGTCAAAGGGCGGATTCTTGTGGGCTTGTAAAAATTACGATGGCGATGTTATGAGCGATATGATTGCGTCTGCCTGCGGAAGCCTTGCGATGATGACAAGCGTTCTTGTTTCTCCAAACGGACAGTTTGAGTACGAGGCGAGCCATGGAACTGTTCAGAAGCATTATTACCGTTATCTTAAAGGTGAAAAAACTTCTACAAATCCAGTCGCAACAATTTTTGCATGGACTGGTGCGCTCAAAAAACGTGGTGAGCTTGATGGAACAAAAGATTTGGTTGAATTCGCTGAAAAACTTGAAAAGGCAACTCTTTCAACAATTGAAGATGGATTGATGACAGGCGATCTTGCAGCTCTTGCAAATCCACCGGCAAAAAAAATCCTGAACAGCTGGGAATTTATTGCGGAAATAAAAAACAGGCTTTAGTTTTCTAAAAAATCTGTTTGCTTTGCGCATAAAAACAGCCACAGCTTTGAATTTTCTTCATCGCTGTGGCTGTTTTTTTGAGGAATTTTTAGAAATTGATGATTCTTAAGATTTTTCCGCTGAAAATCATAAGGATTAAATCAAGGAACCAGATAATATTCCATCCTAAAAAAAGACGCAAAATTCCAGCTACAAATTTCTTTTCCTGGAAACGTGTTACAAAACCACAAATCCATGAAGTTACTGGAATAATTGCAAGAATTACGCTGATGAATCGTCCTGCTCCAAAATAATCTTTTCCTTTTTTAGCCATTTTTTGCTCCTAAAAATATGATTTTTAATTTTCTGTCAGATAATGCATAAGCTAAGCCCTTTGTCCAGACAGTTTGTCTGAAAAATAACGAATTTTATGCAGCCATCTTTTTGGTGATGATTGCAGAAGGAAAACTTCCTTCCTT
>ONHK01000022.1 GCA_900317625.1 uncultured Treponema sp.
CCATAGTCTCAATGAAGATATACAGATTGTTCTGAATCTGCAGTATTATTCTTTCTTGAAATCTCATCGTGGTGAGAGGGAAATGTTTAAAGATATTTGCCCTACAGTATATGATCTGCTTGATAAGATTCTTCATCCTATTCATCAAGGCGACATCACGCCATCATTTGCCTTTACCTATGACAATTTCCTGTCCGATTTGAAGATTGCCCTAATGAGTGAAGACGGCTCCATGGATATCATAGACAAGATAGGAGTGGCAATTGATTTGTTGCGCGGTAATATCAATAATGCCGGAGACATAGAACCTGAGACAGGAACTAAGGATATTGAACCTACAATAAATGAGATTGTGGATGATTCTTGTGTTGATGATGAAAACACATCTTCTCAGGAGTATACCATTGAAAACAAAGTCAATCGTTGTTATATAATAGATTGTAAAGGTGAAAGAGTCTTTTCGTCTGAAGGGAAAATACTAAGACTTAATAAGAACTATTATAAAATTAATTATACTGGTTCCTTAGTATCAATGTTCACCATTCAAGAAAAGAGTAATGGACTTTTCTCGTTAGTAAGAAGAATCCTTTCTGCTAAACAGAACTCTCCACTTTATGTTATACTTGACAAGCGAAACTATTTGAAGCAGTTTAATGCGGTGAAATTTGACGATAGTTGTGATGAGTATTATGTGCAAGTGGATGATCGTTGGTATGGTAGCTCGGGATATTATGCAGATTTCAATAATAGTGATAAAGTTGAATTGTCGAATATCGTTTCATCCTCAGAGTCTCAGGTAATATCTTCAGGAAGTAAAGATGCTTCTGAGAATATGGAAGTTGAGCATGTGTTCTTGGATTCAAGTGGAAAAATTATTGGTTTATTAGGTAAAAATGGTGCCGGAAAAACTAATCTTGTGCGTGCAATATCTGTATTAAAAAATTTTGTTATATTTGGAAGGCTTCCGCAAAATGCAACTTCCTTATGGTGCAGAACTTATGACGAAAATGAAACAAGAACTTCAAATTTTTCAATCAGTTTTATTCAAAATGAGATTTTATATGAATATTCTGTCGCTGTGCTCTTGGCAACTGGACAACTTTTAAAAGAAGAACTTGTAAGAATTGTAGGAAACCGGCATACAAAACTCTTTTTTCGGGATGTGAACAATGAGTATAAATTTCATCATTCTTTAAAAGGTCAGAAAAATGATATTGAAGTTCTTGCACGTTCTTATTCATTGAATGGAACTCCATTTTTATTCAATATAAATCATAACACCCAGGGATTTTTTGTGCAGAATAAAGAGGCTTTGCCTTTACTGGAAGTGTTCAGATGGTTTATGGAAACGCTCGAAGTTGTATTTCCAGACCAACCGATTCAGGAAACTTCGCTTTTACGCTACAACCTTTGCAAGAACGAATTTGCCCGACTTTTGAATGAATTTGACACAGGAATTGAAGAAATCAAACTAGAACCTGTTTCAAAAGAAAAAGTTTTTGAAGTTCTTGATACACGTACCCAGCAGAAAATCAATATGGAAATGCTTTTAGTTAAGCCAGATTTTTCAAATCCTATTTTAAATTTTCTTCAACCATTGCAAAAAAGAACCTATTCCACTGTAATCCGCAACCGTCGAGATATTTTTATAATATCACTTGAAGATGACAATGAATTTCATTTTTATGTCTTAAAGTTCGTGCACAACATTGCCGGAAAAAAGATTGAATTCCACATGGCAAACGAAAGTGACGGCACTCACCGGCTCTTTCAGCTTCTTGAAATTCTTGTGAGCGACAAAGAAAAAGTTTACATAATGGACGAACTTAACCGCAGCTTGCACCCTAAACTTACAATTGAATTTGTAAAAAAATTTTTAAAATGTTCTGAAAACAAAAAAATTCAACTCATAACAACAACACATGAAACCCGCATAATGAAACATGACCTTTTGCGTCGCGATGAAATCTGGATTTGCGATACAAACGAAGACAGAACTTCCAAACTTTTCAGCCTTGAAAAAGAACAAGTCAGAATAGATAAAGTTCTGGAAGAAAACTACATGGACAATGAATGGGGCGGCATTCCAAAGTTTTCAGATGATGAGGAAAACGGAAAAAAACAATAACTTCCCTCTTATTGCTAAAAACCACATATACTTATACAATAGAAGAATCTAATATTTTTCGAGGTTGAAATGACTGGTTATCTAGGTGGAGTCCTTTCTTCGGGACTTTCATTTGTGTTTATCATTTTTACGATAGGCGCATTAGGGTATCTTATTGGTGGAATCAAAATCAAAGGCATTGAACTGGGAACTGCCGGCGTTTTGCTTATTGCGCTTCTTTATGGGGTTCTTGTAAGTTATGTTCCAAATTTCAAGGTTCAGGGCACAACAATTACTCTGTGGGGAGCTAATATCAAAGGGAACTTTGGAATGGTTTCCAACATTGGAACTGCGCTTTTTGTTACTGCGGTTGGTCTTATTGCAGGTCCAAAGTTTTTCAGAAGTTTTAATAAAAGCACATTCTCATACATAATTCTTGGTGTGATTGTAATTGCAATCGGAACTATTACGGCTGTAATCTTTGTAAAATGTGACAAAAATCTTTCTCCAGAAATGGCAGTTGGTCTTCTTACAGGAGCGTTAACAAGCACTCCTGGTTTAAGTGCGGCAAAGGAAGTTGCACAGAACGCTGACCAGACTGTTGCCGGATATGGAATTGCATATCTTTTTGGTGTCATGGGCGTTGTTCTCTTTGTTCAGATTGTTCCAAAAATCCTAAAAGTAGATATGCAGAAAGAAGTTGAAAACTTTAAGGCTGCAAATTCCATTCAGGTTCCGGAACCAAAGGGAAAACTTATAAAACTTGATCCGTTTGACTTCTTCCCTTTTGTATTGGCAGTTGCTTTTGGCTGTATTATCGGCGCAATCAAGATTCCTGTTGGTACAACAGAAGGAATTGTGGACGGTGAAACAATCAAGCAGATTTCTTATTTTAATCTTGGAAATTCAGGCGGATGTCTTGTAGGCGGTCTTATTGTTGCCCATTTTGCACATTTAGGTTTTATTGATCTTAGAATCAAGAAAGAAACTTTGAACTTTATGCGTGAGCTTGGTCTTGTTCTGTTCTTAATTGGAGCTGGCGTTCCTGGTGGTGTGAATTTTGTGGCAAACTTCCGTGTTTCTTACTTCTTGTATGGTGTTGCCCTTACATTGATGCCTATGATTATCGGCTATATCATTGCACGCTATGTATTCAAGCTAAGCATTTTGAACAACTTGGGTTCTATTACCGGCGGTATGACTTCTACTCCTGCTTTGGGAACTTTGATTGCAACAGCCGGAACTGATGAAGTTTCCAGCGCGTATGCAGCAACTTACCCTTTTGCGCTTGTCTCTATTGTTCTTGCAGCAAAAATCATTGTTATAGCTTTGTAACTTTTTATCAAAAACAAAAAAAGCCTGACATTCAAATATGTTGAGTGTCAGGCTTTTTTATGCTTAGTTATTTAAACAGAATATAATATTTCAGGCCGGAAGTTTTATTCATTGAAAATTCTGTTATATTTCCCAGGTGTACTATATAAGAGCCAGTCGGTTGAACTTTTATACCTGGATTTGCTTTGTAATAAATCGGTCCTGTATATATAAGATAATTATCCTTTGTTTTACAGATTTCATTAACATTCTCTGCATAATAAACAAAATAAAGAAAATCCTTGAACACAGATTCTTTTTCCACAAATGAACAAAATTCTTTTAAATCAATATTTGGATAACTTAAATTACCCCCCCCCACAGTTTTTGAACCGTTTTTATACAATGAAATATGGCTTGAATCAGAAGTATAAACCTGCACCGCAGAAAACAATGCCAAAAGTTCAGAAAAATTGTAATCATATCCGCTGTCTTTCACCGCATAGAAAACAGAGTTTTTGTTTGTGTATCTATTTCTGAAAATCCGTTGAATCAAGTCAATTCCGCCAAAATTACGCGTCAAATATGCGCCAAAAGCATAGGCGTTAGCATAATTATAGTAAACAGTTGAATCTGAAGAATTCCAACTTGAAAAACCATAGTTGCTTCCAAAAAGATATTGAGAAAGTCTTCCTTGAGGACCAGCTAATTCGTCTATGCCGAGATACTCAACAAAAAATTCTTCAGTCAGCATAGAAAGCATTTCTGTATACCAAGTTTCCTCAATTTCTTCCAAATTATAATTCAAGTCTTTTTGTATAAAACAAAGCATGTGCTGGAATTCATGTGCCAAAGTGGAAACTATTGCCGGTGATAAAACTTTATCGCCAGCAGAATTTGTTGTAGTAAGAAAATATGTGTCTACATAAAACATTTCACATTTATTTGAATAATCTACATTAGAAGTAAACATATCCTTGTAAGCAAAAAATCCATAAGTTCCACCGTTATTTTTTACAGTTTCTTCATAATCATCAAAAAGGTCGTAAATCAAAATATTGATTTTTGTTGATTTTGTCACATCAATAATATCAGTATATTTTTGAGTCGGAACATTTGAACAAAGCAAAGCAGTCTCAATTGGATAAATCTTATCAAACTGTTCTGCCAACTCTTTAAAAACTGAATCACCCGGAGATTCTATAGAAGAATCTTCATAAAACCAGACGCGACAATGTTCCCCTTCTGCTTTTTTTTCGGCTGTCACTTGCTTATAGCTATACCCCTCATCAAGATAAAACTTTGCTTTATCTCCTGTATAGTCCGGCTGAGATTTTGAAATTGAAAATCTTGGATCCGTGGCAGGAATCAGCTCAAAATCTATCGGCTTTTGGATATAGTCAATTCTTTTTGGAATATTTAAAACCGTTTTTTTTCCAGTTTCATCATTTTTTACATTTGCAAAACGTGAAGACTTTTCAGAACTGCTCAAGCTAGAATATCCACTTGCTTCCCATGAATAAGAATCTTTAGAAGAATCTTCAGAAGTGCTAGAATCATTATAACAAACAAGATAAGCATCTTTTGTCTGCAAAACTGACTTAAAAGAATAAGTTCCATCAGAACTTACATCAACAATATTTTCATTATAACTTTTCTTAGAATTATCCTCAAAAAAACAGCCGCAAAACAAAATCGCAACTGCAACCATTGGTAAAATCACTTTTTTCATTTTATTTCCTGTCAATTATTTTAAAAGATTCAGCCCTTACTGTTCCATCTTTTAGTCTGCTCATTGAAACAACATTTTTTTTGTCATTTTTTTCAACTGTTCCGGTCAATATAATTTTTTCTCCCTGAACGCCAAGCAACTCATTCCTTAACGTTTCATCCGCTTCAATAAAATATTGCTTTCCATCGTCTGTAACAAATCCCGGAAAAACAAATGGCATATTTCCAAAAGAATGAACAGTTCCTGTCTCGGAAAAAAGATTATTTTCCCTGGAATGAGCAAAAAATGCAGAAAAGCAACAAAAAAATCCTGCCAGAACCAAAAATACTTTTTTCATATTTCTCCTTTATAACTTTTAATTATATTTTTCTTCAGTAAGATTAATCACAAAGTCAGATTTTTCATCTGCGTTTCCGTGGGAAGTCTTTTTACAGCGTTCCGCAAAAGCTAAAGCAGTTTTGTCTTCTGGAATCAGTTCATTTGCGAAAATAAATTTTTCAGCGGCTTTTTCAAATTCGTTGTTCTCAAAAAGTTTTAAAGCTTCCTCAAAAACCTGAATTTCTTCAAGCTGTTGCCTTGTAAGTTCCTTTTTTAATCCCAAAATTGAATAAATCTGAACCGGCCGTTCTTTTCCTTCGTAGATAACCTTGCCAAGTCTTTTTGCGGCTATCTCGTTCTTGTGTGCTCCAAAATCAATTGAATTCCAGGTTTCCTCTGTGCAGATAATCCATTCATCATACAGCTCGTTTATAATTTCAAGCCTGGATGCAAAATCCACTTCTTTTCCTAAAACTGAAAAATTTCTTTTGTATTCCGAGCCAAAATCCCCTGCAATCATATTTCCAGTATTTATCTGAATCATTGAACGGAATTCAAAAGGCAAATCGCCTAAAATCATGTGTCTTTTATTAAAATCATCCTCTGCTTTTTTCATATTTATTGCAGAAAGACACGCAAAATACGCATGCTCTCTTAATGAAACCGGATAATTAAAAATTGACTGAATCTTTCCGTCTGAAATTTTATCAATGCTTCCATTTTGCTCAAAAATTTTTTCATTCATGGCAGAAAAATATTCGTTCAATATGTCTTTTAAAAGAGAAGGATTATCAATTTGTTCGTAAATGCGCGAGAAATCTTTTATATCGCAGAATAAAACTGAGGCGACAAGTTTTTTTCCGTCAGAATTTACCAAATCCGGATTTTTTATAATTTCTTCAACGGCTTCAGAAGAAACATAAGGTGAAAAAATTCCAAAAATCTCATTTCTTTTGTTATTTTCATAACAAATTCTACAAAAAAGACAGAAAAAACAAGAACAAAAAAGAAACAGGAACGAATCAAAAAATTCAATGTAAATATTAAAGAATTTTAATAAAATTACCGGTAAAACAGAAATCAGCACAATTAGAACTGAATCCACAAGAATCTGCAATGAAATTTTGCATTTTCTCGTAGAAAAAAGAACAACACCAAAAATCAGGGCAAGAGCAAAATAAGAAAATGACCAATAGACATGCACAGCATCTTTAAAAGATGAAAAAGTATTGTAAAATCTGATTTCTAAATAATCAAAAAATCCAAAAAAAGAAAAAGCTGCAAAAACCAAAAGGAAAAAAAAGTAAAAAAAGATGTCTGCCTTATAAAAAAAACTTTGCTTTTTTAAACTTTTTTCCATATAAAAATTATAGCATACTTTAAGGCTATTTCAAACAATTATATGCCATTTCTGCGACTTTTTGTTCCGCCTCTTTCTTTGATTTTCCCTCTGCCGGTCCATAAACAAGGTCTCCAAGATGAACATTCACCTTAAATTTCTGCTCATGGTCAGGTCCGGAAACATCAAGAAGTTCGTAGCGTGGCGCCTGTTTGCATTTTTTCTGATAAAGTTCCTGCAGAAGAGTCTTAAAATCTTTTCCTCCAAATTCCTGAACTCTTTTTATTTCTGGAACGATAAAGGAAAGAACGTATTTTTCACAGGCATCATATCCCGAATCCAGATAATACGCGCCTATTATCGCTTCCATACAATCCGCAATAATCGCAGGTTTCTTGCGTCCGCCGGTCATTTCTTCCCCGTGCCCAAGAACCAGCATTTTATCAATTCCAAATCTAAGCCCGATTGGTGCAAGAGTTTTTTCAGAAACAACAACGGCTTTTATTTTCGCCAAATCACCTTCCGCATGGGTACGACTCATATCTTTATAAAGAAAATCTGCAGTCGCCAGTCCCAAAACTGAATCTCCAAGAAATTCCAGCCGCTCATTGTTATAAAGTTTTTCTGAATGATTCTCGTTTGAATACGAACAATGATGAAAAGCCAAATCCAGAATTTCAAGATTTTTAAATTTTAATCCAAGAGGCTTGCAAAATTCCAAAAGAGCCTTTTTTCTTTCACAGGAAATTATCTTTTTCATTATAGAAACTATAATTTTAACAAAAAAAAAACACAAGCATATAGCCTGTGTTTTTGCACATAACAATAAAATAGTTTACTGCTGTGATTTGATGAAATCATAAGCATCGCGAACAGTTTCAAATTCGTTAGCCTTTTCATCAGGAATGCTTACGCCAAGTTCTTCTTCGATAGCATAAACAAGTTCGTATGTATCAAGGCTGTCTGCGCCAAGATCACCACGGAATGATGAGTCAAGAGTAATTTTTGATTCATCAATATCCAATTTTTCAGCGATAAGCTTTTTGATTTTTTCGAACAATTCGTCCATATTTTTCCCCTTAATTTAGCCGTTTGATTCAGGTGTAATAACCTGGCGTCCGCGGTAGAATCCGCATTTAGGACAAACACGATGCGACTGGATCAAGTTTCCGCAGTTGTTGCATTCAACAAGCTGAGGAGATGCCAAACGCATATTGATTGACTGGCGTCTTTTTGTAACGGCTTTAGATGTTTTCGATCTAGGTACTGCCATTTATAAACCTCACTAATAAGATTATTATCTGATTTACTGCGGTCTATAATACAACAGTTCGAATCAGTATGTCAATAAAGTATAGCAGATTAAGATAAAATGTCAACCAAATTAAAGAAATCTGCAAAAAACAGAAATTTCCGCACAAAAATCAATATTTCTGCTCCAGTGCCTTCTGAACAATAGAAGGAACCATCCCGGAAATATCCCCTTTGAACTGAGCCAGCTCCTTGATTGCGCTGCTTTTTAAAAGAATATATTTCTGGTCAGTCGGAATGAACATCGTCTCTATTTCCGGGTTCAAATTATGGTTCATAAGGGAAAGATCAAATTCATAAGAAAAATCTGTGGCGTTCCTGATTCCCCGGATAAGGACTTTCGCATTGTTTTCCACCGCATACCGGACAATCAGCCCGGAATATGTATGAACCGTAACATTCTTGAATGGCTTTACAAGTTCCGCCAGCATAGAAAGCCGCTCCTCGGCGGAAAAAAGACATTTTTTTGCATTATTCACAGCAATCACAACATCAATTTCATCAAAAATTTTACAGGCACGTTGAATTATATTGATATGTCCATTTGTAGGCGGATCAAAAGACCCTGGAAAAATAGCTTTAGTCATATAAAAAGAAATTACTTTGTTTGACGAAAAGATACAAGCGTTGTAAGATACAAAATATGCTAAGCAAATTATTTTTTTCGATTATTTCAATATTTTTTCTATTTAATGTTGTCAGCTGCAACTCAACAAAGACAGAAGTCAAGCAGCAGGAAAAATTTATTCCGGGTGAAAAAACTGAGCAGCCAGCAAAAACTGACGACGAATTCAACCGTTCAACGCAAGGCGTGCAGATTACGCGGGCGGAATTCAACGCTGATAAAAATGAAATTCTCCAGATAATAAAAGAACTTTCAATAATAATGTCAGATTATGATTTTAACTCATGGATGAAATATATCGACCCGGAATCTTTAAGATACTGGTCAAACCCAAGGAATCTTTTGAACGCATCAAAAAGGCTTCCATCAAAAACGCGGCTTTCAAACCTGAACGACTACTTCCGCTATGTTTTTGTTCCATCAAGGAAAGGCCGCTCTGTAGAAGAAATCCGATACATTTCACGTGATTCCGTAAAAGCGGTTCAGCCAATGCAAGACCGTGACATAGTTTACTACAATTTTGTAAGAATCAACGGAAAATGGATGGTTAACATTCCAGAGCTTCAGAACTAAAACAGATTTGTTGATTTTATCAAATAGTTAATTTATAATTTATTGTACACAATGTATTTTCCAGGAGGAAAATTTAATGAAAATGACAAAAAAACTTGTTCTTGCCGCAGGATGCCTTTTGATGACATCTTTGATTTTTGCACAGGAACAGAAAGTCCAGAAAGCTAATTCCACATCTTCAAAATCAGAAACTTCCGTAGAAGAAGAATATATGAGCGATGTTGACGGTGTTGTAATCCTGAGCCTTGCCCAGTCTGATGAATATGACAACAAGCTTGTCGCGATGCAGTTTCTGGAAGAAGCTGTTGACAACGGCAACTCTTCTCCAGATGTAATGAAGGCGCTGAACCAGCTTGCAGGCGAAGGAATCACTTCGCAGTCAAGGACAAACGGCCGCCTTATGAACAATTATCCGGACATCCGCCGCAGAGCATGCCTTGCGCTTGGAAAAATCAAGACAGAGGAATCAAAGAATTACCTTGTGAAAGTCGCTCTTGCCGAAAATGAGCCGATGGTTATTTCAGCAGCTGTAAATTCACTTGGAGAAATCGGAATCAATTCAAATGATGAAGTTGTAGACGCAATCTCTTTTGCAAACAGAAGAAACCAGATTCTGAACCCGACCTCTTCCCTCGCCTTTGAGGTTATCGATGCCTATGCGAAACTTGCGGACAACACAGAAAATAAAAAAATCATCATCGATTCGCTCTCAAAAATTGCCGCAGATTATCATTATGCTTCACCAATCCGTTCAAAGGCCTTGAAACTTTTAAAAAGCATCAGCGGCTCTGACTCTTCTTCTGGAAATTCAAAATCAGACGCAGACGCAAAATAAAAAAACAAATTTATTGCCGCAGGTATTTTGCCGTGGCAATAAATTCTTATTCCAAAAACAAACAGAGAATCAGATGGAACCTATAATCCTTGCCTCATCTTCACCAAGAAGACAGGAAATATTAAAAATGCTGGACATACCATTTCAGGTAATTCTTCCAAATATCGATGAAACACTCACAAGCAGCGTTGACATTGAGGATGTTCCTGAACTTCTTGCGCGTGAAAAAGTTTCAGCGGTCATTCATTCGCTTCCTTCCCAGCAGGAAATCCAGTGGGTTCTGGGCGCGGACACAGTAATCATCAAAGACAAGAAAATTTACGGAAAACCGCAGAACGCAGACGAGGCGGCAGAATTCCTAAAGGAATTTCAGGGAAGGACCCACACTGTTGTAACAGCAATCGTTTTATACAATGGTAAACAAAAATCAACAACTTCACGTGTCGCAAAAACAAATGTCACTTTTGCACCGATGTCGGATGAAGAAATTCAGTGGTACCTGGAAAGCGGTGAATGGCACGGTGTCGCAGGTGGCTACAGAATACAAAGTCTGGCTTCTATTTTCATAGAAAAAATTGAAGGCTCACAAAGTTGCGTTACAGGCTTGCCAATCCATGAACTTTATGATATTTTAAAAGAGCAGAATTATTCTATATTGAATTAGACTGCTTGATATATTTTATATCAAATCTTCCGGGCTTTTAGCCACGAGAAAAAGAGTACGGGGCAAGAAATCTTGCCAGTGAAGGAGAACATCATGGCAGTTGTAACCATGAAAAACCTGCTTGAATCTGGAGTACACTTCGGACATCAGGTAAAGCGTTGGGATCCACGCATGAAGAAGTATATCTTCGCAGAAAGAAACGGAATCCACATCATCGATTTGCAGAAAACAATCGCTGCAATCAAAGACAGCTACGAAGCAGTTAGAAAGACAGTAGCTTCAGGAAAAACAGTGCTTTTCGTAGGCACAAAGAAACAGGCTCAGCAGGCTATCCAGAAGGAAGCTGAACGCTGCGGAATGTTCTATGTAAACAACCGCTGGCTTGGCGGTATGCTCACAAACTTCTCTACAATCAAAAAATCACTTTTGCGCCTCAAGAAAATCGAAAAGATGGAAGTTGACGGCACAATCGAAAAACTTACAAAGAAAGAAGTTTCTGCCCTTCTTAAAGAAAAGGCTAAACTTGAAAAGAACCTTGGCGGTATCAAAGAAATGAAGGAACTTCCAGGAATCATCTTTGTAATTGATACACACAAGGAACAGATTGCTGTTGCAGAAGCTCGCCGCATGGGAATCCCTATCATTGCAGTTGTAGACACAAACTGTAACCCAGAGGGAATCACATACCCTATTCCAGGAAACGATGACGCTATCCGCGCAATCTCATTGTTCACTTCAATCATTGCAAATGCTGTAATTGAATCTGACAACGAGAATGGTCTTAAAATCCTTGAAAATCTTGACAGCGACGAAGAAGTTATGACAGACGCCGCAAACAAGAAAGAGGACGAAGAAATCTCTGATTATACAAACTACCAGCCAACAGAAGCTAAAGAAGAAGCTCCTGCTGAAGAAGAAAACCAGCTTGTAGATGAAGATAAGATTTACGACGAGAATAAATAAGGAGCTAAAATGAATTACACAGCTAATGACGTAAAGGCACTCCGCGACGCTACTGGCGCAGGATTGCTTGATTGTAAAAAAGCTCTTAACGAAACTAACGGTGATGTTGCTGAAGCAGAAAAACTTTTGAAAGAAAAAGGATTGGCTGCTATGGCTAAAAGAACTGACCGTACAGCTGCGGAAGGTCGCATCGTTGTAAAGCAGGATGGAAACAAGATTGCTATTGCAGAAACTCTCTGCGAGACTGACTTTGTTTCTAACAATGCTGACTTTATCAATGTTGCTGAAAAAGCTGCTGAGGTAACTCTTTCAAAAAAGACATCTGGAGTGCTTCCAGAACACAAGGAACTTATCGACTCAATTCTTGTTAAGTTCCGCGAAAATATGTCTGTAAAACGCGCTGAATATATTGAAGTTCCAGCTGGTTGCGTTGCTTCTACTTATGTTCACCACGACCATAAAATTGGCGCTGTTGTAGTTGTAAAAGGTTCAGAAGCAGAATCTGTAAAGGACTTTGCACATGTTTGCTGTCTTCATTTAGCTTCAAACAAACCTGACTACATCAACCAGTCTGATGTTCCTCAGTCTTATATTGATGAACAGACAGAAATTTTCAAGGCTCAGATGGCAGAAGATCCTGCTATGGCTAAGAAACCTGAAAATGTAAAAGAAGGAATCCTTAAAGGAAAAGTAAACAAGCTTTTGGCTTCAAACTGCTTTATGGATCAGCCTTACCTTGACAATGAAAAAATCACTGTAAAGCAGGCTCTTGCAGAAGCTGGAAAAGCAGCTGGCGCAAACTTGTCTTTTGAAAAGATTATCCTTTTCGTTCTTGGTAAATAGCTAAAGAAATAAAAAGCGGCCGGTTTTGCGCTGGCCGCTTTTTTGTTTTATAATATAAGCAAAACCTTAGGAGATTTTATATGTCAGAAGAAAAAATGGAAAAAACCGTTGCTTCATTAAAAGATAGATTCAATGGAATTCGCACAGGACGCGCATCTGCGGCTATTTTTGATAAAGTTCGTGTAGATTATTATGGAACAAAATCTCCGCTTAATCAGGTAGCTACAGTTTCTATTCCAGAGGCACGCTCTGTTATAATCCAGCCGTTTGACAAGTCTTTGATTGTAGAAATTGAAAAAGCAATTCTCACAGCAGATCTTGGATTAAATCCTTCTAATGATGGAAAAGTAATCCGAATCGCGATTCCGCCGTTAACAGCAGAACGCCGCAAGGAACTTGTAAAACAGGCAAAAACTTATGCTGAAGAAGCAAGAACTTCAATCCGCAACATCCGTCGTGATGGAAACGATGATTTGAAAAAGAAACAGAAGGCATCTGAAATTACAGAAGACGAACTCAAAAAAGAAGAAGATGCTCTTCAGAAACTTACAGATAAATACATCGGTGAAATCAATAAGATTTACGAAACAAAAGAAAAGGAAATCTTGGAATAATGATTGATAAGGCAGCAGTTCCTGTTCATATTGGAATAATTATGGACGGCAATGGCCGTTGGGCAAAACAACGCAATCTTCCTCGCACAAGTGGGCACAAAGAAGGGCTTACAACCGCAAAGAATATTGTCAGAGCTGCTGCTGAAATCGGTGTAAAATATGTAACACTCTACACTTTTTCAACAGAAAACTGGAAAAGAGCCCAGGAAGAAGTTGGATTTTTAATGAATTTAATCCGTGGTCATCTTAGGGCTGAGTTCCAGTTTTACAAAGAAAATAAAATACGTGTAAAACATATTGGTGACTTGGCTGGACTTCCGAAAGATATTCAGCAGGAAATCATAAATGTTCAAAAAGAGACAGCTGATTTTTCAGGACTTACAGTTGTTCTTGCAATAAATTACGGTGGACGAGATGAAATTGTCCGTGGAATAAAAAAAATTGTTTTAGAAAATCCTGATATTTCGCAGATTACAGAAGAATCTGTGACAAAATCATTTGATATTGAAGATTTACCGGACGTGGATCTGCTTATAAGAACCGGCGGAGAACTTAGGCTCAGCAATTTTCTTTTGTGGCACGCCGCTTATGCAGAATTTGTTTTTACAAAAACACTATGGCCGGATTATAATAAGGAAGAGTTTTATACCGATATTGAGGAGTTCCAAAAACGCACAAGACGTTTTGGCGGCGTAAACTCTAACTAAAGAATGGGTGGAATATGACAAAGCTTGCACAAAGATTGCTTACATTTTTTATAGGAATACCGATTGTTCTTGGAATTGTTTTTATTGATTACTGGAATCATCTTCCTATCAATGCGCTGGCCTGCATTGTTTCTGCATTTGCGGCAGATGAGCTTTATAGAATATTTCAGAAAAAAACTCCCCTGCTCAACAGAAAACTTTTAATAATTCTTTCTTGTGTAATGCCGCTTATTGAATATCTTACAATTTTAATAAACAACGGTTTTTCTGGACTTGAATATTCAACCTGGGCTTTTTTGATTGCGGCAATGATTCTTATGGGAACAGAAGTTTTTGGGCATAAAACATTCGAGGAATCAAACTTGCGACTGGCTTCTTCAATCTTTATTGTCTTTTATTGCGGTTTTCTTTTAACTTTCATAACAAGAATCACATTGTTCAAGGAATCTACAATTTTTTTAGGGCTTTTTCTCTTTACAGTCTTTATGAATGATTCTCTTGCGTGGCTTTTTGGAGTTCTTTTAGGAAAAAACAACCGGAATATATTTGCGGCAAGCCCGAACAAAAGCATCGCGGGTTTTATTGGTGGAATTTTAGGTGCTGTTGCCTCTTGCGTTCTTGCAAAATATATATGGCCGGAAATTTTTAAAGGTCCATTGTATTATTCAATAATTTTGGGATTTTTAAGCTCAATTGCCGCAATAACAGGAGACCTTATTGAATCTGTTTTTAAGCGTTCTGCAGAAATCAAAGACAGTGGCAATGTAATTCCTGGTCGGGGTGGAATTCTTGACTGCATTGATTCAATTGTTTTTTCTGCCCCGATTTTTTACGTTGCCTCTTATTTTCTTTTTCATCCGGAAATAGCAGCAAAATAATTATATATCAGGTAATAAATGAAAAAAGTATTAGTTTTAGGTTGTACAGGTTCAATCGGTAGCAACACGCTGAATATTTGCCGTGCATTTCCACAGAAATTTTCTGTTTGCGGAATAACTTGCAACTCAAAAAAAGAAGAGCTTGAAAAACTTTCAAAAGAATTCAACTGCAAATGCTCATTGACTTCAGAAGATGGCATTGCCGGAATAGAGAAACTGATTGAAGAATCAGAACCTGATATTGTGGTGAATGGAATTGCCGGTTCTGCAGGATTGCTTCCTTCAAAAATTGTTCTTGACGCAGGGATAGATTTGGCACTTGCGAACAAAGAAACTGTTGTCATGGCCTGGCCGCTAATAAAATCTCTTGCTGATACAAGAAATGCAAAAATAATTCCGGTTGATTCTGAACATTCTGCTATTTTCAGTCTTGTGAATCAGATTGGAAATGAAAATATAAGTCAACTTGTTATAACTGCAAGCGGCGGACCTTTCAGGACTTTAAAAAAAGAGGAACTTACAAAAGTTACTATGCAAGACGCTTTGAAACATCCTACGTGGAGCATGGGAACAAAAATCACCATTGATTCTGCCAGTCTTGCAAATAAAGGACTTGAGGTAATTGAAGCAAACAGACTTTTTGATTTTCCAGTTGAAAAAGTTCAGGTTGTTGTTCATCCGCAAAGTTTAGTCCATTCTCTTGTACGTACAAATGATGGAATGCTTTATGCCCAGATAAGTGATCCTGACATGAAGCATCCAATCTACTCTGCACTTACATTTCCAAAAAATGAGGAAAATTATTTAAAACCGTTTGATTTATTTGACCATGAGATGACATTTTTCAAGCCGCGTTATGAAGATTTTCCTATGCTGAAGTACGCTTTTACCGCCGCTCAAAAAAACGGCTCTTACACAATTGCCTACAACGCAGCGAACGAAATCGCAGTTACAAATTTTATCTCTGGAAAAATAAAATTTACAGAAATTTCTGAAGTTGTATTAAAAGTTTTGGAAAAGGACTGGACAGAATCACCTGACAGCTTTGAAGATGTTTTTGAAGCAGATAAAAAAGCCAGAATAATCGCAGAGGAAATTCTTAAATGAGAATAATAATTGGACTTGTTTTCCTTTTTTTTCTTATTTTTTTTCATGAGCTGGGACATTTTATTGCCGCAAAAATTTTCGGTGTAAAAGTAGAAGCGTTTTCCATTGGTTTTGGTCCGATATTATTCCACCGAAAAAAAGGTGACACAGATTACAGGTTTTCGTTGATTCCAGTCGGCGGATACTGCTCAATGAAAGGTGAAAAAGATTTTCAGAAATCCTTGGACGCCGGATTGGATCATATTGAGGCAGAAAAGGACTCAATGTACGGTGTGCATCCTTTTAAAAGACTTTTGATTGCGTTCGCCGGACCGTTCTTCAATCTTTTTTTTGCTTTTTTTGCCCTAACCTGTATAAGTCTTATTGGCTACACATATTATTCTTATTCAAACCGAATTGATGTTCCAGATGACAAAAATCATGCGAAAATAACAAGTGTTGCAAAAGAGGCAGGAATTCAAAGCGGCGATACTATAATCAAGATTGACGGAAAAAGAACTGAAGATTTTTCTGATTTAATTGAGCAAATCAGTACAAAGCCTGATCAAGATATTATTCTTACAGTTTTAAGAGATGAAAAAGAGCTGGAATTTAAAGTCCATACAGAAATGGATAAAAAAACTGGTGGCGGAAAAATCGGAATCATAGCACGGACGGAAAGCCTTGAAAAAAAAGAAAAGAAGCCTAAGTGGCTTTTGCCCGCAATTTCAGAAGGTTTTGTTGAAACCTGTAAATATTCGTATCTTACTGTAAAGGGATTTCTAACTTTGTTCAAAGGCGTTGACCTTTCTGAGACAGTTTCCGGGCCGGCAAGAATTGCAGATATGATGGGTCAGGCTGTAAAAGAATCATTCGGAGATTCATTAAAAACTGGAATTGTAAACACATTAAGTTTTATGGCAATCATAAGCATTTCGTTGGGAATCATGAATCTTCTTCCTATTCCGATTCTTGATGGCGGACTTATTTTGTTTGCGTTTATTGAACTTGTTTTCCGTAGAAAATTATCGCCAAAAATTCTATATTATATTCAGTTTGTCGGAATTGCATTTATTGCCGTTATGTTTGTAATCGGAATAAATGGAGACGTTCATTATTTTATAAACTTAATTAAAGGAAAAAAATAAAATGAAAAATTTTTCGAAATTTTTGTTTCTTGCTTCAGCCATAATTTTTTCTGGAGCAAATTTTTCCATTTTGGCACAGTCGCATATCTCAACACAGGCTCATCAGGAAGCTATAAATATGGTTGTTCCGGCCAGTCAGGAAGGTGATTTTGATAAATCATTTTTTACGATTGGAAAGGATGGTTTTCTTGTAAAATGGACTTCTGATGACCAGGGGGAACATTATCAGATTTCTGATATGGAAATAAAAATGGCTGTAGTTTCTCCAAACGGAAAAGAAATTGCCGTTTACGAAACAGATGGCGGCTCAACAAACAGAATTTCCGTATGGAACTGGGATACTTTAAGCCGAAAATTTGCAAGACGATTTTCTGATTCAATTACATCCCTTTCGTATTCGGCGAAAGGAACTTTTATCATTGTAGGAACTGCTACTGTTGACGGTGCTGTTTTTATCAGGGCAACGGATGGTTCTGTTGTTGATAAAATCCATGACAATACAGGAATTGTAAGTTACGCTTCCACAAGTGCGACCGAAAAAACTGCGGTAATGTATTCTCCAGCCGGAAATCTTTCTTATTACAACATGACAACCGGAAGATTAAAGCAGAAATTTCCAGTCATGCAAGGACTTGAGCAAGCAGTTCTTTTTAACAACAATCTTTATCTTGCCGGAATAAAAGACAATACTATCTATGTAAGCCATGCGCTTTCTGGAAATATTCTATACACTGTAAAAGCTGAAAATGCAATTATTCTTCAGAGTAAGTCTGATTCAGATCTTTATTACCTTGAAAATGACATGAAAGGCACTTATACGCTGCAAAGACTGGAAAACGACAGCAACCAGGGTGTAACTCCCCCGCGAATTATAAAAACCTATAAAGGTCCACGCGGTTCTTTGGATGCAATCACATGCGGAACAAAACTTGGCGGAGAAATTCTTTTATGCTCAAACAGCGGAAATGTTTACAGGACAAATTCCTCTGTTGAAACAGATGTTCAGAATTTTTCTCTTCTTACAGAAAATACATACGATAAAATTCTTGATATGTCGCCTATCGGTGAAGATTTTTACTTTCTTACAAGAAAATCTTTGTACAAGTCTTCTTACGACACAGGAATTGTAAACAGACTTGGTGAAAATCCTGGACAAACCCAGATGATTACTTATGGAGATAAGTTGATTTTGTGGTCAAAAGGAACCCGCCAGCCAGTTCAGCTTTACGATTATTCAAAACCTGAAGTAAAAACTCTTTTCACACCGAAAAACAGTTTGCAGTCTGTACGGCTTTTTGGAACAAAAATTATTGAAATGGAAAGCAACTCCGTCGTAAATCTTTTTGATATGGAAAACAATTCTTTAAAGGAAGTTTATACGGGTGCAGGACTTCAGGATGCAGTTCTTTGTTCTGACGGAAAACTTTACGTTGCGAAATCGTTTGCGACAAATCCACGCTCTTCTCTTTTGTGCGTTGACCTTACAACAAGAGAAACTGTTCCAATGAATCTTAAAGGAAATGTTGCATTTGCGCTTTCTGTTCAGGACAACAATATTTACGGAATCAGCATCCAAAGCCAGGACAATGTAAAAAAGACAATTGTATTCAAATTTAATATTATCTCAAAAATGACGACTTCAATTCTTAGGCTTAACGATGAAGATTCAGAAGCGTTCACATATTTGAAATATCCATTCTTGTATACAAATATCGGAAAAGATTCTATCCGCTCCTGCAACTTGAATTCAAACACGAATTTTCAGTTCAGGCGTTCGGCTTCACTTCCTATAAAAGTCTGCCAGAATGCAACACGCGTTGTAATCCTGAACAAAGACGGAAGCATAAGCTGGTACAACAGCGACAAATCCCAGGTTCTTGCCGACTGGTATTTAACAAGAGATGGAAACTGGTTTGAATTCTAGTTCCTGTAAATTTTATTTATATATTCTTCCGCGGATTTTTTCCAGCTGAAATCTTGGTTCATTGCCTGAAGGCGCAGTTTTTTTATCAGTTTTTTATTGGTAAAGAACGAAAGTGCCCATTTTACAGTTCCGTAGATTGCATCTGGAGTCAAATCTGTAAATTTAAATCCTGTTCCGCTTTCCTTAGCTTCATCAAATTGAGTTACAGTATCGCTTAAACCGCCTGTATCATGAACAATCGGCAAAGTTCCATAAATCATAGAATAAATCTGGTTCAATCCGCATGGTTCATATTTTGACGGCATTAAAAAATAATCAGAACCGGCTTCTATAAGATGGCTTACTTCTTCTGAATATCCTTCAAAGCGGGCAAGATTTGGCAAAACATTTGAAAGATTTCTTATTTCATTTTCACACCAGGATTCACCTGTTCCGGCAATAACAAACTGCACATTAAAATCCTTGCACATTCTGTACATTGAACCATAATTAGGGGCAAAAAGTTCCCTGACTCCCTTTTGTTCAACCAGCCGGCAAACAATTCCAATCACAGGAATTTCAGAGTCAACTTTTAAGCCGAAGCGTTTTTGCAGCTCAGCTTTATTCAATGCCTTTTTTTCAATGTTTTCCTTTGAATATCTTGCAGGTATATACTTGTCGTTTTCAGGATTCCATTCAGAAAGATCCGCACCGTTAATAATTCCTTCAAAATCTTTTGAACGCAGGCGTATTAATCCGTCCAAGCCACAGCCAAATTCAGGACCGGAAATTTCTTTTGCATAGGAAGGACTTACAGTTGTGATTTTATCGGCACAAAAAATTGCCGCCTTCAAAAAGTTTATCGAGCCGTACTGGTCAAACCACGCTTTTGTCTTAAATTCTGAAGGAAGCCCCAGCAACGGAAAGGCTCGGTCAGAAAAAGTTCCCTGATAAGCCAGATTATGAATTGTAAGAACGGATTTTGTATTCCTGAAAGGTTCCTTTTCAAAATATTTTAAAAGAACCGGAACCATTCCGCTGGACCAGTCGTTTGCATGCATTATATCTGGAATCCAGTTCAATTCGCGGCAAAGCGCAAAAGCCGCTCTTGCAAGAACATTAAAACGCAACGGATTGTCCGCGTATGAACTTTGCGCATTTTCACCATAAATTCCAGAACGCCCAAAAAGCTTTTCATAGTCAACAAAATAAATCTGGACATTTTCGTAAGTCGTGCTGTAAAAATTCACAACAATATCAGAAAAGCCAATTTTTACAAGAACCGACTTTTTTTCCAGCATAAGACTTTTTCGGTCTATAAAATAATATCGAGGAATCAGAATTTTTACTTCATGCCCTGCCTCAACAAGCGCTTTTGACAGAGCTGTAACTGCATCCGCCAGTCCGCCAGTTTTTGCAAACGGAATAGCTTCTGCGCTTACCATAAGAATTTTCATTTGCAGATTATTTGCTTTCTACAGCCTTTTTAAAAGCATCCTTTGAATTAAGAATTGTTTTTTCGGAAACACAATATGAAATGCGGAACCACCCCTTCCCTGAAAAGCCGCTTCCCGGCGCACAAAGAACATTGAATTTCTTCAAGTGGTTTGTAAATGCCAAATCATCACCATTCCATCCGTCCGGAACTTTTACAAAAAGATAAAAAGCACCTTCCGGAACAGCATATTTCAATCCGGCAAAATCCATTACTTCTGTAATTTCTTTCATGCGTTTTTCATAAAGGGAATAATCGCATTTTGCGTTCCAGCTTTTTGCAATAACTTTCTGGAAAAATGCCGGTGCATTCACGTAACCCAAGATTCTGGTTGTAACAATGCAAGCCTGAACCATTTCCTTAAAATCAGAGGCGGTTGGATTTACAGCAATGTATCCGATTCGTTCTCCAGGAACGCTCAAATTTTTTGCAAAAGATGTGACTATAACTGCGTTGTTGTAATATGGAAAAATTGGAGAAACTTTTTTTCCGTTGTAGACAATCGCGCGGTAAGGTTCATCCGCAATGATATATGGATAACGACCGTTTTTCTTTCCAAAATCGTCAAGAACTGCAGCCAAAGACTTTATATCATCTTCTGAATAAATTTTTCCGGTAGGATTATTCGGTGAATTTATTATGATTGCGGCTGTCTTTTCATTCAGCGCATTTTTTATCGCCTCTACATCAAGGCTGAAATCTTCTTTTGTCTGGACACGGCAAATTTCCGCGCCATGGTTGTGGATATAATGGTCGTATTCGGCAAAATATGGACACGGCACAATAATTTCATCACCAGGATTTACAAGAGCTTTTATAACAGAATTCATTGCTCCTGCCGCACCAACTGACATCACAACAGAATCAGAAGAAACTGGAACGCCCTGCTCCAGCGCAGTTTTTTTAGCCATTGCCGCACGCGCTTCCGGGTAACCTGCATTAGGCATATATCCGTGGCACATATGGCTTTTGTCCTTTGCAACATCCTGAATCGCGGCAAGAACTTCTTCAGGAGGATCAAGATCCGGATTTCCCAAGCTAAAATCATATACATTATCAGCGCCGAATTTTTCTTTTAAAATCGCGCCCTCTTCAAACATTTTTCTAATCACGCCCGCAGTAGGACTTTCCAAAATTGACTTAATATTTTTAGAAATCATAGTAACCATATTATATCACAAGTGTTTATTGAAAATAAATAAAATAAACTCTATTATTATAAAATATATGAAAAAGATTTTTACAGTTTTTACAATTTATTTAATTTCTTCTTTAGGATTTGCATTGCCGTTCAACAGCAAAGTAACAGATGAAGACCTAAAACTTCTTGAAGAAGGTAAAGTTGTCGCAAGAAATATCGACAAATTCAAGAACATAGGAATTGAAAGCGACTCTCCGCTGATTGCACGGATGAAGGAGCAGATAAAAGATTTGTCGCCGAATTACCTTGCGGAACTTATTCAAATCCGCCCTTATGCAGGAAACGAGGATTTGCCGCAAAAACTTTTTGACGTTCTTTCTGACATTGAGCATTACGCAGGAATTCAATACTGGTCAGTACGCCATGAACGCTACTACGACCTTTATTCTTCTGCAAAGATTTTAAAGCAGGAACAGATTTCTGACAGCCGGTTCACTTATGAAACCGAACTCTACATGGAACCATTCGGAATTATTTCTACTCCGATTTCCATTGAAAAAGGTGAAGATTATTTGATTTATACAACTTCCAACTCAAATTCACTGAAAATAAAAGGAATGACCGCTGTAAAAGCCCGCAACATGAAATCAATAATCGTACTTTTTAAGGATGGAGATAACTGGATTCTGTACGGAATCGGCGGATGCAAAGCTCCAAGAATCGCAATGTTTGAAAGCAGAATCGAAACTTCATTCATAAACAGAATAAAAACATTCTGCAACTACGTTTTTACAAAAATTTAAGGATACAAAAATGATTTGGGTCACCGGATGCAAAGGAATGTTGGGCACAGAAATTTGCCGTCAACTTGAAAAAAACAAGCTTGCCTGGATTGGAACTGGCAGCGAGACAGATATAACAAATTATGAAACTCTGGAAAAATTTTTCACCTCAAAAGAAACAGAACTTTATCCAAAATATCATAATCAGCCTTCTTTGGATTCCGATGGTGGAAAAATCAAATGGATTATAAACTGCGCAGCTTATACGAACGTTGACAAAGCTGAGGAAGACGCAGAAAATGCTGAAAAATTGAATTCCACGGGACCGGAAAATCTTGCAAGAGTCGCAAGGGCGCACAACGCAAAGCTGATTCACATTTCAACAGATTACGTTTTTGACGGAACTGCGGGCGCTCCGATTCCAGAAACCGCGCAAAAAAATCCTACAGGAATTTACGGAAAGACAAAATCAAACGGCGAAGACGCAATAATGAAGTCAATGACGCAATACTACATTATTAGGACTGCATGGCTTTACGGTTTTGACGGAAAGAATTTTGTCTACACAATGACAAGGCTTTTTAATTCTCACGATAAGATAAAAGTTGTTTCTGATCAGTTCGGAACTCCAACTTTCTGCGGTGATTTGGCTGACGCTGTTATAAGAATTATTTTGCGCACAATGAAGGCAAAAAGTTTCTTTGGAAGAAACAGTATTCCTGCATTTGGAATCTATAATTTCACTGACGAAGGTCAGACTGACTGGTTTACTTTTGCAAAGACAATTTACGAAATGGAAAAGAAACTTGGCATAACTTCCGCAGAATGTGAAATAACTCCATGCACAACTGAAGAATATGGCGCTCCTGCAAAACGCCCGGCATATTCAGTTTTGGATAAAACAAAGATTCAAAAAGAATTAAAAATCAAAATTCCTGACTGGAAACAGAGCCTGGAATTTTTCTTAAAAAATAAAAATTTTGAGCCTAGATAAAATGAAACTTAAAACCAAAGAAATTGTCCAGCTGATTTTTTTAGATGCTGTTCTTCTATTTTCAATCGCATTGTTCTTTGCACTTCCATGGGGATTTAAAAACTATCCGCTGCAGTTTCAGTGGAATGTGTTTTTTGTTCTTGCGGCAGACACTTCCGGTGCGGACAGCGGAACTGGAAAATCAATTTTATTCGGTTTTGTGATTCCAGCATTGATTGTCTTTGCCGCGTTCAAGTTATTCATGTGCGTTTTTGTAAAAAATGAAAAAAAATTCATGCTGATTCACAAAATAACAACGCTATGCTCATTTGTTGTTTCAGTTTCAATTCTTTTTGTAACCGCAAAAATGTGGATATATTTTAAAATTGCAAGAAATATCTTGGGAAAACCTTCTGAGTCAAATTTTTATCAGGAAAATTTTGTTTCAGAGGAAGATTTTAGGATTATTCCGGCTGAACAGAAACGTAATCTTATTTACATTTTTATGGAATCCATGGAACCAGGCTTTACTTCCATAGAAAACGGCGGGCTTTTGCGCGAAAATCTTCTGCCGAACATAAAACAGCTTGCAGAGGAAAACATAAATTTCGGAGACAAAAACGTCATGCGTGGCGGAATAAATCTTCAGGGAACTTCATGGACTGTTGCAGGACTTTTTTCAAAAACATCAGCAGTTCCATATTTCAGTCCTTTTGTAACAAAAAATGGCAAAAAACAATGCCTTCCAAAATTGAAAAAACTTGGGGATTTCCTTTATGAGCAGGATTATAATCTGGTTTTCTCAATGGGTTCAAAAAAACAGTTTGAAGACAGAGATATTGTGCTTGAGCAGCAGCATTTTGAAATCCATGATATAAACTGGTACAAAGAAAATAATATTTTGGACAAAAACTATCAGGTTTTCTGGGGTTTTGAAGATCAAAAACTTTATGAATTCGCAAAAATTGAGCTGGAAAATCTTTCTGCGCAGAACAAGCCTTTTGTGTATTCAATGCTGACGGTTGACACGCACTTTCCGGATGGATACAAATGTACGCTCTGCAAAGAAAATTACAAGGAAAAAATTGAAAATGTCTTTGAGTGCGCTGATTTTCAGCTTGCAAATTTCATTGAATGGGCAAAAACTCAATCCTGGTACAAAAATACAACAATCGTTATAACTGGTGACCACAACTATCTGGATGCTCCGTTAAATAACTTTATTACAAGAAATTCTGATTTGAATAAAAAAGAAATTGCGGACGACAGAAGATTTCTTGACATAATCATAAATCCTGTGCCAGAGCTAAAAAATGTTACCCAAAAACGGAAATTCAGTTCTTTTGATGTTATGCCGACTATTCTGGAAGCGCTTGGAAACAAAATCGAAGGAAAAGGTATTTATCTGGGGCGCTCGCTTTTTTCCGGGGAACCTACCCTTGTTGAAAAATACAATGAAAGTTTTGTGGAAAACGAAACTATGACAAAAAATACGGTTTACGAAAGTTATAAATAAAAAATGTCTATGCTTTCAGTCAAAAATCAAGTTTTGCATCCGCATAGACATTTTTATCGCATCAGCCAGCAAACAGCAAAGTAAAATCCTACCGGTTGCCGTAGTTATCTTTTATCCAGTCTTTATATGCGCCGGATTTTATGTGGTCAATCCATTCGCTGTGATTCAAATACCATTTTATTGTAGAAAGAAGTCCTTCCTCAAATGTCATTTTGCGTTCCCAGCCAAGTTTTGTTTTTGCTTTTGTGCAGTCAATCGCATAGCGGCGGTCGTGGCCAGGTCGGTCTTTTACATATGTGATTGTTTTTCGAACTTCTTCAGGATTTTTTCCAAGTTCTTTTGAAGTCAAATCAATGACCGTGTTCAAAAGCTTTATGTTTTCCCATTCGTTTTCACCGCCAAGATTCCATTTTTCACCTGCCGGAGATTTTTTTACAATCTGCCATACGCCACGGTTGTGGTCTTCAACATAAATCCAGTCGCGGATATTTTTTCCGTCACCGTAAACAGGAAGATTTTTTCCTTCCTTTATGTTTGAAATCATAAGAGGCAAAAGTTTTTCCGGGAACTGGAACGGTCCATAATTGTTTGTACAGTTCGACAAAGTAACCGGAAGCCCATAAGTGTGGTAATAGGCCATTACAATATGGTCAGAACTTGCTTTTGAAGAAGAATAAGGTGAACGAGGATCATAAGGAGTTGTTTCTGTAAAATATCCAGTCGCGCCAAGAGAACCATAAACCTCATCTGTTGAAATATGGTGAAAAAGAACATCATCGCGGATTGAACCATCTTCTTTTTTCCAGAAATTTCTTGCGCAGTCCAAAAGCGTGAAAGTTCCCATAACGTTTGTTTTCATGAACGCTTCCGGACCTAAAATTGAACGGTCAACATGACTTTCTGCCGCAAAATGAATAATTGTGTCAATATCATATTGCTTCAGAATTCGTTCAATCTGTGGACGGTCACAAATGTCAACTTTCTCAAAAAAGTAACGTTTTCCGCCATATTTTTTTTCAATATCCTTTAGACTTTCTGCATTTCCGGCATAAGTAAGACAGTCAACATTCACAATTGTTCCGTCAAAACCAGAATCTGTAAAAGCCGCACCGCCTGCTGTTGATTCACCAAGCAGATAATGAATAAAATTGCAGCCAATAAATCCGGCACCGCCGGTAATCATTATATTTTTCAGTTTTCGCATAAATTCTCCTATGATTAGTGTCAATTACAACACTAAGTTTTTGGGCTCTCCAGCCCTCTAATTAACTATATTCAAGAGCTTCTTCTGCTAATTTTG